>DASVVM010000115.1:0-29774 GCA_036386555.1 Allosphingosinicella sp.
ATCTTCGCGCTGCGCGACGGCCGGCCGATCGCCGGCGCTCTCAACCTGATCGGCGCCGACGCGCTCTACGGCCGCTATTGGGGCTCGACGGAGGAGGTGCCGCACCTCCATTTCGAGCTATGCTACCATCAGGCGATCGAGGCGGCGATCGCTCGGGGCCTTTCCCGCGTGGAAGCGGGAGCGCAGGGGCCCCACAAGCTGAGCCGCGGCTACGAGCCCGTCCCGACCTGGTCGGCCCACTTCATTCCGGACGAGGGGTTCCGCCGCGCCGTCGCCGATTTTCTCGCCGCCGAAAGGCGAGCCGTGGCGGACGAGATCGGCGCGCTTGCCGAAATGACTCCGTTCCGCAAGGGATAGTGCTGACGAGTCGAAGAAGAGGGGCCAAGATGATCCGCAAAGCCTTTGCAATCCTGCTGTCGATGTCGGCGCCGGCCGTCGCCCAGGAGGGCCCGTCGCGGACGTTCGAGGCCCGCGACCTCTTCTCGCTCGAGGCGGCCAGCGACCCCCAGATCAGCCCCGACGGCTCGAAGATCGCCTATGTCCGCCGCTCCGGGGACATCATGACCGACAGGATGCGCCCCTCGATCTGGCTCATCGACACGCGCAGCGGCGAGCAGGCCCCGCTGGCCGCCGGCCCCGGCGCGCACAGCCAGCCGCGCTGGTCTCCGGACGGCAATCGCCTCGCCTATATTTCGACCGCCGACGGCGGGACGGCCCAATTGTTCGTCCGCTGGCTGGCGAGCGGCGAATCGGTCCGGATCACGGGCCTTCCTGATTCGCCGACAAGCCTTGCCTGGTCGCCGGACGGGCGGCAGATCGCCTACACGATGTTCGTCCCCGGCGAGGGGGTGAAGCTCGGCTCGCTTCCGGCCAAGCCCGAGGGCGCTCAATGGGCGCCGCCGCTCGAGGTCCATTCGCAGATCCAGTACCGCACCGACGAGGAAGGCTATCTGAAGCCCGGCTTCAGCCACATCTTCCTGGTCGCGGCCGACGGCGGAGCGCCTCGCCAGCTCAGCTTCGGCTCGGTGCACGACAACGGCCCGCTGAGCTGGTCGCGCGACGGACGATCGATCGTCTTCAGCAGCAACCGCTCGCGCAATTGGGCAAGCGAGCCGGTCGAGAGCGAGGTCTATGCGCTCGACATCGCCGGGGGATCGATCCGGGCCCTGACCGATCGGCGCGGGCCGGACTCCGAACCGGCCGTCTCTCCCGACGGCCGCCTGATCGCCTATACCGGCTTTGACGACAAACGGCTGGGCTACCAGAACAGCGCCTTGTACGTCATGGACCGGAACGGCGGCGACTCCCGCCTCCTGACCGGCTCGCTCGACCGGACCGTCGAATCCCCGGTCTGGGCCGCGGACGGCCGCTCCATCTACGTCGCTTATGACGACCGCGGCTCCCGCAAGGTCGCCCGGGTCGGGCTCGACGGCTCGATCCGAGCCGTCGCCGAGGGGCTGAGCGGTTCCAGCCTCGACCGGCCCTATACGGGCGGCGGCTTCACCGTCTCGCGCGACGGCGCCGTCGCCGCTCCGAGCGGAAGCGCCCAGCGCCCGCCCGACGTCGCCCTCTACCGCGGCGGCGCCAGGCGCGTGCTGACCCGCCTCAACTCCGAGCTGCTCGATCCCAAGAGGCTCGGCGAGGTGCGCCCGATCATTGCGACGAGCTTCGACAACCGCCGGATCGACTCCTGGCTGACCCTTCCGCCCGGTTGGACCGAGGGACGGCGGGTGCCGCTGATCCTCGAGATCCACGGCGGCCCCTTCGCCGCCTACGGCCCGCATTTCTCCACCGACAACCAGCTCTATGCCGCGGCGGGCTATGCGGTTCTTTCGGTCAACCCGCGCGGCTCGACCTCCTACGGGGAGGAGTTCGCCAATTTCATCCACCATGCCTATCCGGGCCGGGACTATGACGATCTGATGGCCTCGGTGGACGCCGCGATCGCTGGCGGATTCGCCGATCCGGAGCGGCTCTTCGTCACCGGCGGCTCGGGCGGCGGAGTCCTCACCGCCTGGATCGTCGGCAAGACCGACCGCTTCAAGGCCGCCGCAACCCAGAAGCCCGTGATCGACTGGGCGAGCTTCGCGCTCACCGCCGACAATCCCGCTTTCTTCTCGCGCTACTGGTTCGGCAAATTCCCCTGGGAGGACCATCAGGCCTTCTGGGCGCGTTCGCCCTTGTCGCTGGTGGGGAATGTGAAGACCCCGACCTTGGTCGTGGTGGGAAGCCAGGATTACCGGACCCCGGTGAGCGAGGCCGAGCAATATTATACGGCGCTTCAGCTGAGGGGGGTGCCCACGGCCCTGGTGAAGGTTCCGGGCGCAAGCCACGGAGGCATCGCGGCGCGGCCGTCGCAGTCCGGGGCCAAGGCGGCGGCGATACTGGCCTGGTTCGAGAAGTATAAGGACGGGGCGCCGGCGAGGTAGGCGGCGAGTGGCCCGTCATCCCGGCGAAAGCCGGGACCCCAGGCCGGAAGAGTCACGGCGGGTCTCCCCGAGGTCCCGGCTTTCGCCGGGATGACGGGAAGGGGTTTCAGGCCGCGCGGCGTATCCCCGTATCCGACAGCCACGCCCGGGCCTGGCGCTGGGCTTCGGCGATCTCCCGCGCGGTCATCTCCTCGGAGATCTCGGCCCGGCATTCCTGGCCCCGCTCGCTGCCGTTCAAGGCTGCGAGGTTGAACCATTTATGGGCTTCGACCAGGTCGACGTCGAGGCCGTGGGTCCCGGTCGAGTAGGCGACGCCCAGCTCGTAAAGTGCGTCCGGATCGCCCATGGCGGCGTCGGCGAGGCGGCTTTCGATCAGGAAAGTCGCGGATTTCAGGCTGTTCCCCATTTGACATGCCCCTTGTTGTCTATCGCGTGTCGGGGGACAGGTTTGCGCAGGCGATCCCGAAGAAATGGTTAACGGCGGAGTTACCTTGAAATTCCTCCCCGAGATTTCTCGGGGAGGGGGACCATGCGAAGCATGGTGGAGGGGTTCTTCGGAGTGGGAAAGGCCCCTCCACCACCCTTCGGGCGGTCCCCCTCCCCTGCAATGCAGGGGAGGATTTAAGAAGGCTCCACCGCTAGGTTGTCGATCAGCCTGGTCCGGCCGATCCTCGCTGCGACCAGCAATCGCGCCGGCCTTTCCAGCGAAGTCACCGGCTCCAGCGTCTCCGCGTCGCGAAGCTCGACATAGTCGATCGGATCGAAGCCGGCCTTGGCAAGCCGCTCCTTCGCCGTCGCCAGCGCCGAATCGACATCGCCGCCGCGCTGGATCGCCGCCGCCGCCTCGCCGAGCGCCCGCGGCAGCGCCCGGGCCGCCTGGCGCTCCTCCTCGGTGAGATAGGCGTTGCGCGAGGAGAGGGCGAGGCCGTCGGCGTCGCGCTGGGTCGGCACTCCGATGATCTCGACCCCGAATTGCCTTTCCCGAACCATCTGCCGGATGACGGCGAGCTGCTGATAATCCTTCTCGCCGAACAGGGCGATGTCGGGCCGGACCTGATCGAGGAGGCGGGACACCACCGTCGCAACCCCGTCGAAATGGCCGGGACGGGCGGCGCCGTCGAGGCCCTCGCCAAGGTTCCCGGCCCGGACATCGGTCTCGAAGCCTCGCGGGTACATGGTCTCGACATCGGGCGACCAGAGGATTGCGCAGCCTTCGTCCTCGAGCATCTTGGCGTCGGTCGCCTCGCGGCGCGGATAGGTGGAAAGATCCTCATGGGCCGCGAACTGGGTCGGGTTGACGAAGATCGAGGCGACGACATGGCTCGCCCGCCGCCGCCCCTCCGCGACCAGGGCCATGTGGCCGGCGTGGAGCGCGCCCATGGTCGGGACGAAGGCGATCCTTCCCCCTTCCGCCCGCAAGGCCGCTACGGCCTCGCGCAGCACTTCGATGTCACGGACCGTTTGCACCCCGTTCCCGCCTCCGATATCAGCTTGGGCGACGCCCTTGCGGGGGCCGGCCGGCATAATCAAGGCCAAGAAACCAGGGGTGCTAATGGCGTCGCCGCATTTCATCGTTTTCGCCAATGAGAAAGGCGGCACCGGCAAGTCGACCACCGCCGTGCACGCCGCGGTGGCGCTCGCCTCCGCCGGCCGGCGCGTCGCCGCGCTCGACCTCGACACCCGCCAGCGCACCCTGGGCCGTTACCTCGACAACCGCGGCGAGACGGTGAAGCGGCTGGGAATCGACCTCGTCATGCCGGCCTACGAGACGTTCGATCCGGACAAGGGCGAGACGATCGAGGCTCAGATGGAGCGAATCTCGGCCGACGTCGAGATCGTCGTCATCGACACCCCCGGCCGCGACGATCCCCACGCCAGGGCGGCGATGATCCGGGCCGACACCCTGGTCACTCCGATCAACGACAGCTTCGTCGACCTCGACCTGATCGGCCAGGTCGACGCCGAGACCTATCGGGTCCGCCGCCCCAGCTTCTACGCCGAGCTGGTCTGGAACAGCCGCACCCAGCGCGCCAAGACCCACGGCGCGAGCGTCGACTGGGTCGTGCTCAGGAACCGGATGCAGCATATCGAAGCGCGCAACATGCGCCGGGTCGGGGAGGCGCTGGGCGAGCTTTCGCGCCGGGTCGGCTTCCGGGTCATCCCCGGCCTGGGCGAGCGGGTCATCTACCGCGAGCTCTTCCCCAAGGGGCTGACCCTGCTCGACCTGCCGCATCTCGGCGAGGTCGCGATCGCCCATATCGCCGCACGCCAGGAATTGCGCGAGATGATCGCCGGCTTCGCCCTTCCCCAGGCGGGCGAGACCGCGGCGCCGCAGGCGGCGGCGCTCGCCGGCTGACCGCGCATGGGCGTGCTCATCCTGCTCGCGGCGGCCGGCCTGCTCTGGGCCTTCGCCACCGGCCGACTGAAAGGTTTCACCTATGAGGACGGGATCGCCGCCGCCCTCTTCCTGCTCGGCCTCAGCCTGATGACCAAGGGGCGGCTGGTCCCCGGGGCGGTTCTGATGGGCGGCGCCTTGCTCTGGGCCGCCTGGCGCCGCTCCCGCCCGTCCTCGAAGCCGATGCCGGTGGCCGACGCGCGGCGACTCCTGGGCGTGGGCGAGGGCGCGACCCTCGAGGAGATTCGCGACGCCCACCGGCGTCTGATCGCCCGCGTCCATCCCGACACCGGAGGGTCGGCCGAGCTCGCCCACCGGGTCAACGCCGCCCGCGACACGCTGCTCGCCGAAACAATGAACCGCAAGCCGCCTCGCGCGTCTTGATCCAATCCCCAGCCGGAGTCCCGAATGAGCCATCGTCTGCACCCGACGTGCCTGCGCGAATATGACATTCGGGGGATTTATGGGGAGACTTTGGCCGAGGACGACGCGACCGCCGTCGGCCGGACCATCGGCACGCTGGTCCGCCGCGACGGCGGGTCGGTCGTCGCCGTCGGCCGCGACGGGCGCCAAAGCTCGCCGGGCCTGGAGACGGCGCTGGTCGAGGGGCTGACCGCGAGCGGAGTCGACGTCGTCCGGATCGGCCTGGGTCCCACTCCGATGCTTTATTATGCCGAGGCCGAGCTTCCGGTCGACGGCGGAATCATGATCACCGGAAGCCACAATCCGGGCAATTACAACGGCTTCAAGATGGTGCTGAAGCACGGCGCCTTCTTCGGCGAGCGGATCCAGGAGCTCGGCCGGGCGGCTCTCGCGGCGGACTGGGAGGAAGGCTCGGGCTCCGTGCGCGACGAGGACGTCATGGAGCGCTACGTCGAGCGGCTCCTCCAGGGCTTCGACGGCAAGCCGTTCCGGATCGGCTGGGATTGCGGCAACGGCGCCGCCGGCCCGGTCGTCGAGCGGCTGGTGAAGAGGCTGCCGGGCGAGCATCATACCCTGTTCACCGAGGTCGACGGCCGCTTCCCCAATCATCATCCCGACCCCACCGTCGAGAGCAACCTAGAGGACCTGAAGCGGCTGGTCCTCGACAAGGGGCTCGATTTCGGGGTCGCTTTCGACGGGGATGCCGACCGGCTCGGAGCGGTCGACGGGAAAGGCCGGGTCGTGTGGGGCGACCAATTGCTCTCGATCCTCGCCGAGCCGGTGCTTCGCGAAGTGCCCGGGGCGACGATCATCGCCGACGTCAAGGCGAGCCAGGCCCTGTTCGACCGGGTCGCCGAGCTGGGCGGAACGCCCTTGATGTGGAAGACCGGACACAGCCTGATCAAGTCGAAGATGAAGGAGACCGGCGCCCCGCTCGCCGGCGAGATGAGCGGCCACATCTTCTTCAAGCACGAATGGTACGGCTTCGACGACGCCATCTACGCCGCAATCCGGCTGATCCGGGCCGTCTCCGAGCTGGGCGGGTCGCTGACCGACCTGCGCTCCGCGATGCCGCCGATGATCAACACGCCCGAGATGCGCTTCCAGGTCGACGAGAGCCGCAAGTTTCCGGTCGTCGAGGAGGTGCTCGACCGCCTCGCCTCGAGCGGCGCCGACGTGGACCGCACCGACGGCGCCCGGGTCAGCACTCCGGACGGATGGTGGCTGCTGCGCGCCTCCAACACCCAGGACGTCCTCGTCGCCCGCGCCGAGGCGAAGGACGAAGCCGGGCTCGACCGGCTCATCGCCCAGATCGACGAGCAGCTCTCGCTCTCCGGCCTCGAACGCGGCGAGCAGGTCGCCCACTGATGCCCAGGCTCTACCCGGAGGCGCTGCTCTTCTGCGCGATCTGGGCCGCACTCGCCATCTGGGGCGGGCTGGAGCTCGGCTGGAAGGCGGGCGCGGCGCTGACCCTGGGCCTCTTCATCCTGATCATGCCGACGAGCGCGGCGATCCTGTCGCGAACCGGCAGCTTCCAGCTCGAGCGCGGGGTGAGGTGGGGTATCCTGGCGGTCGCCGCGATCGTGGTTCTCTCCATTATGGATGCGAACCCCTGATGCCGGCGATGGACGGGACCCGTCGCCTCTGCCACCCTTCCCGGCCATCACCTCGTGGGGACATCCGATGGCCAAACTTATACCTCTCCTTTTCCTCATCCTGCTGTCAGCCGCCGCGCCATCGCCAGACGCCGACACGACAGTCGACGTCCGCTGCGTGGTCGCGATGGGCTCCGCGATGGACACCAAGCATGAACAGGCCAAACAACTCGCCTTTGCGACCATGCTGTATTTCCTGGGGAGGATCGACGGTCGGACGCCGGAACTGGACATGGGGGCCCGATATGAAAGCGAAGCGAAGCGTATGAACCCCAAGGATTCGAAGGCGTTCGTGGACAGCTGCCTCGATAAGGTTCAGAAGCGCCTCGCGAAGGGCCTCTAAGCCAGGGCGGCGGCACAAGGCATCGGAAGCGCTGCTCTTTGCCTCCCACCCCTAGCATAATTCCTTGCGCTTCAGCCGGACGAGTTCGGAGCGATAGCGCTCCAGATCGCTGTCAGCCCCCTCTTCGATCGCCCGCTCCTGAAGGGCGACGGCCAGGCCGTGCTCGCGGCGCGCGGCGAGCGCGCAGGCGACGGCGTTCATATGGACGGCGCTGTCCGGAGCGGCGGCCCATCCGGTGAGGGCGTAAGGCAGGGCGTCGACGCGCTCGGCCGGAGTCACCCCGTTCCTGGCGGTGGCGAAGGACCAGGCGACGTTGCTGGCGGTAACCGGATCGTTGGCCGAGAGGGCGGCGGCCTTCCTGCGCAGGTTCAGCTTCCGCAAGGGGTCCTTCACGTTCCGCGACATGCTGGCGATGAAATAGCCCCGGGCGGCCGCGATGCGCTGGCTGGTCAGGAACACCTTCCGATGTTCCTGAGCCTGGGAAACGGCGTACCGCCTGCGGTAATAGTCCTCGTCAAATGAGCCCCAGTTGGTCCAATCCCAATTGGCGGAGCTCCCCGCCGGTCCCTGCCAGCGCACGAACTCGTGGGAGGGCACGTGGACCAGGGACAGGTCGAATCCGGCCATTTGCGCCACGCTGAGGATGAGCAGCGCGGCCATGTCGCAATCGACGAAGTAAAAGGGCTTGCCGGGGTCCACGAACGGCCGGCGCTGGGCGTTCTGGGCATGAGCGAGATAGGCCGTGACCCGGGGGTCCGTCGGGCTCACCGGCCGGAAGGCCTGCCCCAGAGAATTCACCCATTCGGCTTGGGCGACGGGCTGGATGAAATTGTGCTTCGCCAGCGCGGTCGAAACCTTGAGCGCAAAGTCCCTGAACTCGCTCTGTGTGCTTGGGGGCGGCCGGTCGCCGCCTGAAGCGGCATAGGCATCCTCCAGCACCGCCTCGAGCATCGCCCGGGCGTTTTCGGGCGGATTGCCGTTCTCCAGCTCGAGTTGGAGCAGCTCGGCGGCCAGCGTCCTGTCCCAGGCGATGGGCGCGGCGGCGGCGGCGGTTTCCGCCGGCCCGCAAGCGGCGAGCAGCAACGACGCGCAGGCGGCAAGATGGATTGCCGCTCCGCGCAAGCGGCGGAACGGTCGGATCGTCTGCATTTCCAGCTCCCCCGTCGCGACCTTAGCCTCGTCCGAATTGGCCCGGCAAGCGCGGATGAGTCCGGCGCTAGTCGTCCTCGTCCTCGCGCCCGACGAGGTTCAGCTCCCGCGCCTTGATCTGGCGGGTCATGCACCAGTGCATCAGAGCGTCCTCGCGCCCGTGGGTGATCCAGACTTCGCGGGGCTGGATCTCCTGGATGGTGGCGGTCAGCTCGTCCCAGTCGGCATGGTCCGAGACGATCAGCGGAAGCTCGACATTGCGCTGGCGGGCGCGCTGGCGGACCCGCATCCAGCCCGAGGCCATGGCGGTGATCGGATCGGGCAGGCGGCGCGACCAGCGGTCGTTGAGGCAGCCGGGGGGCGCGACCACGATCCTGCCCCTGAGCTCGTCCTTCGAAGCGCCGGTCGCCGGACGCAGGTCCCCGAGATCGACTCCCCATTCGCGGTAGAGCTCGCACAAGCGCTCGAGCGCGCCGTGGATGTAGATCGGCTCGCGATAGCCGCGGCCCCGCAGCTCCATCATCAGCCGCTGCGCCTTGCCGAGGGCATAGGCGCCGACAAGCACGCAGCGCTCCGGATTTTCGTGAAGCCGGGCGAGCAGCCGGTCGATCTCGCTCGGCGTGTCGGGATGGCGGAAGACCGGAAGGCCGAAGGTCGCCTCGGTGATGAAGATGTCGCACGGCACCAGCTCGAAGGGCGGGCAGGTGGGGTCCGGACGGCGCTTATAGTCCCCGGAGACGACGACCCGCTCACCCTTATATTCGAGCACGATCTGGGCGGAGCCGAGCACGTGTCCGGCGGGGACGAAGCTCGCCTCGACGTCGCCGAGCCGGATTACCTCGCCATAAGCCGTCGCCCGCCCGCCCGGCTGGGGCCCGTAGCGGCATTCCATGATCGCCAGGGTCTCGGGGGTGGCGAACACCTCCTCATGGCCGCCGCGGGCGTGGTCGGCATGGCCGTGGGTGACGAGCACGCGCGCCTTCGGGACGTTCGGATCGACCCAGGCGTCGGCCGGCTTTATGTAGATGCCTTCCGGAAAAGGCTCGATCCAGGAACCGAGACGGGCCATCGGGAGCTATATGGCGGCGAGCAAGGGCATCGCCAAGCGCGGCGCCCCCCTGATGGACGGAAAATAGGAGCGAACGGAATGGACGCAGGCGGAGGCAGTTGGGGGATCATCAACATCGTCGGACCGCTGCTGCTCGCGGCCGTCCTGCTCTGGGTCCTGCTCCGCAACCGCAAGGCCCGCAACCGCGATGTCGACCGCACCGAGCAGGGCACCCGCGACCTCTACCGCGAGGAAGAGGAGAAGAGGCGCAGCGGGGAAGACCGCACGTCGTAGGCGTCGGCATTATTTGGCCAGGGCGTCATCCCGGCGAAGGCCGGGATCCATGAGCACCGCGGTTGAACATTTGCCGACGGGGGTGTTCATGGATTCCGGATCAAGTCCGGAATGACGAACTTCCCCTCCGTCATCGAATCCTGGTTCGAGGCCAAGGGCTGGGCCCCGCGCCGACACCAGCTCGACATGCTCGCCGCCGCCCGGGCGGGGCGCAGCGCACTGCTCGTCGCCCCGACCGGCGCCGGGAAGACCCTGGCCGGCTTCCTCCCCTCCATCGTCGAGCTCGTCGAAGCGCCGACCGAGGGCCTCCACACGCTCTACATCTCGCCCCTGAAAGCGCTCGCCGTCGACGTTCAGCGCAACCTGCTCACACCGATCGAGGAGATGGGCCTGCCGATCCGGATCGAGACCCGGACCGGGGACACGCCCGCCGACCGCAAGGCGCGCCAGCGCGTCCGGCCGCCGCAGATCCTTCTCACCACCCCCGAATCGCTCAGCCTGCTGCTCAGCCACGAGGACAGCGTGCTTCTGTTCGAAAATCTCAGCACCGTCGTGGTCGACGAGATCCACGCCTTCGCCACAGGCAAGCGCGGCGACCTCCTGTCATTGTCGCTGTCGCGCCTGCAGCGACTCTCGCCGCGCCTCCGTCGGGTCGGGTTATCGGCCACCGTTTCCGACCCCGAGGCCTTTCAGGGCTGGCTCGCCCCCCATGGCGACGCCGAGATGGTCGACCTGGTCGAGGGCGAGCCCGGCTCGGCGGCGCAGCTGTCGATCATGCTTCCGGAGGAGGACAAGATACCGTGGGCGGGCCACAGCGGCCGCTGGGCGGCATTGAGCGTCATGCACGAGATCGAGGGGCACAAGACGACCCTCATCTTCTGCAACACGCGCAGCCTCGCCGAGCTCATTTTCCAGGACCTCTGGGCCGTCAACGATCAGCATCTGCCGATCGGGATCCATCACGGCTCGCTCGCGCTCGAGGCCCGGCGCAAGGTCGAGAACGCCGTCGCCGAAGGGCGGCTGCGCGCCCTGGTCTGCACCGCCAGCCTCGACCTCGGAGTCGATTGGGGCGACGTCGACCTCGTCATCCAGATGGGCGCGCCGAAGGGCTCGTCCCGCCTGATGCAGCGGATCGGGCGGGCCAACCACCGGCTCGACGAGCCCTCGGAAGCGATCATCGTCCCGGGCAACCGGTTTGAATATCTGGAAGCGCGCGCGGCTCTCGACGCGATCGACGAGGGGGCGCTCGACTCCGAATATTTCCGCCCCGGCGCGCTCGACGTCCTCGCCCAGCACATCATGGCGCTGGCCTGCGCGGCGCCGTTCAGCGAGGAGGAGATGCTGAACGAGCTCCGTTCCGCCGCGCCTTATGCCGGGCTGAAGGAGGAAGCCTTCCGGGCTATCCTCTCCTTCATCGAGAGCGGAGGCTATTCGCTCAAGGCCTATGACCGCTTCCGCCGGATCACGAAGGGCCCGGACGGACTGTGGCGGGTCTCGCACCCCCGCTTCATCCAGCAGCACCGGATGAACGCCGGGATCATCGTCGACACGCCGCTTTATTATGTGCGCTTCAAGAACGGCCGGCTGCTCGGAACGGTCGAGGACAATTTCGCCGAGACGCTGAGCCCCGGCGACACCTTCTTCTTCTCCGGCCTGGTGCTCGAGGTCGAGCGGATCGACGGGATCGACCTCATCGTCCACGCCACGTCGAAATCGGCGCGCATTCCCACGTACATGGGCGCCCGGATGGCGATCAGCACCAATCTCGCCGACCGGGTGCGCGCCTTCCTCCACGACCGGAGCCAGTGGGATCGCTTCCCCGACGCCGTGCGCGACTGGCTGAGGGTGCAGGAATATCGCTCGGCGATACCGGCGCCCGATCAGCTGCTGGTCGAAACCTTTCCGCATGAGAAAATCCACTACATGGCCGCCTACAGCTTCGAGGGCTGGAACGCGCATCAGTCGCTGGGAATGCTGATCACCCGGCGGATGGAGAGCGCCGGCCTCAAGCCGCTGGGCTTCGTCTCCAACGACTATGCGCTGGCCTGCTACGGGCTGGAGCCGATCGCCGATCCCGCCGCGCTCTTCTCCGCCGACATCCTCGAGAAGGAGTTCGTCGACTGGGTCGAAGGCTCGCACCTCCTGAAGCGCGCCTTCCGCGAGGTGGCGGTGATCGGCGGCCTCGTCGATCGCGCCCATCCGGGCAAGCGCAAGACCGGCAAGCAGGTCACCTTCTCGACAGACCTCATCTACGACGTGCTGAGACGCTACGAGCCCGACCACCTGCTTCTCAAGGCTGCCTGGGCGGACGCCCGCGAGAAGATGACCGACGTCGGCCGGCTCGCCCGCCTGCTCGACCGGGCACAGGAGACGATGCTTCATGTCGAGCTCGACCGGGTCTCGCCGCTGGCGGTGCCTGTCCTCACCATCATCGGCCGCGAACGGATGGCGCAGGGCACGGTCGACGACCAGTTGCTGATCGAGGCGGAAAGCCTCGCCGCGACGGCGATGCGGCTGGATTAGTCGCCGGGATGACGGGAGCTATTTGGGCTCCGGCAATTTAAGCTCGGTCACCGCCACCTTCCGGCCGGAGAAGAAATCGACCAGGATCCCCGGCACATCCGGGTGCGCTTCGAACAAATCGTGGCCGCCGTTTCGGACCAGGATCCGGTGAAGCCGCTTGAGCCCGGCGGTCGCCGCCGCCTGTTCTTCGAGCGGGGTCCGGACGTCGAGTTCCCCGCTCAGCAGAAGCACCGGGATGGCCGAGACGATTTCCCGCCGGAAGCCGTCGCCGAGGTCGAGCCCCGGCACCGACCCGCGAAGCTGGGGCATCGGGAAGTTGGTCGCCGTGCCGACCAAGGACGCAGCCGCCTGGCGGCGGACGAGCGCGAGCCTGGAGCCGGTGATCCCCGAGGAGAGGTCCATCAGCTCGGTCATTCCGTTCATCGTCAGCGGATTCTTGAAGAAATGGCCGTAGATGAGCGGTGCAAGAGCCTCGGTCCGGCTCGCCTCCAGCGCCTGGTAGGCGCCGGCGAGCTGCCCGATTCCGTCGGGATTCTTCGGCAGGATCCCCGCCATCATCCTCAGCGGGAAGCTGTCGGCGCTGAAGCTCGGACCGCCCTTGGAGAGCGTGAACGTCTGCGGCGCCGAGTCGAAACGCGCGTGCACGCGCCGCATCCGCGCCCTGAGCCCCGGCGCGAAGCGCTCGATCCGCTCGAAGGTGGCATCGACATGGGCGGGAAGCTTCACCGTCTGGTCCATCCCCTCGGCCGAGGCGAGCGCGACCCGGCCGATCGAGCGCGGATGGCGGCGCATCGTCGCGAAGGCGAGGTGGGTGCCGTAGGAGATGCCCCACAAGTCCAGCTTTTGAGCGCCGAGCGCGAGGCGCAGCGCCTCGATATCGTCGGCGCTCTGCTCGGTCGTATAGCCCTTCACGGCGACTCCCGCCGAGCGCCACTGGACGAGGCAGCCGTCCAGCGTTTCGCGATAGTAAGCGCTCAGGGAAGCCTCAGTCAGAGGCTCGGCCGGCTCGAGCTTTCGGCCTGCGGTACAGGGAGGAATATGGTTCGAAAGGCCGACCCCGCGCTGGTCGAGCGCGATTACGTCGGCGACCGCCCGAAGCGCGAGGAATACCGGCTGGCGCGCGCCTTGGGCCGCCCCCACTCCGGAGCCCCCCGGCCCGCCTGCGAGGTAGACGATCGGACGGCCGGGCCTGGCGGCGGTCGATTTGAATCGGATGAAGCCGATCTCGATTCGCCGCGAGCGCCGGTCGTTGCGATCCTCGGGAACCGAGAAGCCGCCGCGTTCCACCGGCAGGTTGGTGCCGTCGGCGAGCTTGAAGGTCGTGGGCTCGATCTTCAGGGGCGTCGCCGCGGCGGCCGGGACGGCGCCGAGGGCGACGAGCGCGCCGAGCATGAGGTGAGGCAGGGTCATGGTTTTTCCTTGGCTGACCGGCCCCGGCTGGATGGGTCCCGGCCTCCGGTCCACCGCCGCTCGGCCATCGCCTCCCTGCTTCGGTGAACGACGGGACAGGGGGACGGCCCTTGGTTTATGGTGCCGGCGTGACCCGCTTTCTCCTCCTGCTGGCCTTGCTGGTCGCGACCGCGGCGGCGGCCTCGACGGGGCCCGGGATCGAGGTGGGCGGCCTGCGCGCCTGCGCCCCGGACGAATCCTGCCGCCAGGTCGACCTGCAGAATTTCCCGATAGGGCCGCAGGGCGCGGTGCTTGAGCGCGACGTGCGAATAGCTCGCGAAGCGCTTCCGCTGCGCCGGCCGCTGATGGTGTTCGTGATCGCGATGGCGAGCTCGGAGATAGAATGGAATGGTGTGTCAATCGGAAGCAACGGCACCCCCGGCCGCGACGCCCGGAGCGAGAGGCCGGGCCGCTTCATCGCCACCTTCGCGGTGCCGGCCGATCTGGTCAGGCCCGGAGTCAACCGGGTCACCGCGCGGCTTTCCGCCCATCATCTCTGGCTTCCGGTGCGCCGGCCCGTCCACGTCTTCGACGTCGGCCCTTACGAGTCCGCGGACCTTCCCGGCCTCACCGGCTATCTGCCGGCGCTGCTTGCCCTCGGAGCGCTGGCCGCGGCCGCAATCTATTTCGGCGCCGCGGCCCTGCTGGACCGGCGCGACCGGCTCGCGGCGTTGCTCGCCTTGATCGCAGTCTCGATCCTCCTCCAGCTCGGGGCCGAAACGGCGCGCAGCTTCATCTCTTATGCCTATCCGTGGCACTTGGTCCGGGTGGCGGCGGTCGCCCTGCTCGCCGGGATCACCGCGGTTCTGATCGCGGCCTATTCGGCCCGCCGTTTCGCCCCCCGCTGGCGGATCGCGGCGCCCGGGCTGACGGCGGCCGTCGCGCTGGCGGGCCTCCTCCTCATCCCCTGGTACGATTTGAAGGCGATCGCCGTGATCGTCGCGGGCATCGTCGCCCTGCTCGCCTGTTCGGTCGCGGGGGCGAGGCGCGGAGTCGCCGGCGCGAAGGTGGCGGCGGCCTTCGCGCTGCTGGTCTTCGCGCTCATCGGCTGGCAGCTCACCGACTTCCTCGATCAATCCTATTATGTCGCTCTCGCCGCGATCCTGGTCGTCCTGGCCGGCGAGCAGCTGCTTGTCCTGCGCCAGGCGCGCCGCTCCGGCGAGACGGAGGCCCGGCGCGCCGCCGCGCTGGAGGAGCGGCTGAAGCGCGCCGCCGACGATCCGGCCGTCCGGATCGCTCGGCTGAAGGACGGAGCCCGCACCCACCGGGTGCCCGAAGCGCAGATAATCTTCGCGCGGGCCGCCGACGATTATTGCGAAGTCCGGCTGGAAGACGGCCGCACGTTGCTCGTCACCATGACCCTGGGACGGCTTCAGCAGGCGCTGTCTGAGCGCTTCGTTCGAATCCACAAAAGCTATTCGGTCAACGCCGCTTATGTCGCGGCGCTGGCTCCGCGTCCGGGGGGCGGCAAGCAGATCACCCTCGCCGACGGCACGATCCTTCCGGTCGGCCGTGCTTATATGGACGCCGTCACCGCGATGCAGTCCGGCTGACATCGCCGGCGGAGCGGCGGGAGAGGATGAATCCGAGAGCGGCGAGCGGCCAGCTGACCCGCTCCGCCGCGGACCGGTCGGCCGCCGCCGGCTCCGACTTCGCGCCCGCCTCGCTCTCCGCCGCGGCGGCGGCCGGCTGCGCGGGGAGCCCGGAGCCTTTCGCCTGCTGCCGCTCCAGCTCCGAGTTCATCTCGCCGCCCATCAGGACGATATAGGCGCTGAGATACAGCCAGGTGAGGAAGACGACGACCCCGCCCAACGAGCCGTAGGTCGCGTTGTAATTGCCGAAATTGGAGACGTAGAGGCCGAAGCCGAGGCTTGCGGCCAGCCAGAGCAGTGTCGCGGCGGCGGAGCCCGGGGTGATCCAGGCCCAGGGCGCATCGGGACGGTTGGGCGCGTAGCGGTAGATGAGGGCGAGGCCGAGCGCCACGACCGCCGCGGCGACGGCCCAGAGCAGGATCTGGAGCGCGGTGTGGACGATCGGCGAGGAGAAGGGCAGGAAGTGCTCGATGAAGGCGAGCGCGGAGATGGCGGAGGCTCCGAACAGCACCACCACCACCAGTCCCACCGTCATCGCCAGCGCGAGCGCGGTCCGCTTGATGAAGCCGCGACTCTCCTTCACCTCATAGGCGATGTTGAGCGCCGTCACGACCGACGCCGATCCCTTGCTCGCTCCGTAGAGGGCGATCGCGATCGCAAGCAGCAGGCCGACGCCGTGGGCGCCGCTCTTGCTTCCGGTGATGGCCTGGAGCTGGTCGGCGATGATCGAGGCGGCCTCGCGGGGAAGGGTCTTCGCCAGGGTCCGGATATGCTCCGCCACGGTCTGGGGGTCGGCGACCAGTCCATAGGTGAGCACCGCCGAGGCGAGCAGCGGAACGAAGGCGAGGAAGCCGTAGAAGGCGACTCCGGCGGCGAGCAGTCCGACATTGTCGTCCCCCGCTTCCTTCCAGGTGCGGACGAGGACTTCCTTCCAGTCCTTGAATGCGGGCCAGCTTATGGGTTGGATTGCCATGGTGGCCCCTAACCGCGGGCCGCGGCGCCAGTTCCCGTCATCCCGGCGAAAGCCGGGACCTCAGGACGGAAAGGCACATTGGGTCTCCCCGAGGCCCCGGCTTCCGCCGGGGTGACGGGATTTCAGACCATCGCCTTCGGATTCGAGAACACCCGGGTCACCTCGGGCTCGAAGCTCTCCAGCGGATCCACCTCGAAGCCCGGATCGAAAGCCGGCGCGTCCCAGTCGTCGACCAGCTTCTCGGCGAATGAGTACCAGCTCTCGCCCCTGAACCGCTCGCGGCCCTCCGGGTCCTTGCCGAGATGCTCGAAATAATAGCGGCCCTGGAATTCCTGGTGCCAGTAGATGGCGTGATAGATCTCCTCGCGCACGTAGGGCTTGAGCATCTCGGCGGCGATCGGGCCGTGGTTGGGGATGGAAAAGAGCTTGCCGAGATCGTGGCAGAGCGCCGCGACGACCTCCTCGTCGCTTGCACCGGACCGGCGGGCGAGGGTTCCGGCCATCAGCGAGTGGGTGAGCTGGTTGGCCGCGAAGCCGACCTCGATCGCCTCCAGCCTCGCGAGGCTGTCCATGATCTGCTGCGCCGCGACGCTCTTGATATGCTTGCCGTGCTCGGCGGCGATATGCGACCAGTCCTCCGCGGTGCCGTTCCTCATGTCGGTGAACATCGGCGTGTCTCCTCGTCCAACGGAAATAGACCGTGGCGGGGGTCTTCCACAAGCCGCGCCCCGAGGCTAGTTTCGCAGCCGCGAGGGCCGGGGGGCGAGCGTGGAGTATCGATGGCGCCCAATGAGTCCGGAGGTTCGGGCTGTCCCGAAAGCCTCTCCTTTCTCGCCGAAGGCGGCGAGATGGGCGGGCGGATGCGCGCCTTCGACTGGGGCGCCTCGCCGCTCGGGGTGCCGGAGCGCTGGCCACAGGCGCTGAAGACCGCCACGGGCATCCTCCTGACCTCGAAATTCCCGATGTTCCTCGCTTGGGGCCCCGAGCTTCGCTTCATCTACAACGACGCTTATGCGGACGTGCTCGGTGGCAAGCATCCCGCCGCTCTCGGCCACGCCTTCGAGGATGTCTGGGCGGATATCTGGTCGGACATTGAACCTCTGGTCCAGCGCGCTCTGGGCGGCGAATCGACCTATTTTGAAAATTTGCCCCTCACCATGACCCGCAAGGGCTATCCCGAGCAGACCTGGTTCACCTTCTCCTACAGCCCGATTCGCGACGACGACGGCGAAGCCGCGGGAATGTTCTGCATCTGCACCGAAACCACCGCCACGGTCCTCGCGGAGCGCGAGCGCCTGGGCGAGACCGAGCGCCTTCGCCAGCTGTTCGACAATGCGCCCGGCTTCATGGCGGTGGTGCGCGGCCCGGACCATGTCTTCGAGATGGCCAATGCGTCATACCAGACCCTGGTCGGACGGACGGACCTCATCGGCAAGCCGGTCCGCGAGGCCGTTCCGGAGGTCGAGGGCCAGGGCCTCTTCGAAGCGCTCGACAGGGTCTATCGAAGCGGCAAGCCCTTCTCCGGGCGATCGGTCGCCGTGAAGCTCCAGCGCCGGCGGGGCGGCCCGCGCGAGGAGCGGCTGCTGGATTTCGTGTTCCAGCCGATCTTCGACGCACAGGGCGGGGTCAGCGGAATCTTCGCCGACGGCTACGACGTCACCGAGCGGATCGTCGCCGAGACCGCACTCAGGGAAAGCGAGGAGCGCTTCCGCCTCATCGCCGACTCCGCGCCCGTGCCGATGTGGGTGACCAAGCTCGACCGCAAGCGAAGCTTCGTCAACCGCGCCTATGTCGAGTTCCTCGGCATCAGCTACGAGGAGGCGGTCGATTTCGACTGGCGCACCGTCATCCACCCGGAGGATGCGCCGCGGGTCCTCGCCGAATCGATGGCCGGCGAGACCTCGCTCGAAACCTTCGAGCTGGTCGCCCGCTACCGGAGCCGCGGCGAATGGCGCTGGATCCGCTCCGTCTCGCAGCCGCGCTGGGGTCCGCAAGGCGAGCATTGCGGCTTCATCGGGGTCGCGCACGACATCACCGAGCTGAAGCGGGCCGAAGCGGCGCTTCGCGAGGTCAACGAGACTCTCGAGCGCCGGGTTTCCGAGCGCACCGCCGATCTCAGCGCGGCCCTCGACCGGCTCCAGTCCGAGGTCGGCGAGCGGCTGAAGGCGGAGGAGGCGCTGCGCCAGGCGCAGAAGATGGAGGCGGTGGGCCAGCTCACCGGCGGAATCGCGCACGATTTCAACAATCTCCTCACCCCGATCATGGGCGGGCTGGAGATGATCGCCTCCCGGGTCGAGGACGCGAGGCTGAAGCGGATCGCCGAGACCGCGCTCGAATCGACGCGGCGCGGCGCCAAGCTGACCGGCCAGCTTCTCGCTTTCTCGCGGATCCAGCGCATCACCATGGCCCCGCTTGCGGTCAACTCGGTCATCGAGGCGATGCAGCGCCTTCTCCGCCACACGATCGGCGGCGCGGTGACGGTCGAGACCCGCCTCGATCCCGGTGCCGGGCATGGCGTCTGCGACTCCAACCAGCTCGAGAATGCGATCCTGAACCTCGCCATCAACGCCCGCGACGCGATGCCCGACGGGGGGACGCTCACCATCTGCACCGACCGGGTCCGGCTGGACGAGGCGCCCGACCATGCCGCCGGCGAGTTCGTCCGCATCACCGTCGCCGACACCGGCCTCGGGATGCCGCCGGACGTCCTCGCCCGGGCGACCGAGCCTTTCTATTCGACCAAGCCGCTCGGCAAGGGCACCGGCCTCGGCCTCGCCCAGGTCTACGGGATCGCCCAGCAGGCGGGCGGCACCCTGCGCATCGAAAGCGAGGAAGGGAAGGGCACCTCGGTCCACATCCTGCTCCCCGCCGCCGACATTCCGACGGAGCCCGAGGCCGAGGAGCCCGGCCGCTCGACGCTGTCGCCTGAGGCCGCCGCCGCCGGAAAGAGCCTGCTGGTCGTCGACGACGATGCCGACGTCCGCGCCTTCATCGCGGAATCGCTCGAGGGCCTCGGCTGCACAGTGGTTTCGGCCGCTTCCGGGACGGAGGGGCTTCGGGCCATCCGCAAATGGCGGCCGGACCTCGTCTTGATGGACTATGCGATGCCCGGCATGAACGGGGCCGACGTCGCCTGCGCCGCGCGCGAGCTCCATCCGGGGCTGCCGATCGTCTTCGTAACGGGCTATGCCGAAAGCGAGCAGCTCGAAGCGGCCCTCGGCGGCGACGTTCCCGTCCTCCGCAAGCCCTTCACCCTCGCCGACCTGGCGGCGGCGGTGGAGGAGAATGTTTTGCCTCCCCAGGCGAAGCCTGGGGAGGGGGACCACCCGTAGGGTGGTGGAGGGGTGACCTAGCGCAGTCTGCTCCAGGTCACCCCTCCACCAGCTTCGCTGGTCCCCCTCCCCGTCGCTTCGCGACAGGGAGGCAAGAGAGGTCTTGAACCCGAAAAATCCGCACCTAAATCGCCGCCGTCGGGCGACCCGTTCATGGTGCCCGTACCTGTAATCCGCGAGGGGCGATGCGCTCTTTGCCGCCGCTCCTCACGATGTTGCTCAAACTGGAGGACATTGAGATGAGAAGCTTCGATTTCACCCCCTATCGCCGTTCCACCGTCGGCTTCGACCGCCTGTTCGATTTCCTCGAAAGCGCGCGCGCCGAGCAGTCCGACAATTATCCGCCCTACGACATCGAGAAACTGAGCGACGACCGCTACCGGATCACTCTCGCCGTGGCCGGCTTCTCGAGCGCCGACATCGACATCACCGCCCGGCAGAACATGCTGGTGGTGATCGGCCGCAAGTCGGAGAACCGGAACAAGGACGGCAGTTTCCTGCACATGGGGATCGCCACCCGCGCCTTCGAGCGCCGCTTCGAGCTCGCCGACTTCGTCCGGGTCGAGGCCGCCGACATGAAGGACGGCCTGCTCGCGATCGAGCTGGTCCGCGAGATCCCCGACGCGATGAAGCCGCGCAAGATCGACATCGGCACCGGCCAATCGCACACGATCGAGGCCCAGAAGGCGCCCCAGAAGGAGCCCGAGGTCGCGTAACCTTGATCCTCCCCGTGCGGAGCGCGGGGAGGGGGACCACCCGCAGGGGGGTGGAGGGGTAACTGCAGCAGCCTGCGCCACTACCCCTCCACCAGGCTCCGCCTGGTCCCCCTCCCCATCTCCGATGGGGAGGATCATCCGAGTCATCCCACGTGTACCTGCGAAGGCGCAGGCCTTTCGAATGAAACTCCTGAAGAAGCTCACCAACCCGTTCGTACTCGTCGCCGAAGGCTTCCTCGTCGGCGCCCTGCTCTTCGCGACCGCGACTCCGGACCTGGTCGACCCGCGCCCCGCTCCGCCCCCCGCTCTCGATTCGTCGGTTATCCCCAACTCTGCGCGCTGAACGCTTGAACCTGTCGGCCGCCCGGTTATAGCTGCGGCATGGTTCGCTTTTCGTTCTGTGGCCACGAATTGATGGCGCTTCCGCAGGGGGCCTTGTTCTGGCCCTCGCGCCGGGCGCTGCTGGCCGCCGATCTCCATCTCGAGAAAGCGAGCTGGTTCGCTCGCCTGGGGCAGATGCTGCCCCCTTACGATTCGATCGCCACCCTCGCCGATCTGACCGCGCTCGCCGTCTCGACCGGGGCCGAAGAGATATGGTGCCTCGGCGACAGCTTCCACGATCGCAACGGCTGCGACCGGCTCCCGGCGCGGGCGCGCGAGATGCTGGTCGCCCTCACGACGGCGACGCGCTGGACCTGGATCACGGGCAACCACGATCCGGCCTTCGCGGACCCCTGCGGGGGCGTTCTCGCCGAGGAGGTCGAAGTGGACGGCCTTCTCCTCCGCCACGAGGCCGATCCGGCCGAGCGCCGGCCCGAGCTGTCGGGGCATTTCCATCCGAAGCTTCGAATCCACCATCGCGGCCGCCAGGTCTCCCGCCGCTGCTTCGTCGCGACGGAGCGCAAGCTGATCCTCCCGGCCTTCGGCTCGCTGACCGGCGGGCTGGATGCCGGCCATCCGGAGATCGTCCGGGCGGTGGGGCCGAAAGCCGAAGCCCTGGTACCGGTGGCCGACAAGCTTCTGAGGTTCCCGCTGGCGGCCTGATAGTCCTCCCCGTCCGCGAAGCGGATGGGAGGGGGGCCGCACGAAGTGCGGTGGAGGGGCCTACCGAGTCAGATCGCCCCTCCACCATGCTTCGCATGGTCCCCCTCCCCACGCGTTTCACGCGCGGGGAGGACGAGGGTGGCCGCCGTCAATCCCCGGACCGCATTCCCTACGAAGAACCCGTCGTCCAGGTCCTCCCCCCGCAGATCCGCCTCCTCGGCCCGACCCTCCTCGATCAGCACCTCCCGAAGGACCCCCGGGATCAGGCCCCGGCCCAGCGGCGGAGTCAGCAGCTTGCCGCCCCGCTCGACGAACAGGCTGGTGAAGCTCCCCTCGGTCAGGAAGCCCTCGCGGTCGACGAACACCACCTCGAACGTGCCGGCAGCCTCGCGCGCACCATCGTAGAATCGCCGGTCGCTGGTCTTGTGGCGGAGGCGGAAATCCTCGGGCTCGACCGGAAGCGGCACCAGCGCCACGTCGACGGCCCCGTCCGGCGCGGCCGGCAGCGGCCGCGATTCGATCGCCAGCGCTCCGCTGCTGGACAATAAAAGCCTCAGCCGGCGCGCCTCCCTCAGGAAGAAGGTCGCCGCCTGGAGCTCGTTGCGCGCATGGTGGCGGTCGAAGGCGAAGCCGAAGGCGTCGGCGCTTCGCTTCATCCGGGCGAGATGGCGGTCGAGCTCGTACAGTCCCTCGTTCGGGTCGAAGCGCATCGTCTCGATGAGGTCGAAGCGCCTGGACGTCGCCACAAATTCTCCCTTCGCAAGGCATTCGCGCCATTCGTCCGCGGCCACGCTGTCCGCGACGATCCCCGAGCCGAGGCCCAGCCGCGCCGCGGTCTCGCCGCCCTTCAGGACCAGGGTCCGGATGGCGACATTGAACGCGGCCTCGCCGTCCGGCGCAAGCCTGCCGATACTACCGGTATAGGGGCCCCGTCGTTCCCGCTCCAGCGCGGCGATGATCTCCATCGCCCGGATCTTGGGCGCTCCGGTGACAGAGCCGCACGGGAAGATGGTCTCGAGCAGGTCGACCCCGCCGAGGCCGTCATCGAGCTCGCCGGTCACCGTCGAGGTCAGCTGGAGCACGGTCGGATAGGTCTCGACCTCGAACAGGACCGGCACCCTGACCGTCCCCGGCTTCGACAGGCGAGAAAGGTCGTTGCGAAGCAGGTCGACGATCATCAGATTCTCGGAGCGCTGCTTGGGGTCGCTCCGAAGCGCCTCGGGGTCGCTTCCCGCGGGCGCGGTCCCCTTCATCGGCCGAGCCGTCACCCGCTTCCCCTCCAGCGTGAAGAACAATTCGGGGGAGAAGGAGAGCATCCAATGCGCCCCGGTGAAGACCACGCCGCCCCATCCGGCCCGGGCGCGGGGCCGGATCGCGGCGTAGAGGGCGAGCGGATGGCCGGCGGTCGCGACCTCGGCCTGGAAGGTGAGATTGGCCTGGTAGATGTCGCCGGCCAGGATATGCTCCAGCGCCCGCCCCACTGCCGACTCATGCGCCTCGCGCTCGACGAGCGGCCGCGGACGCGCCGCCCAGGCGCCGGCCGGGTCGGGGAGAAGCGCCTCCGGATCGGAATCCTCCCAGCCCTCGAACAGGCCGAACCAGAGCAAAGGCGGCCCGTCTTCAACGGCGGCGCCCGCCAGCGGGGCCAGCTTCGGCTCGAGGCCGTGGCCGGCCTCGTAGGCGAGGAAGCCCGCGGCGTGGCGCCCGCGCAGCCGGTCCAGCGCCGGCCGAACCGCCTCGGGCCGCCGCGCCTCCACCGTCTCCGCGGGACCGCGGTAAAGCCGGGCCCGGCCCTCGAACTCGATGAGCACGAACGGCTCTCCGGCTTGCCAGAAGCGCAATGGAGGCCCATCTGCCGGGGCGTCAGGAGAGATCGGCTTGGTCACCAGCGTCTTCGACCTCTTCAAGATCGGGGTCGGCCCGTCGAGTTCGCACACCATGGGGCCGATGACGGCCGCGTGCCGCTTTGTCGAGGCGCTGTCGCGAAAGACGATGATCGAGAGCACCGGCCGGGTCCTGGCCGAGCTCTACGGTTCGCTCGCCTTGACCGGCAAGGGCCACGCCACCGACCGAGCGGTTCTTCTCGGCCTGTCGGGGGAGCGGCCCGACCGGATGGATCCCGACGCCGCCGACGATATCGTCGCCGCGGTCCGCAGCAGCGGCCGCCTGCGCCTCGGCGGCGTCCGGGAAATCGCCTTCGACGAGCCCCGCGATCTCAAATTCCTCCAGCGCGAGCGGCTGCCGCACCACAGCAACGGAATGCGCTTCACCGCCTTCGACGGCGAGGGCAATGCGCTTGAGAGCGCGGTCTATTATTCGGTCGGCGGCGGCGCCGTCGTCGACGAGGCGGCGATCGCCGGCAACGCTCCGCCGGAGGGCCTGTGGGACATACCCTATAATTATCGCTGCGCCGACGAGCTTCTCGCAATCTCCGATCGCGAGGGACTGACCATCGCCGAGATCGCCCGGGCCAACGAGCGGGCGGCGCGCTCGGACGACGAGATTGACGCCCGCCTCGATTCGATCGTCGAGGCGATGGAAGGCTGCATCGACCGGGGCATCGGCCGGGCCGGGATCCTCCCGGGCGGGCTCAACGTCAAGCGGCGTGCCCCCGGCCTCCACAAGCTCCTCCTCGACCGGGCCGAGCGCACTTTGTCCGACCCGCTCACCGTCCTCGACTGGGTCAACCTCTGGGCCCTCGCGGTCAACGAGGAGAATGCCGCCGGCGGCCGGGTCGTCACCGCTCCGACCAACGGCGCCGCCGGGATCGTCCCCGCCATCCTTCGCTATTATCGCCGCTTCACCCCCCATTCGACGACCGAAGGGGTCCGCACCTTCCTGCTCACCGCCGCCGCGGTCGGCTCGCTGTTCAAGGAGAATGCCTCCATCTCGGGCGCGGAGGTCGGCTGCCAGGGCGAGGTCGGGGTCGCCTGCTCGATGGCCGCGGCCGGCCTCACCGCCGCGCTCGGCGGAACTCCGTGGCAGATCGAGAATGCCGCCGAGATCGGCATGGAGCATAATCTCGGACTCACCTGCGACCCCGTCGGAGGCCTCGTCCAGGTCCCCTGCATCGAGCGCAACGCCGTCGGCGCGATCAAGGCGATCGAAGCCTCCCGACTCGCTCTCGTCGGCACCGGAGACCATCTCGTCAGCCTCGACCAGGTGATCGAGACGATGCGCAAGACCGGCCTCGACATGAACGTCCGCTACAAGGAGACGTCGCTGGGGGGGCTCGCCGTGAACGTGGTGGCGTGCTGAAAAGCCTTGATTATTGTACCATATGTGATACAGCTACACTGCCTGGTTCGACCAGGAGGTAACGACCGCTAAGGTCAACTCCGACCCGTCAGGGTCACCGGTAACGGGAGAATACTCGATGGCCAAGAATGAGCTTCGGAGAGTGAGAACCGTTCATGCACCAGGTTCGATTTTATCAAACTCGTAACGTCAATAAGGTCGTTCTAGATTTCATCCGCCAGCTTTCGGACGAGGATAAAAAGGTCGTCGGTGAGGATTTGAAGGCTGTTCAGCTAGGCTTTCCAATAGGCCTACCGCTGTGTCGCCCGCTTGGAGACGGTCTCTATGAGGTTCGATCTTCCCTGCCGTCGAAGCGCGAGTTCCGGCTTATATTCTACTTCGATCGGGAGCGACAGAGCATCGCGGTGCTGCATGCTCTGATTAAGAAGACAGCCAAGCTCCCAAGGGCCGATTTGACCCTCGCCAAAAGAAGGAGGGACGAGACATTGCAGGAGTGAAGCCGTGCCTGGTACGAAAAGAGACCCATATGAAGGGTGGACTTCTCTCGACGAATTCCTCGACGAGGAAGGTATTCGCGAGGAGGTCACGGCCCGCGCCATCAAGCGCGTGATCGCCTTGCAGTTGCAGCAGGCCATGACCGAGCAGAAGCTCTCCAGGGCGCGCATGGCTGAGCTGATGGAAACCAGCCGGGCGCAGCTCGCGCGCATCTTGGATCCCGAAGAGTTCAACGTAACGCTCGATACCCTCGCTCGCGCTGCGAAGGTGCTTGGGCGGCGCCTGTCAGTGGAGCTGAACTAAGACGCCTTGCCGCTCCTGCGGCCGCACCTTAGGGCATGCCGCGCTGCCGCCTTCTGCCCGAGGAGTCCTGAATGCGCCTTCGCCTCTCCCTGCTCGCCGCCGCCGCCTTCCTCTCCGCCCCTGCTCTCGCCGAAGTCGAGAAGCCCGCCGCCATCGTCGCCGACGGCATCCCCGATATTCCCGACGATCTCGCCGAGCGCACCCGCCCCTATATGGAGTTCCGCGCCGCCGGGCTTCAGGGCTGGAACCCGGCCAGGCGCTCGCTCGCAATCACCACCCGCTTCGGCAATACCGGCCAGGTCCACGAAGTCGCCCGGCCGCTCGGCATGCGCCGCCAGATCACCTTCGAGGCCGACGCCATCTCCGGCGCCTCCTATGCGCGCAAGCTGGGCGACGTGCTCGTCATCCAGAAGGACGTCGGCGGAAGCGAGTTCTGGCAGCTCTACGTCCTGGACAACGGCCGCCTGAAGCTGATCACCGACGGCAAGAGCCGCAACAGCCTCAACAATTGGAGCCATGACGGGCGCTGGCTGGCCTACACCTCGACCCGCCGAAACGGCTCCGACAACGACATCTACATCGTCGATCCGCGCAACCCGGCGAGCAATCGGATTCTAGCCCAGGTCAAGGGCGGCGGCTGGGGCCTCTCCGACTTCGCGCCCGACGGCAAAAGCGCCGTCGTCGCCGAATATCTCTCGGTCACCAAGAGCAATCTCTACCGGGTCGACGTCGCCACCGGCCGGATGACTCCGATCGGCGACCATTCGAAGCAGATCTCCTACGGCGGGGCCCAATTTGCCCCCAACGGCGCCTTGTGGGTGACGTCGGACGAGGGCTCGGACTTCCAGCGCCTCGGGATCCTCGATCCGAGGACCGGCCGCTTCACCGCAATCGCCCCCGAGGCCCGCTGGGACGTCGAGAATTTCGACATTTCCGACGACGGCCGCTTCATCGCCTATACCGTCAACGAGGCCGGCATCAGCCGGATGAAGATCCTCGACACGCGCACCCGCAGGAGCCGCCCGGTCGCGGGCCTTCCGGTCGGCACGATGGGCGGCCTCGACGTCGCGCCCTGGGGCGACATCGCCGTCAGCGTCTCGTCGGCGCGCTCGCCCTCCGACATCTACGTCGTCAACCCCCGCACCCTCGCGGTTGCCCGCTGGACGGAGAGCGAGACCGGCGGCCTCGATCCGAGGCGCAACGTCGAGCCGGTGCTGGTCGAGACGACCAGCTTCGACGGTGAGAAGGTGTCGGGCTTCCTCTACCGCCCCGATCCGTCCCGCTTCCCCGGCCGCCGGCCGATGATCATGAGCATCCATGGCGGCCCGGAAGGCCAGTCGCGCCCGGGCTTCCTGGGGCGCAACAATTACCTGGTGAACGAGCTCGGAATCGCCCTCTTCTACCCGAACGTGAGGGGCTCGACCGGCTTCGGCAAGCGCTTCGTCGCGCTCGACAACGGCCCCGACCTTCGCGAGAATTCGGTTCGGGACATCGGCGCCTTCCTCGACGTCCTCGCCCGCGACCCGGCGCTCGATTCGACCCGCTTCGCCGAGACCGGCGGAAGCTATGGCGGCTACATGTGCTATGCCAGCGCCATCCGCTACGGCGACCGCTTCAAGGCGGCCAATTGCATCGTCGCAATCTCCAACTTCGTCACCTTCCTCGAGAACACCCAGAGCTACCGGCGCGACTTGAGGCGGGTCGAATATGGCGACGAGCGCGATCCCGTTCAGAGGAAGAAGCTCCTCGCCATCTCGCCGCTCACCCGGATCAAGGAGCTCCGGCTGCCGCTGATGGTGCAGACCGGCGGCAACGACCCGCGCGTCCCCGCCTCCGAAGCGGAGCAGGCGGTCAAGGCCGTGCGCCGCAACGACGGCACCGCCTGGCACCTCCTCGCCCAGGACGAAGGCCACGGCTTCGCCAAGAAGGCCAACCAGGATTACGCTTTCTGGGCCAGCCTGATGTTCTGGCAGCGTCACCTGCTGGGCGAGCGGGAGCGGCGCGGGAGGGAGTAGCGCGCAGCCTCCACTTGCCGCCGCCGTCCCCTGAACTCGTTTCAGGGTCCAAGGTGGCGCCGCTCCTGAGGTCAGGCTGCTGGACGAACCTTTGCGCCCGTCGCCGGTCCCCTCGGGCGCCAATTTTTTGAGGGAAGGCACGAAGGTACAACATAGAGGTGCGGCGCGTCCGCCTCTTCCTTATTCTTGTACCTTCGTGCCTTCTCTCCAAAAATCCAGGGTCTGCAGCCCGGGGCGGTCGCGCGCTCGATGCAATGACCTCATGCGGCGGAGCGGCTCGACTCTGGATGCTGAAACAAGTTCAGCATGACGGTTTTGGTCTACCGCGCCTTCGCCGCGAGCCACTCCTCGATCGCCCAATAGGCCGAGCGCGAGCCCTTCGCCTCGTCGGCGATGCCGGTGGCGAAATAGGCGATTCCGGTGCCTCGCCGTGGATCGATCCACAGCCCCGATTTCACTCCATAGGCGTCGCCCGCATGGCCGAAGCGCAATCGGCCGTCGCCGGCGGGGTCGTCCTTGGGCGGGCATTGGGCGAGGATCTGCACCGACAGGCCGTAGCCGCAGTAGAAGCCCTTCTCCTGCTCGCCGTTCGAGCCGTCGAAGCGCCATGCCGGCCTCGTCATCTCGGCGATGCTCGCTTCGGCGAGGAGGCGGGAGCCGTCGGGAAGCCGGCCCTTGCGAAGCAGGAGCTGGCCGACCGCGGCGAGGTCGCGCAGCGAGATCCGAAGCCCGCCCTGGGGCGAGAAGAGGCCGCCATGGGTCCCGATCCGGTAGGCCGAAAGGTCGCAGCTTCCGTCCGCGGCCGGAACGACGAGGCAGGCCGGCCGCTTGCCCTTATGGTCGTCGCGAAGCACCTCGCCGGCCGAAGAATAGAGCACCACCGCCCGGGCCGCCGCGGAATCGGAGCAGGTCGACCAGTTGAAGCAGGCATCGAGCTTCATAGGCTTCAGCACGAGCCGGTCGATCAGCCGGTCGAACCGCTCGCCGCTCACCTTCTCCATCGCCGTCGCGATCACCGGGAAGCCGAGGTTCGAATAGCGGTAGAAGCTGCCCGGGCGGTGGTCCGGATCGTAAGCCTTCGGATCGGCGACGCGCGCCTCGACGGTGCCGCCCAGCGGGATCACGTAATCGACCTCGTCCCGAAGGCTCGAGCGGTGCGACAGGAGCATCTGCAAGGTGATCGGATCGTCGGGGAAAGCGGGGTTGCGGAGCCGCCACCCCAGATAATCGGAAACGTCGCGGTCGAGGTCGAGCTTGCCCTGCTCGACCATCCGCATCACGCCCAGGGCCACGATGAGCTTGCTGATCGACGCGATCCGGACCGGATCGTCGAGGGTGAGCGCCCGTCCGTTGCCGCGGTCGGCGGGACCGGCGGCGGCGGACGCGGTGATCCCGCGAGCGTCGAAAGTCGCCCAGGCATTAGCGGCGTGAGCGGGCGGAGCGGCCGCTTGTCGCGGTGGCACGGACGCGCAGGAGGCCGCCATTGAAGCGGCCAGGAGCAGGAGCAGGGTCCTCACCGGTCGCGCCCCCGCCGGCGGCGGCCGCCGCCCGAATCGCGGGCTTTCTCCTCCTCCGCCTCCTCGGCGCGTTCCTCCGCAGCCTCCTGCTCGGCGATGCTGGTCGGGCCCAGCTTCGCCGTCACCGCCCAGATGGCCGCGGCGACGATCACCGCGGCGACGGCAAGCGATCCCAGCAGCTGGGGCCCGGTACCGCCCTTTCTGGAAGATTCGTCCGCCATTGCGTCTCCTCATATCAGATGCTCGGCCGCGGCGGAGAGCCAGGTCGCCCAGAACAGGAGGAACACCGATATGCCCAGCGTCGGCAAGAGGCGGTCGAACCGGTGCAGCCGGCGAACGACCAGGATCTTGAACGCGAGCGCCGCAAGCAGCGCACAGGAGAGCAGCATATGGACCGCCGAGTCGTCCTCGAAGCCGAAATAGCCGATGCACATGATCGCCACGACGACGGTCACCGCGACGATCGAATCGCCGACCGCCCGGTGCGCCTTCGAAGCCGGCAGCGGCCTCAGGAAGGGCAGCCGGACCTTGCCGTAGCCGACCGCCATCAGGCCGACCTGATAGGCGGCCAGCAAAGCCACGACCGTTGCGAGCACGAGCTTCACCTCCGACACATTGCCGCGGGTCAGGCTGAGCAGGACATCTTCCATCGGGAGTCAGCCTAAAGGCTGCTCGCCTCACCGTCACCCTCGTGGTAGCCGAATGATGTATTCTTTCTTTGCTGCGTGAGCAGTGCCGGACGCCGGGTGGCCACCCGGCGTCCGGCGTCGGCTGTCGGATCGTCGTCACCCTATCCCTTTGGGGATGAGGTTCAGCAGGAT
>DASVVM010000116.1:0-4870 GCA_036386555.1 Allosphingosinicella sp.
ATCCTGCTGAACCTCATCCCCAAAGGGATAGGGTGACGACGATCCGACAGCCGACGCCGGACGCCGGGTGGCCACCCGGCGTCCGGCACTGCTCACGCAGCAAAGAAAGAATACATCATTCGGCTACCACGAGGGTGACGAGAGCGGGGGCGATCGCGCGATCCGACGCAGAGCCAGGGTCACATATAAAGATATCTTTATATTTGCATTAGCACCCGGACGGGGCTAGAGCGCGGCCTTGCGACCGCCCCCCGTACCGGCGGTCTTTTCTTGCGACAGGAGACCTAAGTGGCGACCCAGGCCCAGACCCGTTTTGACGATTATGTGATCCGCGACATCGGCCTCGCCGATTACGGCCGCAAGGAAATCGAGATTGCCGAGACCGAGATGCCGGGCCTGATGGCCCTTCGCGAGGAGTTCGGCGCGTCGCAGCCGCTCAAGGGCGCGCGCATCACCGGCTCGCTCCACATGACGATCCAGACCGCGGTGCTCATCGAGACCCTCACGGCGCTCGGAGCGAAGGTCCGCTGGGCTTCGTGCAACATCTTCTCGACCCAGGACCATGCCGCCGCCGCCATCGCCGCGTCGGGCGTTCCGGTCTTCGCCGTCAAGGGCGAGACGCTCGAGGAATATTGGGATTATGTCGAGCGCATCTTCGACTGGGGGAATGGCGAAACCTGCAACATGATCCTCGACGACGGCGGCGACGCCACCATGTTTGCGCTTTGGGGCGCGCGCATCGAGGCGGGCGAGGAATTCCCGGCCCCGACCAACGAGGAGGAGGAAGTCTTCCAGGCCACCGTCCGCCGCGTCATCGCCAAGTCGCCGGGCTTCCTGACCAAGACGGTGCAGGCGATCAAGGGCGTCTCGGAGGAGACCACCACCGGAGTCCACCGCCTCTACGAGCTCAGCAAGCAGGGCAAGCTTCCGTTCCCGGCGATCAATGTCAACGACAGCGTCACCAAGTCGAAGTTCGACAATCTCTACGGCTGCAAGGAGAGCCTGGTCGACGCCATCCGCCGCGGCACCGACGTGATGCTCGCCGGCAAGGTCGCGACGGTCGCCGGCTTCGGCGACGTCGGCAAGGGCTCCGCGGCTTCGCTGCGCAACGGCGGCGCCCGGGTCCTCGTCACCGAGGTCGACCCGATCTGCGCGCTCCAAGCGGCGATGGAAGGCTATGAGGTCGTGACGATGGAGGAAGCGGTGAAGCGCGCCGACATCTTCGTCACCGCCACCGGCAACGCCGACGTCATCACCGTCGACCATATGCGGGCGATGAAGAACATGGCGATCGTTTGCAACATCGGCCACTTCGATTCCGAGATCCAGATCGGCGCCCTCCAGAACATGAAGTGGACCGAGATCAAGCCGCAGGTCGACGAGGTCGAGTTCCCGGACGGCAAGAAGATCATCGTCCTCTCCAAGGGCCGCCTCGTCAACCTCGGCAACGCCACCGGCCACCCGAGCTTCGTCATGTCGGCGAGCTTCACCAACCAGACGCTGGCCCAGATCGAGCTGTGGACCAAGGCGGAGACGTACAAGAACGACGTCTACGTCCTCCCCAAGCATCTCGACGAGAAGGTCGCCGCGCTCCACCTCGACAAGCTCGGCGTGAAGCTGACCAAGCTGACCGAGAAGCAGGCGTCCTACATCGGCGTCCCGACCGAAGGCCCGTTCAAGCCGGACCATTACCGCTACTGACGGGACGGGGCCGGTGGAAGCCGGTCCCGCCCGTCATCCCCGCGCAGGCTGGGATCCCAGGGGGTCAAGGGCGCCGCGTTCTTCACCCCCCGGGGCCCCAGCCTTCGCTGGGGCGACGATGATTTCGCGCAAGACGCGCGCACAATTCCCTCTTAAAGCCCCTCCAGAACCTGCTGGAGGGATGCATGAAATATCGGGTGACGGCGGCGATCGCCGCGGTTCTGGCGGCCACTCAGGCGAGCGGCCAGGCCCCGCCCAGGGATACGCCGCAGCCGGTTCCGCCGGTGCAGGAAACCCAGGCGCCCGAGAATGAGGCGACCAATCCGGAGCAGCGCCAGGCGGGCCCGCTCCCGCCCGCCGCCGCCCGGACTCCGGCCACCCAGCCCGCCAAGCCCGAGAAATGGAACGTCAACGCGCCTCCCGGGATGACCACGCGCCAGGTCCGGATCGACGTCGACGAGGGCACCTGGATGAACGTCGACGTCTCGCGCGACGGCCGCATGATCGCCTTCGACATGCTGGGCGACATCTACACCATGCCGATCTCCGGCGGCACTCCGCGGCGGATCGCCGAGGGGCTCGCCTACGAGCATCAGCCGCGCTTCTCGCCGGACGGCCGCCGCATCGCCTTCACCTCGGATCGGGGCGGCGGCGACAACATCTGGATCATGAACGTCGACGGCTCCGACAAGCGCCAGCTGACCAAGGAGGATTTCCGCCTCCTCAATCAGCCGAGCTGGAGCCCGGACGGCCGCTTCATCGTGGCCAAGAAGCATTTCACCACCGGCCGCTCATTGGGCACCGGCGAGGTCTGGCTCTACCACGTGTCGGGCGGGGCCGGAGTGCCGCTGGTCAAGAAGCCGAACGAGCAGCACCAAAAGGAGCTCGGCGAGCCGATCTACGCCCCCGACGGCAAGAGCGTTTATTTCACCCGCAACGTCACGCCCGGGCCGATCTTCGAATATGCCCAGAATTCGAACACCAACCTGTTTGAGATCCATCGCTACGAGCTCGAGACGGGCGACGTCACGACGGCCGTTTCCGGCGCGGGCGGCTCCGTCCGTCCCGCGCCGTCTCCGGATGGGAAGAAGATCGCCTTCGTCCGCCGCGAGCGCGCCCGCTCCAAGCTCTACGTCAAGGACCTCGCCTCCGGCGAGGAGCGCAAGATCTACGACGATCTCGACCAGGACGTCCAGGAGACCTGGGCGGTGACCGGGGTCTATCCGAACATGGCCTGGACTCCGGACAGCCGGAGCGTCGTCTTCTGGGCCGGCGGCAAGCTTCGCCGGATCGACGGCAACGGCGGATCCGCGAGCGAAATTCCGTTCCGGGTCAGCGACACGAGGGTCGTCATCGACGCGATCCACCCGCAAGTCGAGGTCGCACCGGCTCGCTTCCAGACCAAGATGCCTCGCTGGGCAAGCATGTCCCCGGACGGACGGCAGGTCGTGTTCGAAACGCTCGGCAAGCTCTGGGTCAAGCCGGCGAGCGGCGGGGCGGCGCGGCGTCTGGTGAAGGGCAATGACGAGGAGCTCGAGCTCTTCCCGGCCTGGTCGCGCGACGGCCGGACGATCGTCTATGTGGGCTGGACCGACCGCGGCCTCGGGCGCATCCGCACCGTCGCTTCGGGCGGCGGAACGGCGCGCCAGGTGACGTCGCAGCCCGGCCATTATGCGCGTCCGCAATTCTCGCCGGACGGCAAGTCGATCGTCTTCGAGAAAGGGCAGGGGGGATTCCTCACTTCGGCCCGCTGGTCGGAGAACCCCGGAATCTATCGCGTCGCCGCGGCCGGCGGAACGCCGGTCCGGGTCTCCTCGGAAGGGGCCGCGCCGCAATTCGGAGCTTCGAGCGACCGGCTGTTCATGATCGCCAGCGCGGCGGGCAAGCGCCAGCTGGTCAGCACGGACCTGAACGGAGAGGCCAAGAACGTCCACTCGACCGGCGAGATGGTGAGCGACTATCAGGTCTCGCCCGACGGCCAGTATCTGGCCTTCCGGCAGAATTATCAGGCCTTCGTGATGCCTCTGATGCCGGGCACCCAGGACGTCGCCGCCGACGCCAAAGGCGGACCGCTGCCGGTGACGAAGGTCAGCGCAGTCGGCGCCGAGTTCATCCACTGGTCGGGCGGCGGCCGCCGGCTCCACTGGAGCACCGGCCCGACGGTCTACACCGTCGACACCACGGCCTTGTTCGGTTCGGCGCCGCCGGCCGAAAATGCGCCGAAATTCCAGCCCCCGACGACCGGCGTTTCGCTGTCGATGGACGTCGCCGCCGACCGGCCGACGGGCGTCGTCGCTCTGACCGGCGCCCGAATCGTCACCATGGCCGCGGCCGACGGCGGCATCATCGACGACGGGGTCCTCGTCGTCCGCGGCGACCGCATCCTGGCGGTCGGGCCCCGCGGACAGGTCAGCATTCCGGCCGGAGCGAAGACGGTCGACGTCGCCGGCAAGACGATCATTCCCGGGCTGGTCGACGCCCATGCCCACGGTCCCCAGGGCCAGGACGATCTCATCCCGCAGCAGAATTGGGCGCAGATCGCCAACCTCGCGATGGGTACGACCACCGCCCACGACCCGTCGGCGCGCGCGGCGGAGATCTTTGCCGCCTCCGAAATGCAGCGCGCCGGCAAGGTCCTGGCGCCGCGCACCTTCTCGACGGGCGAGATCGTCTACGGTGCCAAGGCCGCCGACGTCTATGCGGAGATCAACACGTTCGAGGATGCGCTCGCCCACGTCCGGCGCCTGAAGGCGCAGGGCGCCCACAGCGTCAAGAACTACAACCAGCCGCGCCGCGACCAGAGGCAGATGGTCGTCGCCGCCGGTCAGCGCGAGGGGATGGAGGTGGTGCCGGAGGGCGGCTCGCTCTTCACGATGGACATCTCGCTCATCCAGGACGGCAATGCGACGGTCGAGCACAATGTGCCGGTCGAGATTTTCTACGACGATGTCGTCAGTCTCTGGACGCAGACCAGGACCAATTACACACCGACCCTCGTCGTGGCCTACGGAGGCCTCGCCGGCGACCCCTATTGGCGCCAGCATATGGACGTCTGGAAGCATCCCTTGCTGTCGAGGCACGCGCCGCCGACTTTGCTTGCCGCCCAGAACGTCCGGCGGACGATGGCGCCCGAGGAGGATTTCGTCGACGACGACACCGCCCGCGAGGC
>DASVVM010000117.1:0-46511 GCA_036386555.1 Allosphingosinicella sp.
CTCGATCTGCCGCCGCTCGACCCCTCGGCGCCGCTCGACCCGTTGCCGGACCTCGGAGTCGACTGGCCCGACATGGAGGAGGCCGCCGACGACGCCATTGCCGAGGCGCCTGAAACCGGGATCGCCGACTCCGCCGCGGAGCGCCGCTATACCGTCCGGATCGAGGGCCTCGATCCCGACGCCGAGGCCGAGCTCCGCCTGCCCTTCGACTCCCTTTCCACGCTGGCCAAGAACGGCAAGGATCCGGCCAACGCCGCCCAGATCGACCGCCGGGCCCGCGAGGATGCCGATCTGCTCGCCGAATTGCTCCGCGCCCGCGGCTATTACGACGCACTCGTCCGGACCCGTGTCGAAGGCGCTGCGGCGGCTGGCGAGGTGATCGTTACTCTTGAGGCGGAGCCCGGCCCGCTCTACCGCTTCGCCGAGGTGAATCTTCCCGGGATCGACGCCGCCGGCGAGGATTCGGCAGCGCTTCGCGACGCCTTCGCCGTGACGGCGAACGAGCCGGTCGACGCCGCCCGGGTGGCCGCGGGCGAAGCGGCCTTGCGGGTGGAGCTCGGCAAGCGCGGCTACGCCTTCGCCGAAACCGGCGAGATGGACATCGCGCTCGACCATGAGACCCGGAGCGCGATCCTCACCCTGCCGGTCAAGCCGAACGGGACCCGCCGGTTCGGCCGGGTCACGGTCGAGGGCCGGCCCCTGTTCAACGCCCGGCACATCCAGAGGATCGCCCGATGGAAACCGGGCGCCCCTTACGAGGCGGCTTTGGTCGACGACCTTCGGCGGGCGCTGATTGCCACCGGCCTCGTCTCCACGGTCGCGATCCGGCCGGTCGCGGCGGGAGACAGGAGCGTCGACCTCGCCGTGTCGCTGGAGCGCGCTCCGATGCGGACGATCGCCGGGCAGGCGGGGTACGGAACCGGGGAGGGGATAAGGGTCGAGGCGAGCTGGCAGCACCGCAATCTGCTTCCGCCCGAGGGCGCGGTGACGTTCCGCCTCGTCGCCGGCACCCAGGAGCAGCTGGTCGGCGCCGTGCTCAGGCGCAACAACTTCCTTCGCCGGGACCAGGTGCTGACCGCGCAATTCGCCGTGAGCCACATCGATCGCGCCGCCTACGACGCCCGAACGACCATCCTCTCGGGCGCGATCGAGCGGCAGACCAACCTCATCTGGCAGAAGAAATGGACCTGGTCGGCCGGCGCGGAGCTGGTCGCCACCGACGAGCAGGACGTCGACCTGGAGAGCGGGACGACCCGCCGCCGCACCTTCTTCATCGGCGCGCTTCCGGCCAGCCTCAGCTACGACGGCTCCAACGACCTGCTCGATCCGACGATCGGCTACCGCCTCGCCTTCCGGCTTTCGCCGGAGGCCTCGCTCCAGTCCGGCGCCTTCGGCTATGCGCGGACCCAGGTCGACGCCAGCCTCTACCAGCCGTTCACGCCGACCGTGACGCTCGCCGGGCGGATCCGGCTCGGAACCATCCTCGGCGCCGGCCGTGACCGGATCGCGCCTTCGAGGCGCTTCTATGCCGGCGGCGGCGGGTCGGTGCGTGGCTACGGCTTCCAGAGGCTCGGTCCGCGCGATCCCGTCTTCGACGACCCGATCGGCGGCCGGAGCCTCACCGAATTCGCGCTCGAGGCCCGGATCCGCTTTGGCAATTGGGGAATCGTGCCCTTCCTCGACGGCGGCAACGTGTCGACCTCGCCTTTGCCAAAATTCGACAATCTGCGCTTCGGCGCGGGCGTCGGGGTGCGATATCATACCCGCTTCGGGCCGATCCGGGTCGATGTCGGAACGCCTCTCAACCCCCGGAGCGGCGACAGCCGGGTGGCCGTCTACGTCTCGCTCGGCCAGGCTTTCTGATGAGCGACGGCGAGGACCCGCCGCCGCCCCGCCGGCGCCGATGGCTGTCGAGGCTCGCCAAGTGGACGGTCGGCCTCGCCTTGACCCTGGCCCTGCTTGCCGCCCTGCTCGCAATGCTCCTCGACACGAGCGCCGGCCACCGCTTCATCGCGGACCGGATCGCCGCGATGGCGCCCGAATCCGGCCTCAGGATCCGCATCGGCCGGATCGAAGGCTCGATCTGGAACGACACCAGGCTTCGCGACGTCAGGCTCTACGATCCGCAGGGACTGTTCGCGGAATCACCCTCGATCGAGGTGGACTGGCGCCCGCTCGCCTGGATCGCCAACCGCCTGGTCATCCACCGGCTCGAAGCTGATCTCGCGGCCCTCCACCGCCTGCCCCGGATGAGGCCGAGCGAGCGGCCGGGGCCGGTCCTGCCCGGCTTCGACATCCACATCGGACGTCTCGACGTCGCCCGGCTCAGGATCGGCAAGGCGGTGGCCGGGCGGGACCGGGTGGCCAGCCTTTCCGGCGAGGCGGACGTGCGCTCCGGCCGGGCGCTGGTGAACCTCAAGGCGGCGGTGATCGAGGGGGGAGACCGGCTGTCGCTGTTCCTCGACGCGGAGCCGGACCGCGACCGTTTCGACCTCGACGTCCGCCTCTCCTCCCCCGCCTCCGGGGTCGCCGGGGCGATGCTCGGGACCGGGCGCCCGATCGTCCTCACCGTCGACGGCGACGGCAGCTGGGCGCGGTGGAACGGCATCGCGCGGCTCGACCTTTCCGGACGGCGCACCGCCGACCTTCGGCTGCGGGCGCAGAATGGCCGCTACAGCCTCGGCGGCCGGCTCGCCCCGGCGCAATTCTGGAAGGGCAAGAAAGCCCGGCTGACGGCGCCGGTGGTCCAGGTAAGCGGCAATGCCACGCTCGAGGACCGGCGGCTCGAGGGCCGCCTAGCGCTGCGCTCGCCGGCGTTGAGCGTCGCCGCAACGGGCACGATCGACCTCGCCCGAAGCGCTTTTCGCGACCTTCGGGTCGGCGCCGACCTGCTCCGGCCGCCGGCCATGTTCCCGAACATGACCGGCCAGAAGGTTCGGCTGGTCGCACTGCTCAACGGTCCTTTCAAGACCTTCGCCTTCGCCTACCGGCTGACCAGCCCTCGAGTCGCTTTCGACAATACCGGATTCGAGGACGTCTGGGCGCAGGGGCGGGGACGATTCTCGAAGGCGCCGGTCACGGTGCCGCTGATCATGTCGGCGCGGCGGGTGACGGGGGTCGGCGACGTCGCCGGCGGAATCCTCGCCAACCTGAGGGTCGAAGGCCTGCTCAAGGTGACCGGAAAGGCGCTGACGGGGGAAGGGCTGAACCTCACCTCGGACAAGCTCAAGGGCAAGCTCAGCCTCTTCGTCGACCTCGTCACCGGCCGCTTCGACGTCGTCCTCTCGGGGGGCCTGACTCGCTATCTGATCCCTGGGCTCGGAATCGTCGACGTCGTCACCGAATTGAAGGTCGTCCGGCATCCGAGCGGCAAGGGCACCCTGGTCACCGGCAAGGGGCGGGCCTGGGTCAGGCGGTTCGACAACAGGTTCCTCGCGGGCCTCGCGGGGGGGCTGCCCTACCTCGAGGCCGATTTGGTGCGGGGCAACGACTTCGTCCTCCACTTCCGCAACCTCGTCCTCACCGCGCCGAAGATCCGGATCGCCGGCACCGGTTTTCGGCGCCGCGACGGCACCTTCTTCTTCGAGGGCAAGGGCGCCCAGTCGACCTACGGCGCGTTCGCGATGAGCCTCGACGGCCGGATCGAAAGGCCGAAGATGGCGATACGGCTGGCCCGGCCCAGCGACGCTCTGGGGCTGAGCGACGTGCTTCTAAACCTCGATCCGACTGCCGCCGGATTCGCCTACCGGGCGGCCGGCGGATCGCATCTCGGACCCTTCACGTCGAACGGCGAGATACTGCTTCCGAAAGGCCAGCCGGCACTGATCCGGGTGGCGGCTCTCAACGTCTCGAAGACTCGGGCGTCGGGGGCGCTTCGATCCGACCCGGGCGGCTTCACCGGTCAGCTCGCCGTCGACGGCGGAGGGCTCGCCGGCCGGCTGGTGTTCAGCCCGTTCAACAATCTCCAGCGGGTCGCCATCGACCTCAGCGCCGACAATGCCCGCTTCGCGGGTCCCCCGCCGATCGTGATCCGCAGCGGGCGGCTGGAAGGAGTCGCGCTCCTCGATCCCGCCGGGACGTCCCTCAAGGGAAGCCTCACCGCCCGGGGCCTGAGCCGCGGAGCCCTTTCCATCGCAAGCCTCGCCGCGAGCGGCGAGCTTCGCGGCGGGACCGGCCAGGTCCGCGCCCGGATCGCCGGGACTCGCGGCCGCGACTTCGTGTTCGACACGGTCGCGGACATCTCACCAGGCCGGCTTCGGCTGACGGGCCGCGGGACGGTCGACCGCCGGGCGATCGTCCTCACCGAGCCGGCGCTGCTGGTCCGCGAAGGCGACGGCTGGCGCCTCGCCTCCACCGCCCTGAGCTTCGCGGGCGGCAACGCCACCGTCTCCGGCCTGTTCGGCGGATCGACCAGCGAGCTCAATGCCCGAGTCCAGTCGATGCCGCTCGGAGTTCTCGACATCGGCTGGCCGGAACTCGGGCTCGGCGGAAGCGCCTCCGGCACCTTGAGCTACCGGTTCGGAGCCGTGGGAGAGCCGAGCGGGGACGCCAATCTCAGGATCCGCGGCCTTACCCGCTCGGGCCTCGTCCTGTCGTCGCGCCCTGTGGATATCGGCGTGGTCGCGAAACTCGCGGGCGGCAACGCCGCCCTTCGAGCGGTGGCCGTGAGCGAGGGCCGGACGATCGGCCGGGCGCAGGCGCGGCTCGCGCCCGTCGGCCGCGCCGGCAATATCGGCGAGCGGCTCAGCGCCGCGCCGCTCTTCGCCCAGCTGCGCTACAACGGCCCCGCCGACACGCTCTGGCGGCTGACCGGAGTCGAGCTTCTCGACGTCTCCGGCCCGGTCGCGGTCGGCGCCGACGCGCGCGGCACCCTCAACAACCCGCAAATCCGCGGCTCGCTCAGGACCGAGCGTGCCCGGATCGAGAGCGCGGTCACCGGCATGGTGATCGAGAACGTCCGGGCTGCGGGCCGCTTCGGCGGCTCGAAGCTCGTCCTCGACAGCTTCGCGGGGACCACCAAGCGCAACGGGTCCGTGACCGGCCGGGCCACCTTCGACCTCGCCGCACCCAAGGGCTTCGGGATCGACATCGCGCTCCAGGCCAATGCCGCTCAACTGCTCGACCGCGACGACATCAAGGCCCAGGTCACCGGCCCGGTCTCGATCCGTTCGGACGGCGAGGCCGGGAGCATCTCGGGCAAGGTCGATCTGGTCAGCGGAAGCTTCAGGCTCGGCGCAGTCACCGCCTCCACCCAGGTGCCCCGCCTCGCCGTCCGCGAGATCAACCGCCCCGCCGGCGAACCGCCGGTGGCGAGGCGCCTCTCGCCCTGGCGGCTGGCCCTCGACGTCGAGGCCAGGAACCGGCTGATGGTCGCCGGGCTCGGGATCAACAGCGAATGGAGCGCGGACCTCAAGATCGCCGGAACCGTCACCGAGCCGAGGATCAGCGGCCGCGCCGACCTCATCCGCGGCAGCTACGATTTCGCAGGCCGCCGCTTCGACCTTGAGCGCGGCCAGATCCGGTTCATGGGCGAGTCCCCCGTCAATCCGGTGCTCGACATCACCGCCGAGGGCGGGGTGCAGGGCCTGAACGCCGTCATCCGGGTGACCGGCCGAGGCCAGCGCCCGGAGATAGGCTTCACCAGCACTCCCGCGCTTCCGCAGGACGAGCTGCTCAGCCGGCTGCTGTTCGGAACCTCGATCACCAACCTGTCCGCGCCCGAGGCTCTCCAGCTCGCGGCGGCGGTGGCCTCGCTCAACAATAGCGGCGGCGGTCTCGATCCGATCAACGCGGTCCGTGCGGCCACCGGCCTCGACCGACTGCGCATCGTCCCGGCCGACATCACGACGGGCCAGGGCACCGCCATCGCCGCGGGCAAGTATCTGGGCCGGCGAGTCTATGTCGAGGTCGTGACCGACGCGCGCGGCTATTCGGCCACCCTCGTCGAATATCAGATCACCCGCTGGCTCTCCCTTCTGTCGAGCATCTCGACCATCGGAAGGGAGAGCGTGAACGTCAGGGTATCGAAGGATTATTGACGCCCGTTACAGTCGGGAATTGATCTATGTTTACGACTACACGACGAGAAGGGCAGCAATTCGTTAACGCGCAGACGGTAGTCTTACGGCCGGCCTCAACTTGGGGATGGGGATCCGAATGTCCTCGGACGACGATTACGGCTTCGACAGCGGCCGGCGCGCGGAACGGCTTCCGCTGGACGCCGAGACCCGGCTTCGGCCGAACAGCTGGAGCAGCCTTCAGGTGAAGATGCTCGATTTGTCCGCTTCCGGCTTCCGGGCCGAATGCGAGGCGAAGGTCAAGCCGGGCGGAAGCGTCTCGCTGGACGTGCCCGGCATCGGCCCGGTCGAAGCCCAGGTCGAGTGGCAGCGCGGCGACCAGTTCGGAGCGCGCTTCTTCGCTCCGATCGAGCTCGGGAGCTGCCAGTGGAGCTTCCCCGACCGGCGCCATACCCTGGCGCGCCTGCTGGTCGAGCGCGCGGCGGCCAAGCGCGCAGGCCGGCGGGGCGCGGAAGTCCAGATCAGGCGCGAGATCCTCTCTGCCTTACCGGTTCGAAAAGGCCGTGCGTCGGCATGAATCAGGAGGGGCCGATAAGCGCTTCTTAACTTCGGTTGCCTAGACTTCCCCTCACCGGATCCGGGGGGAAGCCGGCGGATCTTTATCGGGACGCGACACGCGATGCGCAAAGGGCGATTCGCCGGCTTGAGCGACAAGGGCCAGGAGGCCGTCACTCCGCCGGAGCTCGCGGAGCTGTTGCTGTTCGATTTCACCCCCGCCGCCGACGAGGACGACGACCGCGCGGCCCGCGAACGGGCTCGCACCGTCCAGCTGTCGGTGCCGCTGCTGTCCGGCTCGCACGCTCTGTGGAGCGCGGTCCTGATCGGAGGCCTGACCGCCTCGGGCGCCACGGCGGGGCTTGCCGGGCTGACCGGCCTGCTCCTCCTCATCCTGCTGCTCGACGGATCGTTCTGGCTAGGGCTGAAGCGGCTGAAGCTTCGCCCTCACCAGGCGATGCGCCTCGCCGCCCTGCACGGTGCGGCCACGGCGGGCCTGTGGCTCGCGTCGGCGACGCTCGTCGCTCCCGAGGCCCAGACCCTCGTCGTCAAGGCCGCGCTCATCGCCGGCGCGGGGTCGGCGATCGCGGTCTTCTTCACCGTTCCGCTGCTGATGATCCTGGCCGTGTCGACGACCTTCCTGGTCGCCACGGCGATGCCGAGCGAGGAACCGGTGCTCGCCATAGGGGGCGCCTTCAGCCTCTTCCTCCTGTGCCTCGGAGTCGCCCGCTCGCGTCAGTTCCTCCTCGCCGCGCGCCAGCGCCTCGCGCTCGAGTGGCAGGCGGAGAAAGCGCGCCGCTTCGTCGCCGACTTCGAGGCGAGCGGCCGCGGCTGGTTCTGGGAAACCAATGCCGACGGCGCCCTGACCTACGTTTCGGAGCCGCTCGCCGCGCATATCGGGCTCACCGCCGCCGAGCTGATCGGCCGGCGCTTCGAGGACGTGCTGCTGCTCGATTCGGGCGACGGCGACGATAGCCGACGGACCCTGGGATTCCACCTCTCGGCGCGCTTCCCCTTCGCCGACGCGGTGGTCCGGGCGCCGACCGGCGACGACGTCTGGTGGTCGCTTTCCGGAAGCCCGAATTTCGACGGCTACGGCCGCTTCCTCGGCTTCCGGGGCCTCGGAAGCAATCTCAGCGAGCAGCGGAGGAACGAGGCCGAAGCGAGCAAGCTCGCTCGCTACGACAGCCTTACCGGCCTCCCCAACCGGGCGATGATGCGGGCCATGCTCGATCAGGCGCTGACCAATGCCGACGCCCGCCGCCGCGGCTGCGCTCTGATGATCATCGACCTCGACCGCTTCAAGCAGGTCAACGACACGCTCGGCCACCCGGTCGGCGACAAGCTATTGAAGAAGGTCGCCGGCCGGCTCGCCAAGGTGCTCGGCGAGGACGGCCAGGTCGGCCGCCTCGGCGGCGACGAGTTCGAGGCGATCCTGCCGGGGATCGAGGAGGAAGGGCGGCTCTCCGAGCTTGCCCGGCGGCTGATCGAGGAGGTCTCGAGGCCGTACAAGATCGAGGGCCATGAAGTCCGGATCGGGACTTCGGTGGGAATCGCCGTGGCCGTGCCCGACAAGACCCTGGCCGAAGGGCTGATCAAGGACGCCGACGTCGCCCTTTATGCCGCCAAGGCGGACGGGCGGGGCACCTTCCGGTTCTTCGCCCAGGAAATGCATGCCCTCGCGACCGAGCGGCAGATCCTGGAGACCGACCTTCGCTACGCTCTGGCGAACGATCAGCTGACCCTGGTCTACCAGCCGATCGTCGATTCGGTTTCGGAAGAGGTGGTGGCGTTCGAGGCCCTGCTGCGCTGGCACCATCCCGGGCGCGGCCTGCTTCCGCCCAACCTAGTGATTCCGCTCGCGGAGGAGACCGGGCTGATGCCGCAGATCGGCGACTGGGTGCTCAGGACGGCCTGCGCCGAGGCGGCGAAATGGCCGCGCCACATCAGGGTTGCCGTGAACCTCTCGCCGGTCCAGTTCGCCGATCCCGCCCTCGCCGCGACCGTCACCGGGACTCTCGCGGCCTCGGGGCTCGATCCGGAGCGCCTCGAGCTCGAGATCAACGAGGCCGTGTTCCTCGCCGACCGCAAGGTCACCGAGGCGACCCTGACCCGCCTGCGCGGCCTCGGGGTCCGGCTCGCGCTCGACAATTTCGGGACCGGTCATTCGGGGCTCGGCCATCTGCGCGACGCGCCGCTCGACAAGATCAAGATCGACCAGAGCTTCGTCCGCGGAGCGACGACGCCGGGCAGCCGCAACGGCGCCATCGTCCGGGCCATCGTCGTCCTCGCCGAGAGCCTCGGAATGGACACCACCGCGGAAGGGGCGGAGACGATCGAGGAGCTGTCGCTGATCCGCCGGCTCGGCTGCTCGCAGGTGCAGGGCTATATCTTCGCCAAGCCGATGCCCGCCCAGGAGGCGCTGGCGCTCGCCACCGAGAGCCGCCCTTCGGCCGAGGTGATCGGCTTCAGCCGCCCGCCGCGCCACCGGCTGATCCGCAACGGCCGGCTGCTCTGGCACGGCCGGACGCTGCCTGTCAGGCTCCGCAACATCTCCGCCGGCGGAGCCATGATCGAGTGCGACAGCGAGCTCGAGCCGGGCACCGCCGTGGACCTCGACCTGTCCGAGGCCGGGACCCTCGCGGCCGAGGTGCGCTGGTGCCAGCAGGGCCAGATCGGGCTCCACTTCGGCGAGGAGTTCGCCTTGGGCAAGCTTGCCCGGACGAGACGCAAGGGCGGTACGCCGAAGATGGTGACTCCGGAGTTTCTCGAGCCCCGCAAGGCGGCAAAATGATTGTCCTCCCCAGGCGAAGCCTGGGGAGGGGGACCGCGTGAAACGCGGTGGAGGGGTAACTTGCGCCGGCGTCATCAGGTTCGCACGCGATCCTCGGCTTCCGCGCCTCCTACCCCTCCACCACCCTACGGGTGGTCCCCCTCCCCATCTGACGATGGGGAGAACCAGCTAGCTCGAATAATAAAGGTCGTATTCGACCGGGCTCGGAGTCGTCTCCCAGCGCATCTGCTCTTCCCACTTGAGCTCCATATAGGCGTCGATCTGGTCGTCGCTGAACACGTCGCCCTTGGTCAGGAAGGCGCGGTCGTTCTGGAGTGAGATGAGCGCCTCGCGAAGCGAGCCGCAGACGGTGGGGACGTTGACCAGCTCCTGCGGCGGCAGGTCGTAGAGGTTCTTGTCCATCGGATCGCCCGGATGGATCCGGTTCTGGATGCCGTCGAGGCCCGCCATCAGGATCGCCGAATAAGCGAGATAGGGATTGGCGAGCGCGTCGGGGAAGCGGAACTCGACGCGCTTGGCTTTCTCACCGGCGCCATAGGGGATCCGGCAGGAGGCGGAGCGGTTGCGGCTCGAATAAGCGAGCAGCACCGGCGCCTCGAAGCCGGGGACGAGACGCTTGTAGCTGTTCGTCGTCGGGTTGGTGAAGGCGTTGAGGGCCTTGGCGTGCTTGATCACCCCGCCGATGAAATAGAGCGCGGTCTCGGAAAGGCCTGCATAGCCGTTGCCGGCAAAGAGCGGCTTGCCGCCGTTCCAGATCGACATGTGGGTGTGCATTCCCGAGCCGTTGTCCGACTTGATCGGCTTGGGCATGAAGGTCGCGGTCTTGCCATAGGCCTGGGCGACCATGTGGACGACATATTTGTAGATCTGCATCCGGTCCGCGGTCTGGACGAGCGTGCCGTAGGTGAGGCCGAGCTCGTGCTGGGCGGCGGCGACCTCGTGATGGTGCTTGTCCATTGGAAGCCCCATTTCGAGCATGGTCGAGACCATCTCGCCGCGGATGTCGGTGGCGCTGTCGACCGGGCCGACCGGGAAATAGCCGCCCTTGGCGCGCGGCCGGTGGGCGAGGTTGCCGCCTTCATATTCACGGCCGCTGTTGGTCGGAAGCTCGATGTCGTCGATCCGGAAATAGGAGGAATTGTAGCCGTCCTCGAATCGGACGTCGTCGAACATGAAGAACTCGGCTTCGGGGCCGACGAAGACCGTGTCGCCGACTCCGGTGCCCTTGAGATAATTCTCGGCGCGCTTGGCGGTCGAGCGCGGGTCGCGGGCGTAGAGCTCGCCGGTGCCCGGATCGACGATGTCGCAGAAGAGAACCAGCATCGGAGTCGCGCTGAACGGATCGACATAGACCGCGTCGAGATCGGGCTTGAGGATCATGTCCGACTCGTTGATCGCCTTCCAGCCGTTGATCGAGCTGCCGTCGAACATGAAGCCGTCGGCGAGCTGGTCCTCGTCGACCGCGCCGGCGACCATCGAGAGATGCTGCCACTTGCCGCGCGGATCGGTGAACCTCAGGTCCACCCACTCGATCTCCTCCTCCTCGATCCGCTTCAGAACCTTGCCCGCGTCGCTCGCCATGTCATTCCTCCGTCACCCCAGCGAAGGCTGGGGCCCATACTGCCTCCCCACCCGATACGACCCCATGGATGCCAGCCTGCGCTGGCATGACGGGAAGCGAATCCGGTAGCGGTATGGGCGGACCTTTCCCGGCCCGGCTCGACAGGTCCAGCGGCCGTGAACATTTCACGTGGGCGAATTGCGGGGTTAGAACGGCCTGCGCTGGGCGGCGATCAGCATCCTCAGAAGCATCGCCACCGGCCGAGGCACTCCGACCTTCCCCTCCAGCCACAGGCTGACCGCCGAGCGGCTGACTCCGATCGCCGCGGCGAGATCGTTCTGGGTCCGGTAGCCCAGAGTGCGCATCGCGGAGCGCAGCTCCTCGGGCGACATCGAGGCGAGGCGGGGATCGTCCACGCCCCCGCCTTAGCGCGCCGCACGGACGGGAGAAACCTTTCCGGCGGAAGCGGTGGCGGAGGTTTATTGTCGCGAAACGCAATGCCCCTAAAGTGGCGCAATGTTGATTCTCGCCGCCGCCCTCGCCGCCCAGGCGCCCGGACCGTCCTTCCCCTGCGAGCGGGCGTCGGCGCCGCAGGAAAAGCTGATCTGCTCGAGGCGGACACTCGCCAAGGCGGATCTCGAGCTGGACTCCGCCTATCGCGGAGCTCTCGCCAAGCTGAGCCCGGCCGGGCGCCGGCAGTTGCGGCTGAGCCAGAACGCCTGGCTGAGATTACGTAACGCGGTCTGCCCGCTCGGCCGCCGCGACCCGCCGAATCGGCAATCGACGGAAACCTGCCTCCAGACTCGTTACGAGGAGCGGACCGGCCAGTTGAACGAGGCCGTCCGCCGGTTCGGGCCGTTCCGGGTCGTACGACTCGACGGCTACGAGGTCTGGCCGGCGCCCGGTCGCGACGCCTGGTACGACACGGTCGTGACCAACGAGGAAAGGTTCGACTGGATCGACGTGGACGCCGCCCCGGCGCCGCTTCGACCGGCGGCGCGGACCTGGAATGCGGAGCTGGAGAGGCGGCCCACGACGGCCGGCGCGCGATGGCGCCTGCATCGTCAGCTTCGAGTCCAGGTGGATGACGGCTCCTCCTATGGCTGGGACACCGATTCCGGGCGGAATCTGGAGATCCTCGCCGCCTCGCCCGACGCGATCGTCAGTCGGGAGGAGGATTATTGGATGGGTTCGGCCCATCCCGAGGAGAACATCGGCTACGAGACGTGGCTGACCCGCGAAGGACGGGCGATGCGCTTCGGCGACCTCTTGACGCGGCCGGCGGAATGGGGCCGTTTCGCGAAGAAGCGTGTCACGGCCGTGCCGCCGATGAACGCCGCCCCCAACTGGCCGAGGCTTGCCGAAACGGCGACGGACCCGGGATCGCTGATCCCCGGCCCGGACGGGCTCACGGTCAATTTCGGGAGACCGCTGGGCCGTCCGAGCGGGGAGGTGACGCTGTCGCTGAGCTGGGCGGAGGTCGAGCCTTTCCTGTCGCCCACCGGTCGAAGGATCGCCGCCGGCTTCCGGCGCCATCGCCGGTGAGTATTCGTCGCCCCAGCGAAGGCTGGGGCCCCGGCGGGTGAAGGCCGCCGCGCTTTTCACCCGCCGAGGTCCCAGCCTTCGCTGGGACGACGGGGATGTCAGATCGCGTCCGAGCCGCGCTCCCCGGTTCGGATCCGAAGCGCCTCCTCGACGTCCATGACGAAGATCTTGCCGTCGCCGATCCGGCCCGTCCGGGCGGCGTTCGCGATCGCCTCGACCACGCGCTCGGCGAGGCCGTCGTCGACCACCACCTCGAGCTTCACCTTGGGCAGGAAATCGACGACATATTCGGCGCCGCGATAGAGCTCGGTATGGCCCTTCTGGCGGCCGAAGCCCTTGGCCTCGGTGACGGTGATACCCGAGACCCCGACGTCGTGGAGCGCCTCCTTCACCTCGTCCAGCTTGAACGGCTTGATGATCGCCTCGATCTTCTTCACCGGTATACTCCTGCACTGTTGCGCCGCAGCATAGCGGGGCGGAGGGGCCGCGCAAGCCGCGTTTCGAAGGCGCTTTCGAATCAGCCGCCAATGTTTTTGACCCAAATGCGGATATGGCCGGGCACCTTTGAAGTGTTTTTCCTGCATGACTGCCATCATTGCAAGGGCTGCAATGGATCGGTAAAGTACAAGCTCCGACTCGAGGGCTCGGGAGGATGAAATGCGTAAATCGACCTGTCTGGTTGCCTTGATTCTGTTGGGCGCGTCAGGCGACGCCTTCGGGCAGACCATGGTTCCATTAAATACGGGATATAATCACTCCAACTTCACGGTCTATCCTGCTCCGGGATCGGCGACCGTGCTCGACAATTATTGGGTCAAGGTGGCCGCGAACTATCCACCGATCAATGTTCCCGCCTTCGTCATCAACACGCATCCCGCGTGGCAGGCTCCCTTGTCGGGCGGCGGCTTTCCGTCGCAATGGATCGGCTCCACGACGCCAGACGGGAAAAGCCCGCCCATCGCGCAGCGGCCCTACGCAATCTACCGGAAATGCTTCTGCCTGATGCCGGGCTATCAGAAGGCGGAGCTCAGCTTCCAGATGCGCGGCGACGACTTCATCCAGGTCTGGCTCAACACCGTCACCAGCACCATCGTCACCGCCCAGAATGGCAGCTTTAGCGGGCCTCCGATTTCCGGCACGGCCCAGCCTTCGCAGTTCCGCAGGGGCGTCAATTGCCTTTACGTCCTCGTCGAGGACCCGGGGGGCATCGTGTCCGGCTTCAACCTCGCCGGTACGGTGAGTGCGTTCGGGCTGATGCCGATGGCCGCGGCCGGAAGGGGCATATCCTTCGCGCCCTGCCAGTGCGAAGGCGACCGCAGGACGGCGCTGGAAGACCGGGCGACGATCCAGGCCATCGTCAAGATCGCCGAGGACCGCCAGCGCAGGTAAACGACCAGGTCGCCCCGCTAGATTGAAGCTCGGCGGTTCGCGGCGGTTAGTCACCGTCGCGAGCCGAGCCCCCGGTTGTCCTGCCGTTGCTTTCGTGCGTGAAAGGCCTGTAGCCTGGACCCAGCAAAGGGGGCGGCAGGATGGGCATCGAGGTGATCGACGGAACGATCGAGGTGGCAGTTCTGAAAAGGTCGAGCGCGACTCTGGCCCTGTACGACAGCATCACCATCCGGACCGCGGAAGGATCGCAGCAGCGGCTCGAGAAGGTGGCGGCCGCTCCCGACGTGGCCGAGGCGCTCCGGCCGGGCACCGACGGCCGCTTCTACTGCTACAAGGCGATAGACCATCGCGGACTGTTCGGAATGCGGACCCGGGACGGCCGCGCCGCCTTCGCCGTCCCGACCGGGAACGAGCGGATCATGATGATGATGGCATTCGCCGGGCTCGGCGCCTTCATCGTCCTGCTGCTGCTCGGCAAGGGGGTCGCGCTGCTTGCCTTGGCATTCGGCGCGCTCGGCGCCTTCGGCTGGTTCAAGTATCGGAGCACTCGAATCGAGGGCCGGGCGCGCTTCGACGCCGATTCGGAATATACCAGCGGCTTCGCCTGACCCTCCGTCATCCCGGCGGAAGCCGGAACCTCAGGCCGGAAAAGACGCAATGGCAAATCTCCACGAGGTCCCGGCTTCCGCCGGGATGACGGTCAATCGTGCCTGGCGATCCACTCCTCGACGACGGGCGCGATCCGCTCGCGCCATTTGCTGCCGTTGAAGATTCCGTAATGGCCGACGCCCTTGGCGAGATGATATTGCTTCCTGTCGCGCGGGAGCCTGGTCGAGATGTCGAGCGCGGCCTTGGTCTGGCCGATCCCGGAGATGTCGTCCCGCTCGCCCTCGATGGCCAGGAGCGCGACGTCGCGGATCGCGGCGGGATCGACCCGGCGGCCCCTGTGCTTGAGCTCGCCCTTCGGGAGGAGATGGCGCTGGAAGACGACGTCGACCGTCTGCAGGTAGAATTCGGCGGTCATGTCGCAGACCGAGCGATATTCGTCGTAGAAGGCCTTGCTCGCCTCCGCGCTCTCGCCGTCGCCTTGGACGAGATGCTTGAACATCTCCCAATGGCCGGTGAGATGGTCTCCCAGGTTCATCGCCATGAAGCCGGCGAGCTGCAGGAAGCCGGGATAGACCGAGCGGCCCGCGCCCGGATAGGTGTAGGGGACGGAGGCGATGACGTTCTGCTGGAACCAGCTGTGCGGCCGCTGGGTGGCGACGGTGTTGACTTGGGTCGGCGCCTTGCGGGTGTCGATCGGGCCGCCCATCAGGGTGAGGGTGCGCGGCCGGGCGGGGTTTTTATCGGCGCTCATCAAGGCCGCGGCGGCATAGCAGGGCACCGAGGGCTGGCAGACGGCGAGCATGTGCGGGCGCTCCCCGTCTTGGCCGATATGTTCGAGGAACTCGACCAAATAGTCGATATAATCGTCGAGATCGAAGCGGCCGGAATCGAGCGGGACGAGCTTGGCGTCGCGCCAGTCGGTGATGAAGACGTCGTGGCGCGGAAGCATCCGCTCGACGGTGCCGCGAAGCAGGGTCGCGTAATGGCCGGACATCGGAGCGACGATGAGCAGCTTCGGCCCGCCCTCCACGCCTTCGCGGCGGAAATGCTTGAGCTGGCCGAACGGCTTCCTAAGCACCACCTCCTCGCGAACCGCGACCTTGCGGCCATTCACCGAGGTGGCGGCGAGGCCGAACTCCGGCTTGCCGCGCGGCGCCGAGGCATGGGCGAAGACATCGAGCGCGGACGCGACGATGGGGCCCATCTGGCTGTAGGCGAAGGGGTTTACGGGGTTCTGGAGCCAGCCGGCGCCGAGCGTGGCGAGATTGGAAGCTCCGGCGAGCAGCGAACGCTGCATTTCATAGGCGTCATAGAGCATGCGGTGCCTTAGATGGTGCGGTGCGGGAGGCCCGTCAACGGAAAACGCGTTTCGAACCAAAACCATCCACAGATGTGATGGGTCCGGACACGGCGCAGACCGCCATCCCGGCGAAAGCCGGGACCTCAGGTCGGAAAAGGCTCAGTGGGTCTCCCAGAGGTCCCGGCTTTCGGGTTCCCATCAAAGTAGTACTTTGATGGGGTCCCTCCCGGGATGACGGGAGGGTCCGCCCCTGCTACCGCGCATTCATGGCCGAAACCCTGGACGAGACCGCGAGCCCGCGCCGCATCGCCAACCTCGCACTGATCTGGCGCTTCACGGCGCGCTACAAAGGCCATGTCCTCGGGGCGCTGGCCGCTTTGCTGGTGGCCGCGCTGGCGACTCTCGCGATCCCCGGAGCGTTCAAGCTGATCATCGACCGGGGCTTCACCGGCACCGGCGGCGACATCGGCCGCTGGTTCCAATATCTGCTTCTCATCGTCGTGGTGATGGCGATCGCCACCGCCACGCGCTTCTATTTCGTGTCCTGGCTCGGCGAGCGGGTGGTGGCGGACGTGCGCCAGGCGGTTCAGCGCAACCTGCTCCGGCTCGCCCCCTCCTTCTTCGAGGAGAACCGCCCCTCCGAGATCGCCTCGCGCCTGACGGCGGACACGACGATCATCGAGCAGGTGGTGGGGACGACCATCTCGGTGGCGCTGCGCAACATCGTCATGGGGCTGGGCGGCATCGTCTATCTGCTCGCCCTCGCGCCGAAGCTGACTGCGATGCTGCTCCTCGGGATCCCGGTCGTCATCCTTCCGATCGTTTTCCTCGGCCGCCGGATCCGCAACGTCTCCCGCTTCGGCCAGGACCGGATCGCCGAGGTCGGGGCAATGGTCGACGAAGTGCTGGGAGCAATGAAGATTGTCCAGGGCTTCGGCCAGGAGGGGCGCGAGGCGAGCCGCTTCGAGGCCGCGGTCGAGCGCGTGTTCCAGACCGCCCGTCGGCGGATCACCTTGCGCGCCCTGATGACGGCGGGCGTGATCGCGCTGATCTTCGGCTCGATCACGATGGTGATGTGGCAGGGCGCGGTCGACGTCCAGTCCGGCCGGATCAGCGGCGGCACCATCGCCGCCTTCGTCCTTACCGGCGGGCTCGTCGCCGGGGCTTTCGGGGCGCTGACCGAGGTCTATGGCGACCTGCTTCGCGGCGCCGGCGCGGCCGGGCGCCTCGCCGAACTGCTGAGCGAGGAGCCCGAGATAAAGGCGCCCGCCAGGCCAAGGGCGCTTCCTTCCCCCGGCCGGGGCGCGCTCGAGTTTCGCGCCGTCACCTTCCGCTATCCGACCCGGCGCGAAGTGAGCGCTCTTCACGATTTCTCGCTCGCCGTGGCGCCGGGGGAGACTCTGGCCGTGGTCGGGCCGTCGGGCGCGGGCAAGTCGACTCTCTTCCAGCTCGCCCTGCGCTTCTACGATCCCGAAGCCGGGGCGGTGCTGCTCGACGGGGTCGCACTGCCCGACGCCGATCCCGCGGAGGTGCGCGCCCGGATCGCCGTCGTGCCTCAGGATACGATCATTTTCGCGGCCTCCGCGCGGGACAATCTGCGTTACGGACGCTGGGAGGCGTCCGACGACGAATTATGGGCCGCGGCGGAGGCGGCCAACGCGGCCGAGTTCCTGAGGAAGCTGCCGGAAGGGCTCGACACCTATATGGGCGAGGGCGGCGCCCGGCTGTCGGGCGGGCAGCGTCAGCGGCTCGCCATCGCCCGGGCGGTGCTGCGCGACTCGCCGCTGCTTCTGCTCGACGAGGCCACCTCGGCGCTTGACGCCGAAAGCGAGCGGCTCGTCCAGCGCTCGCTGGAGCGGCTGATGGAGGACCGGACCACGATCGTCATCGCCCACCGGCTGGCGACGGTTCGGGCGGCGGACCGGATCGTCGTCATGGAGCAGGGCCGGATCGTCGAGCAGGGCAATGACGCGAGCCTGCGCGCCGACGGCGGCCTCTACGCCCGGCTGGCGCGGCTCCAGTTCGACGGGATCGCGGCCTAAGCTCTCCCCTCCCTGGAAGGGAGGGGCCGGGGGTGGGTCCGCCGAAGGCGGCCGAACCTCCGAATCCGTAAAAGTCTCGCTGCGCTCCCGTACCCACCCCTGACCCCTCCCTTCCAGGGAGGGGCAAAAAAAAGGCGGCCCCGAAGGACCGCCTCTGAAGAGAGTAGAGCCTGCGCCCCCTAGAAGACCGCGTAGGCCTCGTTGCCGACGAAGCCCATCTTCTCGACTCGGGCGCGCTTGGTGACGGCGAGGACTTCGTCGACCAGCTCGTAGCGGGCCATGGGCTCGGGCTGGAGGTGGAGCTCCGGGACCGGGTTCATCGTCTGGGTGACGTCGAGATACTGGCGAAGCCGGACCAGATCGATCGGGGTGCCGTTCCAAAGCACCTCGTTCGTCGGAGTGACGACGATCTTGTTCTTGACCGGGTCGATGGGCGGCGGCTGCTGGTTAGGCTGATCCTGCGGAAGGTCGAGCTTCACGGCATGGGTCTGGATGGGGATGGTGATGATGAACATGATGAGCAGCACCAGCATGACGTCGATGAGCGGCGTCGTATTGATGTCCATCATGGGTTCGTCGTCAGAACCCCCGACTGCCATTGACATTATCTTCTACTCCTAAAAACCCTGCTGTGCCGCTTGGCCTACATCCGCGCGCCGCCCCGCGGAGGCGGCTCGGAAATGAAGCCGACCCGCGCGAAGCCGGCCCGCTGCATCGTGTAGATGGCGCCGCCGACGCATTTGTAGGGCGTATTGATATCCGCCCGGATATGCGCCTCCGGCATATTTTCCTCGGTGAGGTTGTCCACTCCGCCGACTCTCTTGATCTCGTCCTCGAGCTTCTTGACCGCCCGCCGGAGCAGCTCGTCGCTGTTCATCTTGGTCAGGCCCCAATAGACCTCGCAGGTGCCGCCCGGGCCGCCGACGACGGAGAGCGAGACGTTCTCCGGCTTGGTCTGGGTCGCCTCGAAGTCGACCTTGGGCAGCTTCATCGGGATCGTCTGGACGACGACCGGCACCGTGATCAGGAAGATGATGAGAAGCACCAGCATGACGTCGACGAGCGGCGTCGTGTTGATGTCGGACATCGGCGATTCTTCGCCCTCTTCGCTTTCTTGGCCGACATTCATGGCCATGGTCGGTATTCCTATCTAGCTCGAGTGCCGCAGGAGCCTGCGGCGGAGCCCGAAGGCCCCGCCGCGGCCTTTCGTCAGACTTTCTTCGGGCCGCCGTGGGGAGCGCCGATCGCGCTTCCGGTGGCGGTAGTGCCGCCCGGCGAGGCCGCGCCCGGGGCTTTCGCAGCGCCCGCGCCGGACGAAGCGGCGCCGCCGGCGGGCCGGTTGGCGCTGGCGATGACCGGACGGACCGCGCCGCCCGACATCATGTAGCCGTGGAGCTCGTTGGAGAAGCGCGCGAGCTCCTCGACGATCGCCTTGTTGCGGCGGATCAGCCAGTTGTAGGCCAGCACCGCAGGAACTGCGACGACGAGGCCGAGCGCGGTCATGATCAGAGCCTCTCCGACCGGGCCGGCGACGGTGTCGATCGACGCCTGACCGGCGGCGCCGATCTTCACGAGCGCGCGGTAGATGCCGACGACGGTTCCGAACAGGCCGACGAACGGCGCCGTCGAACCGACGGTGGCGAGGAAGGCGAGGCCGCTCGAAAGCTTCGAGGTGATCGCACCCTGGCTGCGCGCCAGCGAATTGAGCATCCAGTCGTGCTGGTCGATCGGATCGGTCAGCTTGTCATGCTGCTCGAGGGCGACGATGCCGTCGTCGACGATCTGGCGGTAGGCGCTGTTCTTCTCGAGCTTCGAGGCGCCTTCGCGAAGGTTGGCCGACTGCCAGAAGGTCGTCCGGGCACGTTTGCCCTGGTTGATGATCTTCTGCTGCTCGAACAGCTTGACGAACAGGACGTACCAGGAGCCGGCCGACATGATCACGAGGATGATGAAGGTCGCCCAGGCGATCGCTCCGCCCTCTTCGAGTGCGGCCATGAGGCCATAAGGATTTTCGGCAGGCGGGGTGCCGGGTGCTGGAGCTGCCATGGTCTCTACTTTCCTCTCAGATGGATTTTGAAAATCGTGATTTCCGGTCGATCGTCCTCAATCGGCCGGGAGACGCCAAACGATGCGGCCCGTGACCGAGTCGGTCGTGGGCCCTCCACTGCTGTCGGTCGCGGGCGTGAAACGGGCGCGCGATCTGAGCAGCCGGCAGGTCGTCGAATCGAGCGCGGACGAACCGCTCGACGAGGTCACCGTGCAATTGGTCACCCGGCCGTTCGCGCCCACGTCGAGCCGGAACCCGGTCGCGCCCGATTCCGAGGACCGGAGCGCCGACGCCGGATAATCCTCGTCCGAGAAGAGCGAACCGAGATTGGCCTTCGCCCGGGCCGGAGTCACCTTCTTCGGCGGCGGCGGCGGAGGCGGCGGCGGCGCCGGCGGGGCGGGGGGAGCCGGAGGCGCCGTGCGGGTGATCACCGGCGGCGGAGCGATGTTCGTCGTCACCATGGGCGGCGGCGGCGTGTTCGTCCGGACGATCGGCGGCGGAGTCACCATCGGCGGCGGAGTCTGCGGCTGGTCGGGCGGCGGCGGCGGCGGCTTCTCCTCGGGGGGCGGCGGCTCCTCCTCCACGTTGAAGGTCTTGAGATCTGCCGCCACCTTCTTGACCACATTATAGGCAAGGCCGGTGACGAGCGCGTAGCCAAGGAGGGCGTGGAGCAGGGCGACGATGAAGATCGCCGACATGCGGCTCCGGCTCATCCTGTTGTCAGCATATGCCATTAATCAGCCACACTCCCTCTCTTCGTCCCTCTGCCGGGGACCGGCGCGCCATCAACAACGCCGCTGATCCCCAACGGCTCCATCCGAAATGCGATGTATCAACATATCATCCGGTAGAGCCGGTTCCTCTATCGCGTGGACGAAGAGGACGCAATCCTCCTGTGAATGCAAGGCGCCTGCGCCTAAAATGGCCGAAATCCGCCGTTCATCCCGCTAAGCATATGGGAAACGGGGGATAAACTTACGGAGGCGGAACGGTGCCAGGCGCTTCAACTTTTTGTAAACGAGCAATCGTGGCGGCGCTGGTCGCGGCGGCGGCGGCTCCGGCCGAATCGCAGACGCCGGCGGCGATCGCTCCGGCCCCCGCCATGACCTATGCCGATCTCGCCGACCTGGCGCTCGAGGCGCCCATCGCCGCTCAGGTCCGGATCGCCCGGGCGGCGGCGGTGGATGCCGAGCGCGCCCCCGATCTGAAGCCCGGCATGGCGCGCTTCTACGTGGAAGCGGCGCTGGTCTCCCTGATCCGCTCGCCCCAGTCGCTGCCGGCGCGCCTGAGCTATGTGGTCGATCTGCCGCGCGACTCGAAGGGCAAGGGTCCCAAGCTGCGCAAGGGCGGCGAGTTCCTGCTGCTCGCGGCGGCCGTTCCTGGGAAACCGGGCGAGCTCCGGCTCGCCGCCGCAGACGCCCAGATCCCCTTCACGGCCGAGCGCGCGGCGACCCTGCGCTCAATCATCCGCGAGGCCAGCTCGGCCTCGCCGCCGCCGCGAATCGCGGGAATCGGCCGCGCCTTCCACGTGCCCGGCGCGATTCGCGGCGAGAGCGAGACCCAGATCTTCCTTCAGACCGCCGGCGGCACTCCGGTGTCGCTGACTATTCTTCGTCGTCCGGGCGAGACGCCGCAATGGGCGGTGGCGTTGAGCGAGATCGTCGACGAGGCCGCCGAGCCTCCGGCGCCCGGCACCCTCCTCTGGTACCGCCTGGCCTGCGGCCTCCCGCGCGCCCTTCCGAGACAGAGCCTCGCCGAGGCGGACCCCGAAGCGAGGGCGGCGATCGAGGCGGATTACCGGCTGGTTCTGGAACGGCTGGGTCCGTGCGTGAGGACGAGGCGCCGAAGCTGACCCGTCATCCCGGCGAAAGCCGGGACCTCAGGACCAATAGTCTCAGTGGGTCTCCCCGAGGTCCCGGCTTTCGCCGGGATGACGACTAATAAGACGTGAGCTCCACGCCCACACCGGCGCAATCGGGATAAATGTCCGGCTTCCTCGTCGCCACGCGAAGTCCGGTCACTCCGCGGCGCGCGGCGACAAGGTCGTAAATCTCGCGGGCCACGGTCTCCTGCAGGTTGAAGCGGCGGCCCTCGATGAGGGCGCCGATCTCGGTCCGGAGGAAATCGTAATCCCAGGCGCCGGCCGGCCGGTCGTCGGCGGGGAAGCTCGCCTCGTCGACCCAGACCTCGACCGTGACCAGAAGCCTCTGCGGCGTCCCGACCTCGAATTCGTGGAAGCCGATGTCGGCGGCGACGCAATAATCGTCGAGCACGATCTTGCGGCTCCGGGGCGAGAGCCGCTCGGGGACGAGTCCGTCCAGCTTCACCTGCTCATTCATCGCCGGGCTCCAGGAACTGGACGTCGCGGGGCAGCGCGAGGAAACGCTGCCCGCCGTCGAGCGTGAGCGTCTGCCCGGTGATCGTTGGCGTGGCAATGATGAAGCGAAGGGCGGCGACGATCTCCTCGACCCGCACTCCACGCCCGAGGGCGTTGAGAGCGTGAACCGATTCGAAATTCTTCTGGGCGCCGGAGACGAGAGTGACCGACGGAGCGATTCCGCAGACCCTGATGCCGCGCCCGGCCCAGGCGCGCGCGCAAAGCTCGGTGAGCGCGGCGAGCCCGAACTTGGAGGCGGTGTAGCTGAAGAAGTCCGGATTCGGCGCGGCGAGCTTGGCGTCGAGCAGGTTGATGATCAGGCCGCCGCCCTCGGCGCCGGCGGCGAAGGCCTTCGAAAGCAAGGCCGGCGCCCGCAAATTGGTCGACAGATGCGCTTCCCAGCTCTCGACGGTGAAGTCGTCCGCACTGTCAGGCGCGAAGCGCGAGGCGTTGTTGACGAGCAGCCGCGCGGGCGGAAGTCCGTCCAGCGCCGCCATTATTCGGGTCGGCGCGTCGGGCGATGCCAGATCGGCGGTCACGACCGCCGCGTTGCCGACTTCCCGGGCCAGCGCTTCAGCCTCGCGGACGGAGCGGCGGCAATGGACGAGGAGGTGCCAGCCGTCGTCCGCCAGGGCTCGGCACAACGCGGCGCCGATCCGCCTCGCTCCGCCGGTCACGATCGCCGTGCGCGCGCCCTCGAACTCGCTAGCCATGGCGCCGGATAGGATGAACGGCGGCCCTTGGAAAGGCGGCAAGGGTTGCCGCCGCGCCCCGGTAGCGCCAGAGTCGCCCCGATCATGCCCATGCCCCCGCCCCCCGACGACCTCGCCGGCCTGTCGCTCGCCGAGATCGCGCGGCTGGCCGAGGCGAAGAAGCTGCCCCCGGTCGAAAAGTGGGATCCGTCCCATTGCGGCGACAGCGAGATGCGAATCGCCCGCGACGGCACCTGGTATCATCAGGGCAGCCCGATCGGACGGCAGGCGATGGTGCGCCTGTTCTCGACCATATTGAGGCGCGAGCCCGACGGCCGCTTCGTCCTCGTCACTCCGGTGGAGAAGCTCGATATCGAGGTGGAGGACGCGCCGTTCGTCGCCGTCGAGCTCAAGGTAGAGGGCGAAGGCGACGCGGCGTCGCTCGCCTTCCGCCTCAACACCGGCGACCTGGTCGTCGCCGGTCCCGACCATCCCTTGCGCTTCGAGGCCGGCCCGGATGGGCCGCACCCCTATGTCCGGGTTCGCGGCGGCCTCGACGCGCTCGTCGCCCGTTCGGTCTATTACGAATTGGCGGAGCTCGCGCTCGACGGCGGCGACCCGCCCGGCCTTTGGAGCGGCGGAGCCTTTTTCGCGATGGGCTCGTGAGCAGCCTCGCCGAGCGGCTCCGCGAGGCGCTCGAGCGGGGACGGCGACGCCGGCCGATCCTGCTCGAAGGCGACGTCCTCGAAGAGACGGACGGGGACCTGACCGCGGCGGCGGTGCTGGTGGCAGTGGTCGACCACCCCTCACCCACGATCATCCTCACCGAGCGGCCCAAGACGATGCGCAAGCATCCCGGGCAGATCAGCTTCCCGGGCGGCCGGATCGACCCGGAGGACGACGGCCCGGTGGCCGCCGCGCTGCGCGAGGCGGAGGAGGAGATCGCCCTTCCCCGCCACGCCGTCGAGGTGATCGGGGTCGCCGACCTCTACCGAACGGTGACGGGCTTCGAGGTCACTCCGATCGTCGGAGTCGTTCCACCGGGCCTCGCCCTCCACCCCCAGCCCGGCGAGGTCGCGGCCATGTTCGAGGCGCCGCTTCATTTCCTTCTCGATCCCCGGCAACACAAGGTCCGCTCCGCGCAATGGCAGGGGCGGGAGCGCAGCTATTACGAGATAGACTGGGAGGGCCGGCGCATCTGGGGCGCGACGGCGGCGATGATCGTCAACCTCTCCCGGCGGCTGGAGCTCGTGCAGTGAAGCTGCCCAAAGCGCCCTGGCAGCGGCGGGACGGGATGAAGGCCCTGCTCGCGGCGCTCGGCGCTTCGGACGGCGACACTCGCTACGTCGGCGGCTGCGTCCGCGACACCTTGCTCGGCCTCCCGGTCAGCGACGTCGACCTCGCCACCCGGCTGCCGCCTCCCGAGGTCATGGAGCGTCTGGCCAAGGCCCGGATCAAGACGGTCCCGACCGGTCTCGCGCACGGCACCGTCACCGCCGTGGTCGCCGGCAAGCCGGTCGAAGTGACCACCCTGAGGCGCGACGTCGCGACCGACGGGCGCCGCGCGACCATCGCCTATACGGACGATTGGCGCGAGGACGCCGCACGCCGCGACTTCACGATCAACGCATTGCTCGCGGATCCGGTGACACTGGCGGTCTTCGACTATTTCGGGGGGGAGGCCGACCTCGAGGCGCGCCGCGTACGCTTCATCGGCGACCCGCTCACCCGGATCGCCGAGGACCATCTCAGGATATTGCGCTTCTTCCGCTTCTTCGCCCGGTTCGGGACCGGGGAGCCGGACCCGGCGGGGCTGGAGGCCTGCGCGGAGCGGGCCAACGACCTGATGGCGCTGTCGCGCGAGCGGATCGCCGACGAGCTGACAAAGCTGCTGGCTTTGCCGGAGCCGGTCGCCGCCGTCCGGCTGATGATCGGACGCGGCATCCTGAAGCCGGTGCTTCCGGAGATCGGGCCGGAAGGGGTCGAGCGGCTGGCGAGGCTTATGGAGCGCGAAGCTCGGTCCGGCGCGGATCCGCACCCGCTTCGGCGGCTTGCCGCCTTGCTTCCCGCCGACTCCGAGCAAGCGTCGGCGGTCGCCGTTCGGCTTCGGCTGTCCAACCGATCGGCCAAGCGGCTGGCGGCGGCCGCCGGGCGGACTCCGGATGAGACAAGGCCGCCGGAAATGCTCGCCTACGCCGTCGGTGCCGAGGAGGCCGTGGACCGGATCCTGCTCGGCGATGGCGATCCGGGGACGGCGGCGGCCCTCGAAGGCTGGCAGCGGCCGCGGCTTCGGCTCGGCGGCGGCGAGCTGATCGCCATGGGCCTCACGCCCGGCCCGGTCGTCGCCCGGACGCTCCAGGCCGTCGAACGCGAATGGGCTGAGGCGGGCTTTCCCGCCGACGCGACGACGCAACGGGCCATCGCCCGCCGCCATGTCGACCAGGCGCTGCGCGAGGGGGCGTGAACATTTGGTCAATTCCTCCCCCAGCTTGCTGGGGGAGGGGGACCGCGGCGCGAAGCGTCGTGGTGGAGGGGCGATACAGACTCCCTATTTCCCCTCCACCGCGCTTCGCGCGGTCCCCCTCCCCGAGACAAGCTCGGGGAGGAATTTAGGGAATAATCACCCGAACGGCTTCTCTTTCGGGAAGCCCGTCGGCGGCATCCGTCCGGCGGCACCGCGCGCGGCGCGCCAGGGGTTCATGTCGGCCTCGGTCCGGGTCCGGCCGCTTTCGCCCCCCATCGGCCAGCTCAAGCCGTCGGCGAAGCGGAAGCTGGTCGCGTCGGCGAGCCCTCCGTCGCGATAGCGCTGGAGCTGGACGCCCTGGCCGCGCCCCATCTCCGGAAGCTCGGCCAGCGGATAGACGACGAGCTTCCGGTTCTCGCCGATCACGCCCACATAATCATGGCCTTCGCCGATCGGCCGGACCGTCTTCAATCGGGCACCGGGCTTTAGATTGACGACCTGCTTGCCCTTGCGGGTCTCGGCGACGGCGCCGGCCGCCGAGGTGATGAAGCCGCGCCCGTCGGTGGTGGCGAGGAGGAGCTTGCCGGCAGCGCCGGCGCGGAACAGGGCGACGATATTCCCTTCGCCCTCGACGTCGACCATCAGCTTGATCGGCTCGCCAAAGCCGCGCCCGCCCGGAAGCCGGTCGGCCGCGAGCGTGTAGAAGCGCCCGTCGGCCGCGGCGAGGAGCAATTTGTCGGTGGTGTGGGCGTGGAAGAAGAAGCGGCCTCCGTCGCCCTCCTTGAACTTCAAAGCCTCCGCCTCCGCCGGATCGACATGCCCCTTCATTGCCCTGATCCACCCCCGCTGCGACATGATGACGGTGATCGGCTCTTTTTCGATCATCGCCTCCAGCGGGATCTCGAGGGCCGGCGCGGCCTCTTCGATCAGGGTGCGGCGGCGGCCGAGCTCCGTCCCCTCGCCGAAACGGTCGCGGAGCGCGGTCAGGTCCTTCTTGAGCCGGGTGCGCTGGCGAGCGGTGGATTCGACCAGCCTGGCGAGCTCCTCCCGCTCGGCGATCAGAGCGTCGCGCTCCTTCTTCAGCTGCATCTCCTCGAGCCGGCGAAGCGAGCGCAGCCGCATGTTGAGGATCGCCTCCGCCTGGCGGTCGGTGAGGGCGAACTCGGCGATCATCACGGGCTTGGGCTCGTCCTCGGTCCGGATGATCTCGATCACCCGGTCGAGATTGAGGAAGGCGATCAAATAGCCTTCGAGCAGCTCGAGCCGGTCGACGATCTTGGCGATCCGGTGCTGGGCGCGGCGGACCAGAACCTCGAACTGGTGGGCGAGCCAGGCGGAGAGCACGTCCTTGAGCCCCATCACCCGGGGGGTGTGGCGGGCGTCGAGGACGTTCATGTTGAGCGGCACCCTGACCTCGAGGTCGGTCAGGCGGAACAGGCTCTCCATCAGCAATTGCGGGTCGACGGTCCGGCTTCGAGGCTCGACGACGATCCGGACCTCGGAGTCGGATTCGTCGCGGACGTCGGCGAGGATGGGGAGCTTCTTGTCGGCGATCAGGGCGGCGATCTGCTCGATCAGCTTCGACTTGGGCACCTGGTAGGGGATTTCCGAGACGATCGCGACCCAGGTGCCGCGCCCCTGGTCCTCGACGGCCCAGCGCCCCCGGACCCGGAACGAGCCCCGGCCCGTCTCGTACGCCAGAGCGATGGCGGCGGCGCTGTCCACGATGACTCCCCCGGTCGGGAAGTCCGGCCCTGAGACGAAGTCCATCAAGGCGGAGGGTTCGGCGCGCGGATTGTCGATCAGGTGGATTGCGGCGTCCACGATCTCGGCGAGATTGTGGGGCGGGATGGAGGTCGCCATCCCGACGGCGATGCCGCTCGCTCCGTTGGCGAGAAGGTTGGGGAACAGGCCCGGAAAGACCTCCGGCTCCTCCTCCTCGCCATTGTAGGTCGGGCGATAGTCGACCGTGCCCTCGTCGAGCCCGGCCATCAGCTCGATCGCGGCCGGGGTCAGCCGCGCTTCGGTGTAGCGGTAGGCGGCGGCGTTATCGCCGTCGATATTGCCGAAATTGCCCTGGCCGTCGACGAGCGGGTAGCGGAGCGAGAAATCCTGGGCGAGGCGGACCATCGCGTCATAGACCGACTGGTCGCCATGCGGGTGATATTTGCCGATCGTGTCGCCGACCACCCGCGCGCATTTCTTGTAGCCCGCGGCGGGATCGAGGCGGAGCAGGCGCATCGCCCAGAGCAGCCGCCGGTGCACCGGCTTGAGCCCGTCGCGGACGTCGGGCAGCGATCGGGCGGTGATCGTCGAGAGCGCGTAGACCAGGTAGCGCTGGGAGAGCGCGTCTTCGAAACTGTGGTTCTGGATCGGATCGATATCGTTCAAGGCGTCGGACATGGTCGGACCGATAGCAGCGGGATTCGGGGGAAGCGACATCTGTGTTGCGGCTTCTCTACCAATAAGATAATGTTACATGACCGGCAAAAGACCGGGCCCTGAAGAGAGGAGAGAAGGATGCGCAAGGCAATCTGTTTGAGCCTCCTGTTGGCCACCGCGGCCTGCAGCGGCGGCAACGACGCCGGCTATTCGGGCGGCGGCGGCGACGGCAACATGACCACCATGGACGCCGCCTCGGAGTCGGCGGCGGATTCCAGCTCGAGAGCGTCTTCCGGCCCTCCCGGCATCGCGCCCACCGCCGCCCCGGGAGTCGCCTTCAACTATCGCTACGCCTTCCGCCTCCCCGGCGAAAACATCAGCCGGGTTCAGGAAGAGCATGCCCAGGCCTGCGAGAAGATGGGCGTGGAACTGTGCCGGATCACGGCGATGAACTATACCGACCAGGGCGATGGCGACGTCGAGGCCCAGCTCGCGTTCAAGCTCGATCCCGGCCGCGCCCGCACCTTCGGTCGCGACGGGATCACCGCCGTCACGAAGGCCGAAGGCGAATTGCTTCACGCTGCGATCACCGGAACCGATGTCGGCAGCGAGATCGCAACGGCGAATCGCGGTCAGGCGCAGCAGTCGGACGAGGTCAGGCGGATCGAGCAGCAGCTCGCCCGTCCCGGCCTGAGCTCCGCGGAGCGGGTCGAGCTTCAGCAGCAGCTTCAGGCGCTTCGCGACTCGATTCGCGCCGGACAGGCGGAGCAGACCCAGCGGCGCCAGCTTCTGGCGAGCACGCCTGTGGTATTCGATTATCGGGCGGGCAAGACCGGCAGCCGGCTCGAGCGCGCGGTCGCCGACGCGGCGGACAATTTCGCCGGGGCCGGGATCACCGCCCTTATCGTGCTGGTGACGTTGCTCCCGTGGCTAGTCCTCCTGCTTCTGCTCTGGCTCCTGTGGCGCTGGCTCAACCGGCGCTTCGGGCTCACCGGCCGCTATCCGGAGCCCCGGGAGCCGGTCGAAACTATCCCGCAGGAGGGCTGAACGCCTCGGCCGGGCCGAAATCGGCTTCCCGGGCGATCTCGGCGAGCAGCCAGTCGCGGAAAGCCCGGATCTTGGCCCGGCCCCTTTTGTGTTCGGGATAGACCAGCCACAAGGCCGGCCCGCTGACGACGACCAGGTCGAAAGGCTGGACGAGCCGGCCGGCGGCGAGGTCGGCACGCCAGTATAGCGGCGTTAGCAGCCCGACCCCGTGGCCGGCGAGCGCCGCATTGCCCTCCAGCGCCTGCGAATCGAGGCGGATGCCGTGCTTGGGCGCCTCGTCGGCCAGCGGGACTCCGGCCGCCTCGAGCCACTGCTTCCACCACCAGTCGTGCGCATTCAACCGGGGGACTCGCAGCAGATCCTCGGGCCGCTCGAGCCGGTGGCGGTCGCGAAAGTCGGCGGTGCAGACCGGGGTCGAGGTGAGGCAGAAGAGAAAATGCTGTTTCAGGCCCGGCCAGGGGCCGGTCCCCATCCTGACCGCGACGTCGACATCGTCGCGGGCGAAATCGGTCATCGCGTTGGACGTGAGCAGGCGCACCGCAAGCTCGGGGCGGGCGATCTGGAAGCCGCCGAGCCTCGGAGCGAGCCAGTTGGAGGCGAAGGTCTGGGCGGTGCTGATAGCGAGCACGCTCTCGTCCTCGTCGACGAGGCCCGAAAAGCCCTCGCTCAGGCGGTCGAACGCGTCCGAGACGACCGGCGCAAGCCGCCGCCCGGCCTCGCTCAACGTCACCCGCCTTTTGGATCGGACGAACAACGGCACTCCCAGCCGCTCCTCGAGAAGCCTGATCTGGTAGCTGACCGCGGCCTGCGTCATCCCGAGCTCGCCCGCCGCCAATGTGAAATTCTCGTGCCGGGCAGCCGCCTCGAAGACCCGGACGGAAGGCAGAGGGGGAAGGTGGCGCACCCGAAGATGATAAGTCCAGCTTATCACCTTAGTCCAGCCTTTAGTTGGACGATGCGGGGCCCCGGCTCCTATCTGGCTCCTACGGCGCTCAGCACGATGCAGCGCCCGAGCCAAGGAGTAATAAAATGCGCGACGAAATGGACAGCCGCATCTGGGTCGAGCATGGCGCGGCCTTCTCGAGCGACCTGGCGAAGGCCCTTGCCGCCGCCGCCGCCAATTTCGCGGCGGGGTTCAGGCGGCTCAACGAAATCCAGTTCGACGCGCCGTGGAAGCGCGCCGCCCGCGGCCCCGGACACGCCTGAGCTACGAGCCACCGAGGAGAGAATGCCATGAGCAGCATCGCCCCCCGCCTCGCCATGATCCTCCTCGCCCTCGGCCTGACGGTGTCCGGCCTGACCCTGGGCGCCACCGGGCCCGCCCCCACCCTGCCCGGCCCGATCGCCCCCTTCGGCTGCTACGCCTGATGCGCAGCCGCGGACGAGCGCCGGGGGTACCCTCTCCCCCCGGCGCTCCTTCGGTTTGCCCCTCCCTGGAAGGGAGGGGTTGGGGGTGGGTAGGCGAGCGCAGCGAGACTTTCTTCTGACTCGAAGTTTCGGCCGCCTTCGGCGGACCCACCCCCCGGCCCCTCCCTTCCAGGGAGGGGGGATTTGCCACGTCCGGCGCGTCCCGCTACCGCCGCGGCCATGCGTCCAGCCCTTGCCCTCGCCCTCGCCGCGGCGCTAGCCGGATGCTCCGTGTCCGAGCCTCCCGCCCCCTCGCCTTCCGCTCACCCCGAGCTGATGAAGTGGCCCGCTCTGCTCGAGCGGCCGAGGCCGGAGCCGAACAAGACGATCGCCTATGGCGACGACCAGATGCAGAAGGTCGACCTCTGGCTGCCGGCCGGGGCCGGGCCTCACCCGACGGTGCTGATGGTCCACGGCGGCTGCTGGCAGACCGAGATCGCCGACCGTCGGATCATGAACTGGATCGCCGACGATCTGAGGAAGCGCGGGATCGCCGTCTGGAACATCGACTATCGCGGGGTGGACCGAACCGGCGGCGGCTATCCCGGCACCTTCGCCGATGCCGCCGCGGCTGCGGACGCGCTGAGGATGCACGCCCCGCGCCACAGGCTGGATATTTCGCCGCTGGTCGCGGTCGGCCATTCGGCTGGAGGCCACCTCGCCCTGTGGCTGGCGGCCCGGGGGGCCGTGAGCCGGAGGCCGGCAAGCCCGCTCATCCCGCGCGGCAGCCCGCTGTTCGCCGCCGATCCGCTGCCGATCGATACGGTCGTCAGCCTCGGGGGCTTGCCGGACCTGGAGCTCGCCGCGACTCCGCCCGGAAGCGGCTGCGGGACCGAGGTGATCGAGAAGCTGGTGGGGCCGCCGACGCTCAGCAGCCGGAACGTCTATGCCGACACCTCGGTGCCCCGCCTCGCGCCGCTGGGCGTACGCCAGGTGCTGGTCAACGGCCTCCAGGACCGGATCATCCCGACGGCCTATGCCGACGATTATGCGGCGAAGATGCGGGCCGCGGGGGACAAGGTGAAGGTGCGGATGATCGACCGGACCGGCCATGTCGAGCTGATCGCCCCCGAGACGGCGGCCTGGGCCGCGACGGTCGAGGAGATTGAAATCGCCCTTCGCCGTCATCCCGGCGGAAGCCGGGACCTCGGGGAGACCCACCGCGACACCTCTCCTCGCCAAGGCCCCGGCTTTCGCCGGGGTGACGAATAAGGTGACGACCCTCGACCAGGTTCGCGCCCTCGATGCGGCCGACCCGCTTCGTCCCTTCCGCGACCGCTTCTTCCTTCCCGAGGGCGTCATCTACCTCGACGGCAACTCGCTCGGCGCGCTTCCCAAAGCGGCGATCGATCGCCAGCGCGCCATGGTCGAGGAGGAATGGGGCTCGGAGCTGATCCGGAGCTGGAACACGCGCGGCTGGATCGAGGCGCCGCAGCGTGTAGGCGCCAAGATCGCCGCCTTGATCGGAGCGAAGCCGAGCGAGGTGATCGTCGCCGATTCGACCTCGGTGAACCTGTTCAAGCTGATCGTCGCCGCCGCCGCCCTCGCCCCGGACCGGAGGCAGATGCTCTCCGAGGCCGGCAATTTCCACACCGACCTGCATATCGCCGCCGGCGCCGCCGACCTGGCCGGGCTCCGCCTCGACGTCGTCGGCCGCGAGGCGCTGGACTCGGCGATCGGCCCGGAGACCAACCTCCTCCTGCTCACTCACGTCCATTTCAAGGCCGGCTTCCGATTCGACATGGCGGAGGTGACGGCGCGGGCGAAGGCCGCGGGTGCGCTCACCCTTTGGGACCTCAGCCACAGCGCCGGCGCCGTGCCGCTCGACCTCAACGGGGCCGGGGCCGAGCTCGCCGTCGGCTGCGGCTACAAATATCTGAACGGCGGTCCCGGGGCTCCAGCCTTCCTCTACGTCGCCGAATCGCTCCAGGACCGGCTGATGCCGCCGCTGCGCGGATGGATGGGGCATGCCGAGCCGTTCGCTTTCACCGACGATTACCGGCCGGCGCCGGGCATCGACCGGTTCCTCGTCGGGACCCCGCCGATGCTCAGCCTCGGGGCGCTCGAAAGCGGAGTGGAGAGCTTCGAGGGTGCGGACATGACGGCCCTCTGGGCCAAGTCGATCGCCCTGTTCGATCTCTTCGCCGGTCTGGTCGAGGTCCATTGCCCCGAACTCGACTGCATCTCGCCGCGCGATCCCGGAAAGCGCGGGAGCCATATCAGCTTCTGCCACTCCAACGCCTTCCAGCTCTGCCAGGCGCTGATCGCCGACGGGGTCATCGGCGATTTCCGGGCGCCGGACGTCGTCCGCTTCGGGCTCACGCCGCTCTATCTCGGATATGAGGACATATGGCGGGCGGTCGAGCGGATGCGGGCAATCCTCGACTCCGGCGCCTGGCGCGATCCGCGCTACGCCGTGCGCGGAAAAGTCACGTAAAATCCTCTTGTGTGTTAGAGCGACAACACACTATGATCGGTGCAATCCAACCAAGAGGGGCCAACCGATGACTTCGAAGAAATTGCTGCTCGCCGCCTGCGCGGGCCTGACCGTCGCCGCCGTCCCGGCGCTCGCCCAGCCCGACGTTCCGCTCATCCCCCGGGAGAAGATCTTCGGCAACCCGACCAAGGTCGCGGGCCGGCTGTCCCCCGACGGCAAGTGGCTTTCCTGGATCGCCCCGCGCGACGGAGTGCTCAACATTCACGTCGCCCCCGCCGCCAATCCGTCGGCGGTGCGGGCCCTGACCAGCGAAACCAAGCGTCCGATCCGCCAATATTTCTGGTCTCCGGACAGCAAGCAGATCCTCTTCATCAACGACGCCGGCGGCGACGAGAATTTCCTACTCTACGGGGTCGACGTCACGTCCGGCCAGCAGCGCACGCTCACCCCGTTCGAGAAGACCCGGGTCCGGATCATCAACATCTCCAACGAGGTGCCGGACCGGATCCTCGTCGGCGTCAACAATCGCGACCCGAAGTGGCACGACGTCCACAGCCTCGACATGAGGACGGGCAAGCTCGCTCCGGTCCTCACCAACACCGGAAGCTATTCCAACTTCCTCGCCGACGAGCAGCTCAACATCCGAATCGCAGCCAAGTCGCGGCCGGACGGGGGCACCGATTATTACCGGGTCGCCAACAACGTCGTCGAGGCCCAGCCGTTCGAGCAGGTGACTCTCGAAGACGCCCAGACCACCCAGCCGGTCGGTTTCACCGCCGACGGCAAGACCCTCTACTGGCTCGACAGCCGCGGGCGCGACACGGCGGCGGTGGTCGCCCAGGACGTCGCGACCGGCAGCAAGACCGTCATCGCCCAAAACGCGAAGGCCGACATCGGCGGCGCCATGGCCAATCCGCGCACCGGCCGGCTCGAGGCCTATGCGGTCAATTACCTGAAGAACGAATGGGTGCCGCTCGGCGGAGCGGTCAAAGGCGACCTCGATTTCCTGAAGAGCAGGCTCAAGGGGGAGATCTCGGTGACGTCCCGGACCGAAGCCGACGATAAATGGATCGTCGCGGTGGATCCGGTGACGGCGCCGTCCAGCGCCCACCTGTACGACCGCAAGGCGAAGACGCTGACCAAGCTCTACACCAGCCGGCCGGAGCTCGAAGGGGCGCCGCTCGCCGCCATGCACCCGGTCGAGATCAGGACTCGCGACGGGCTCAACATGGTCTCCTATCTGACCCTTCCGCCCGGCACCGACCCCGATGGCGACGGCAAGCCGAACAAGGCGGTGCCGCTGGTGCTCATGGTCCATGGCGGGCCCTGGGGCCGCGACGTCTACGGCTACGACCCCTATGCCCAGTGGCTTTCCAATCGCGGCTATGCCGTCCTCTCGCCCAACTTCCGCGCCTCGACCGGCTTCGGCAAGAAGTTCATCTCGGCCGGCGACCTGCAATGGGGCAAGAAGATGCAGGACGATCTGGGCGACGCCGTCGACTGGGCGGTCGGGCGCGGAGTCACGACCGCCGACAAGGTCGCGATCATGGGCGGCTCCTACGGCGGCTATGCGGTGCTCGCCGGGCTCGCCTTCACGCCCGACAAGTTCGCCTGCGGTGTCGACATCGTCGGCCCGTCCAACCTCGCCACCCTGCTCGGCACGATCCCGCCTTACTGGGAGGCGCTGAGGGCGCAATTCTACAAAAGGATGGGCGACCCGAACACGCCGGAGGGCAAGGCTTACCAGCGGGAGGTCTCGCCCCTCTACAGCGCCGACAAGATCCGCCGGCCGCTCCTCATCGGCCAGGGCGCCAACGACCCCAGGGTCAACGTCGCCGAATCCCAGCAGATCGTCGACGCACTGAAGGCCAAGAACATCCCGGTCACCTACGTCGTCTTCCCGGACGAGGGCCACGGCTTCGCCCGCCCCCAGAACAACATCGCCTTCAACGCGGTGGCTGAGAATTTCCTGGCCAAGTGCCTGGGCGGCCGCGCCGAGCCGATCGGCGACGCCCTGAAGCCGTCGACCGCGCAGGTGCCGCACGGGGCGGAATATGCGCCGGGGCTGGCCGAGGCTTTGCGCAAATAATCCTCCCCATGCGGAGCGTGGGGAGGGGGACCCCGCGAAGCGGGGCGGAGGGGTAACCGGCGCGGACCTGTTCCAGCCACCCCTCCACCACCCTTCGGGTGGTCCCCCTCCCCACCGCTCCGCGGCCGGGAGGATTTTCACATCCCCACATCCTCCCACTCGTCGAACACCGTCCGCGGCACCTCCACTCCCTCGCGCTCGTCGTCCCAGATGAGATGCATCAGCCACCACCGCTCGCCGTCGTTGAACAGATGCGCGCAATTCATTCCGCGCTTGATCAATCCCCCGCCCCCGGGTGCGGTACGGGCCTCGTAGGCGGAGAAGACCTGCGCGATGTTGCCGAAGCGGACGACTCGCCGCTCGGTCTCGACCTCGTAGAAGGGGAGCCCGTCGAGAAGCGCCCGGGCATTGGCCTCATACGCCTCGCCGGAGAAGGAGAAGGCGACGGGGCGACCCGCCTTGTCGAGCCGGGTCCGCACCAGCCGCACGTCGGGATGGTAGATCTGCCTCGAAAGCTCGAAATCCTGACCGCCCGGAGGGCCGGAGATCGACTCGTAGAGCGCCCTCATCAACCCGTCGATCGTTGCAAATTGCCTAACCTCGTGCGTCATCCGTCCCTCCCGCCGCGGGCCGCCACATTGCACAAAGAGGGGGCTTCCGCTATGGGCCGGAGCCCGTCCGCCGAGCCGCGTTGCGGGACCGACTTTCCCCAGTCCCCGGAGGACCTTCCCGCCCATGTCCCGCCGCCGCCAGATCTACGAAGGCAAGGCCAAGATCCTCTACGAGGGCCCGGAGCCGGGCACCCTCATCCAATATTTCAAGGACGACGCGACCGCCTTCAACGCCCAGAAGCGCGGCACCATCTCGGGCAAGGGAGTCCTCAACAACCGGATCTCCGAGCATATCTTCACCCTGCTCGGCCAGATCGGGATCCCGCATCACTTCATCCGCCGCCTCAACATGCGCGAGCAGCTGATCCGCCAGGTCGAGATCATCCCGATCGAGGTAGTCGTCCGCAACGTCGCCGCGGGCACGCTCTCCACCCGCCTCGGCATCGAGGAGGGGACCCAGCTGCCCCGCGCCATCCTCGAATATTTCTACAAGGACGATGCGCTCGGCGATCCGATGATCGCCGACGAGCATATCGCCTGCTTCGGCTGGGCGAGCCAGGAGGAGATGAACGACATCGCCGACATGGCGGTGCGCGTGAACGACTTCCTCTGCGGCCTGTTCGCCGGCATCGGAATCCGGCTCGTCGACTTCAAGCTCGAGTTCGGCCGCATCTGGGAGAATGAATATCCCCGCGTCATCCTCGCCGACGAGATCAGCCCCGACGGCTGCCGCCTGTGGGACATGGCCACCAACGAGAAGCTCGACAAGGACCGCTTCCGCCGCGACCTCGGCGGCGAGGCCGAGGCCTATCAGGAAGTGGCGCGCCGCCTCGGCCTGATGCCCGAGGGCGACGGCAACATGGTGCTGGACCTCGACAAGCACAGGCAGAAGAAGGGGCGCTGACCCCTCGCCATGTCCGGATCCGGACGAAGTGGACCGGACCGGCGCTGTTCTTCGGCCCCCGCTCCCACGCCGGCTCCAGGCGAGCAGGCTGGGCAGGACCTTCGCATAGCGGCCTCAGCGGGAAATATCGAGCCGCCTTTCCGAATTGTCAAAGAGCTGATCGCGGTGGGGAACATAGCATGACACCCCGACGCGTAAAGCCTCGATTACCTGCCGCCGCGGCGGGGGCTAGCCTCGCGTTCTTCACTCCGCTCGCCGACGAGACGGTTCCCCGGCCCTCGCAGGCGAAGCGTTCTGGCCGTTCGCCGATAAGGCCGGTCGACCGCGACGCTTCCGTCCAAGCGTAGGCGGCATTGGCCCGGCTCTCGCTCCTGAGCTGGCCCGCCGATGAGACCTTCGTGGGCGGTAAAAAGAAGAATAACCGCCACCGAAACCGGACCCACAGAGCGGTGAGCAAGACAGCGGTCATGACGCTCGTTGGCCGTGAGGGCGAGGCAAATGTGTGAGATTGAAAACGTTCGCAAGGGCACGCTGCAACGGGTTGCAAAGCAAATCGTGGACCGCTCTGCGAATATCCGTAACCGATACCCACCTCTCGTATACGGGCCTCGATCAGCAATTCCACAGCCACCACACGGTGGACCACAGCCGCACCTTCGTTCACGGCGTCATCTTCCACACGAACTTTGCGGAGAGCTACCACAGCCTCCTCAAGCGGGGCATCATTGGCGCCTTCCACCATGTCAGCGACAAGCATCTGCCGCGCTACCTTGCTGAGTTCGACCGGCGCTGGAACACGCGCAAAGATCGCGACGGTGACCGGATTGTCAACGTTATCACCACGGCGATCGGCAAACGGCTCCGGTACGCGGAAGTTATTTCCGACTCAACGAGAATGGCGGATTTCAGCCAAAAAATAGGGGATTCCGCTTTTTAACGGAATCCCCTATATAAGATGGTGCCCCGGCCGGGGGACGATCCCGGACGGCCCGAAGGCCACGGCATTCCAGGTGCCGCGCGTCTACCAATTCCGCCACCGGGGCATGGGCGGCACCCGAGGCGCTATGCGCCCCGAGTGTTCAACCGATCATGCTAAGGCGGTTCCATGTGAGCCTCCTTCGTTTGAGTGAAACAGAGAGGCGTCGGACTGATCCTTGCCGGGGTTATCCGACGCCTCTTTTTGTGTGAGCCGCTGACGAATGAGCGGCGGCAGCTGATCCTCAAAGTGCCATTTTCCGGCATAGATCATCAGATCCCCCTTACCGCTCAACCTGGCGGAGAGGATCGCGATAGCGCGGTCAGTGTCGTCGCCGCCAACCTCGATCCCCTTCGCCCGCACCAAGGGGAGGAGATCACGAGTGGACTGCGGCCCACGCTCTCGCACGATAGCTTCCGCGGCCTCAAGTGTCTCGGCGCCAATGCCGGCCAAAGGGCGGTTAGACTGCCGCTGGCGCTTTGGAGCGTCAGCCTTTTCGGTGTCGGTCCGAGCATCCTTCACAATGGGATTGCTGGTGAGATCGCGCTTCAGTTCAAAGGCCGTAGCCAGGAACGCCTCAATGCGCGCGAGTTCGGCCTTATGCCAGTCGCGCCGCTCTTCTGCGAGTGCTATAAGGTCCATGCTCATATTCCTTGGCGGGGAATGAGCCGCTGCTTGTACACACTCTCACGCCGGACCACAAGGGCACACGCCGAATGAGTAAAAAAGAATCTGTGGAAGTCAGAATCGCGACGGCGATACCGCCGTGAGCCTCGCGCCGCTCAGCCTTGGGGAGGCTCTGTCCGGCCTTCTTGAGATCCCTGATCCAGGCCACAAAGCCTAAAAACAGGAAGGCCCCGCCACCGCTCGGAAGGGTAGCAGGGCCTCGTCAGGCGGTCTCCTAGTCAGGCAGTCGGCTAGGAGCCTCCACCAACTTGCTCCTTAGAGCCTACGTATCGCCACAACGGTCGTCATTCCGCCCTGCTGCCGTCCATATGGGCGCCGGGGACGTGTGGTTATCCACTCAGGGGTTGCCCGGCTCGATCCAAGAGAGTGTCAATTTGCACCTCGCGATCCACCGCCGATTGGGCGGCCTCCCTTAGGTAGGTAGGGCGACCGGGAACGCAATAGCGCCGTAGAAGCGGCTGGGAGCGGGCTGCGCTCGTGGTCCAAACATCGACACTATCACCCGCGGCTGCGGCCTTGGCTGCTATCTCAGCCCTCCGCTCAGGGGCCGGCTATTCCGATGACCGAGCCGTGCGCCCGAACCCATCATAGGCGTTGATGACCCCGGCGACGCCAAATTGCGAACTGCCCCGGTTACCGTCCTAGTTATCCCCGTCATAACATTAAAATCTATCGAACTGGTCCTCTATGCCAAGTACCTTAATATTGTTTTTTGATAACATAATTAAGTGATTAAGCTTAGACGACGTCTCCCGATATTGTTTCGAGTTAATAACGATCCATGATTCGTCACCTCCAAGCATGAGGAGAAGAATGGCCTCCGATACGAACACGGCCTCAAGATAACCGCCAGAGGCAATTTCACTTAAAAAATGGGATTTATGCATGGTCACAAAGTTTGTGGATTCATACGAAACACACGCTCTAGGCTTTTTCTTTAAGTCTATTTTTATATTAGCAAGATATACGTATTCAATCCTTATCCCAAAATCTTCCGACAATGCATTTATTATGTCCTCAGGGTCTATCTCGACCAGAGGCAGAAGTATATATCCCGCCTCCTTAGCGGCAACCGGGAAAAATAATAGCGAGCCGCTCTCTTTTTCCACCCCAAAAACTTCTGCTGGCCAATTATTCATTTTTGTATTTAATTTTGAAGGTGGTTGAACGCATGATCCTGCTACCCGGTATTGTCGACGTTATCGTCCCCTGAAGGACCGTGGCGCCATTTCTCCCGACGCCGGTGCCCGTGTGAAGATTATAGGTGACCTGATTACCATTACCCAGCGAAACTTGCCCGCTTACAAGCGTGCCATTGTCTCTGGTCGTAAATGTTCCACCACTGAGCAGGTCGAAATCCCTCCTCCCATCGCCAGACGAGGTAAATTGATAAGTCGTACCACGGGCGCCGCGGATAGTCGGGCCGTTGTAATCGGCTCGGCCCAAAACCATTTGCATGACGGCGTCATTCAGGTTGTTCCCTCTTTTCGACCCACCAAATCCGAGGACTGAGCGATCCCTCAAATTCTGTTGAGCGATCGCTACATCTCGCGGCCCAAGACTACCAATACCCTCAGGCCTCTTATACGTAGGGTCCATTGCAGTGATTCTGCGCTCCAGCCGTGTAATTGTGGGAACGTCGTTGGGTCGCTCGGAGGTCTATTATGTCCTATCGGAGGGGGTGGCGCAACTGACCTACGACTCTGACCAGTCACATCAACGAAGTTCACTGGATCATTGCCAACATAGGCATAAAGATTGATCTGGTCCTCATACCCGATCGGGTCCACCTGAAGGAACCGCCCCAGCCCCGGCGAGTAGATGCGCGCCTTGTAATAATACATTCCGAGCTCGGGGAGCCAGGCCTGGCCGGTATACTGGAACCGGCCGTGGCTGCCCAGCGCATTCGCGGCGCGCTGGGCGAGGCCGGGGTATCCATATTCGTCGTAGGTGTTGATGGCGAGAAGCACTCCGCCGGGCTGGGCGACGGAGACGATCGAGCCCTGGCGGTTGGCGTGCGGGAACCTGGGCGCGGCGAACCCGGCGCCTTCATACCAGTAGAGCGGGTCGTCGTCGCCGTCGCCGTGGACGTAGCGGCGGAGCATCGTTCCGGCTCCGTTGTACTCCGCGACCAGCTCGTCGCCGTCGTGGAGAAACTGGGTGGTGCCGGTCGCCGGGCTCGAGATCTGGAACAGCCGGCCCAGCGGGTCGCCGAGCGGACCGTGGTAGCCCGAGGTCATCCGGACGAGCCCGTCGCGGGCGGTCCAGAACTTCTGGCCGTCCGGGAAGGTGCGCTCGACCTCGCGGCCCTCGCGGTCATATTGGTGCGAGACGGTTCGGACGGACCCGCCGATGTGGGTCGTCGTCGAGGTCATTTGCCCCCGAAGCCGTCAAAAGCGTTGGTGCCCCCCTAGGTGGCGCCAAATTAGTAACTGTCCCGAATTATTCAGCTCAGCATCCTGACCCACCATTGAGTCTCGGTACGCGAGTTCAGTCTACCAGACTTTGTCTGAATTCTTGTTTTTATAAAGCTCGAAGAAGGTTTTCCACATAATTGATGCCCGACGTTTAAGCAGCTCTATCCTTTTAATCAAAGATGGTCTCCTAGACAGCTCCAAGCGTACGATCCTTGATTGCGCAAGCAGATGGCCGTGGCTCGAAGCTTCTTCTAGTTTTTTTTGCCCTTCCGCCTCAAGAACATCGCCTCCGGTTCCGTGGACTTCCATCCAGCCAAGCTCACCGATACAACCAATGTGTCCTTTCTCAGCGCCTCTCTCAAATACTTTTCTGGCCTCGCTCTCACGCCCATTTCCTAATAAAAGGTGTCCAAGGCCAAAATATGCGTCAGTGCGACCGTGAGAAATGGCGCGATCATAATAGTATTGGGCAGCCTTTACATTTTTACCATTCAGATATCCATTTTCATAAATCCAAGCCAAGGCCATCATCGCATACGCCGAACCTTGGTCGGCAAGGGAGATGAGCAAGCGTTCCGCCTCGTGATACTCTTCACGCTCAACGAGTTCCGCCGCGTAGATTTCGGATTCTTCAATATTCATGTGACGACGCTTACTCGCTCGGACCTCAAAAATCGATCTTAAACCGTTTGATAGGAGGCGGCGGCGGCGGTGGGGGTATGTCCAGCTTAGGCGGCGGCGGTGGTGCTGGAGCCGTTGGCGGGCGAGCTATATCCGGTCCCCGCGGGAATGCGACATCCCTTGGTGCTGGCGGCGGCGAACCACCAGGGGGCGTTGGCGGCCCCGGGGGGTTCGGCCCCGGCTTCGGTCCCGACCCCGGCTTCGGCTTCGGCCCTGTGCCTCCCTTTGGCCCCGGCTTCGGCTTCGGGGTGGACACCTGCTCAGTTCTAGTTGGCGCCGGCCGTCTCGGCGGCGGTTTTCCCTGGTCTACATTGCACACTGCCGCAATGACCCAGAAGACAAAGCCGAGCACGCCCCTCGCCCTCGAAGGCTTACAGCGCGACGTGCCTTCCGGATCTACAAGGTTGAGAGGATCGTTCCCCACATATGCATAAAGATTGATCTGGTCGTCATACCCGATCGGGTCCACCTGAAGGAACCGCCCCAGCCCCGGCGAGTAGATTCGGGCCTTGTAATAATACATGCCGAGCTCGGGGAGCCAGGCCTGGCCGGTATATTGGAACCGGCCGTGGCTGCCCAGCGCACTCGCGGCGCGCTGGGGGAGACCCGGGTATCCGAATTCGTCGTAGGTGTTGATGGCGAGCAGCACCCCGCCGGGCTCGGCGACGGAGACGATCGAGCCCTGGTGGTTGGCGTGCGGGAACCTCGGCGCGGCGAACCCGGCGCCTTCGAACCAGTAGAGCGGGTCGTCGTTGCCGTCGCCATGGACGTAGCGGCGGAGCATCGTTCCGGCCGCGTTATACTCCGCGACCAACTGGTCGCCGTCGTGGAGGAACTGGGTCGTGCCGGTCGCCGGGCTCGAGATCTGGAACAGCCGCCCGAGCGGGTCGTAGACAAGGGTCGCGTTCTTCGAGTCGGACAATGTGCCCGAGGCCGAGACCAGCCGGTTCTCGAAGTCGTAGCTGTATCTGGTCGTCCCGTCCCAGGTGAGGTTGCCGTTGGCATCGTATTCGAAGCCCGTCGATCCGACGGCCGTGTACTGGTTCTGGCCGTTCGCCGAATAGGCCCCCCCGGACGCGGCGCTGCCTGTCCAGGCGTAGGCGGCATTGGCCCGGGTCTCGGTCCTGAGCTGGCCCGCCGGATTGTAGGTGTAGTCGGAGCGGTCCCGGCCGGGCTCGGTGTTGAAATATTGGTCGATCCTCGACACGCCGCCGGAGGGGCCGTGCTCGTAATAGCTCGCGCTGCCCCAGCGGCGGCCGAAATAATAAAGATGCGTCGTCCAGTCGTAATAGAAGACGGTCATGTGCACCGACGTGTCGCCGAGCGGACCGTGATAGCCCGAGGTCATCCGGCCGAGCCCGTCGCGCGCGGTCCAGAACTTCTGGCCGTCCGGGAAGGTCGTCTCGACCTCGCGGCCCTCGCGGTCATATTGGTGCGAGACGGTTCGGACGGACCCGCCGATGTGGGTCGTCGTCGAGGTCAGCCGCCCGAAGCCGTCATAGACGTTGGTGACGCCCCCGCCCGTGTTGACGAAATCGGCCGAGGTCTGGAGGCCTCGAAGGTCGTAGGTATAGCCGACATTGTTGCCGCTGGGGACGTCCTTGCCGACGAGCCGGTTGAGCGGGTCGTAATGGAAGATCAGAACGGAGCCGTCGCGCTTCCTCAAGCTCGTCCGGTTGCCGGCCGGGTCGTAGCCATATTGCTCGTAATCGCCCTGGTCGGCGAGGCCCGGGCTGGTCTTCGACGGGAAGATCCAGCGCGCCTGGCGGCCGTGGCCGTCATAGGTCATCTCCGCCTTGAAGCCGCGGGCGTCGGTCAGAGCGAGCTTCTGGCCGTTGCCATTGTAGGTGTAGTGCGCCTCGCGGCGCTGCAGCGGCGTTCCGACCCCGTCCCAGGTCTCGACCGGCTGGCCCGCCGCATCGTAGACGATCTTCGTGATCCGGTCGGCGCCGTGGACCGGATGGGCCGGTCCGGGCACGCATTTGTCGGGAAGCGGGGTCGCCCAGACGTCCGGGTTCATCCGAACCGCCGTGCATTTGAGCCGGCCGCCGAGGTCGTAGCCATATTCGGTGACGGTCGCGAGGACCCCGTGGCCGACCAGCGCCTCGCGGGTCTTGCGGTCGAGCGCGTCGTAGCTGGTGTCGACATATTTCTGGACGGTGAAGCTCGGCCAATGCGCCGGAGCCACCCCTTCGGCCTGCCAGCCGCCGAACAGCCCGCCATGCTCGACCCGGATCAGGCGTCCGGCGGCGTCGTAGGTGTTTCGGACCGCCGGGTGGGGGAGCCAGCCCGCTCCGTCCGGATCGGGCGCGATCGTTCCGGTCACCCGGCCGTCCGCGTCGTAGCGGGTGCTCGTCGTGTGCGGGAGGGCCGTCGTCGGCGCCGTATAGGGGCATGAGGAAAGGCCCGCCGTGCCGTTGGGGCTGGTCTCGCTGATCTTCCGGCCGAGGCCGTCATAGGCGTAGCAGGTGCGAAGGGTTTGGCCGTCGGCGGTCACCGCCTGGCCGAGGAGGTTCAAGTTCGTGCCCCACATGTCGGGGCCGTAATCGTAGGTCGTCACGACTTCGTCGGCCGCGCCGAGCGCGCAGCCGGCGCCGGATGGGTTGCCGGTGCGGCAGGTCGAGGTCCGCTCGAGAAGCCAGATCGGAGGCCCGGCCAATGTGTCGGCGAGCCGGGCGTAGCGCTGGAAGTAGAAATAGCGCGTCTGGGGAGTCACTCCGTTCACGGCGGGGCCGGTCTCGGTCACGACCCCGCCATGCGCGGGGTCGTAGGTCCAGCTGGTGACGTTGCCCTTCGGATCCTTGATCCACAGCGGCTTGCCCTCCAGCTTCGCGTGCACATGGTCGTAGCCCGCCTCGGTGACGGTCGGCGCCGGGGTCGAGCCGTCGGGGTTGAGCACCCCCGGCTTGGGATAGCGGGTCGCCTTGGTGATGTTGCGCTGGCCGTCATAGCCGAGCACCGTCTTGATGCCCTCGGGATCGAGAGACCATTGCAGCGGATAGACCGCGCAGGCGGAGTAAGGCGCGGGCGAGGCCAGCAGCAACGGGTCGCAATAGTCCATCTCGGTCCTTCGGCCGAGCGGGTCGACGATCACCACCGGCCCGGGCGTCTGCTGGTAGACGTAGTTCATGAAGTCGTCCGGCGCGTCGTTGTAGCAGGGCCGCGAAGTGCAATGCGTGGTCGGCCCGCTGCCCGGCATCAAGGGGAAGTCGTAGAGCACCTGGGTAACCCCGCCCTCGGCGTCGACATAGCTGCCGCCGACGATCGTCGGCGTGGGACGATTGGTCGTGGCCGGGGTAAGGCCGAAGCCATAGGCATAGGTCTGGCCGTCGGCGAAGTCCTGGCGCATGACGATCTCCTGGGGAGTATATTCCTCGTCCGGGAAATAGCCGATGTGGTTGGTCAGCCAGGCCGCCGTCTGGCCCGGCTTGACGAAGCCCATCGCCCCGCCCTGGTCCGGCGGGGCCGAGTAGGTGAAGCCGGAGGTGTTGTTGTCCGGGCCGGTCGCTCCGGCCAGGCGTCCGTTCGGCTCGTAGCTGTAGGTCGCGGTGGCGAGCGCGTTCGCCGGGCACAGGCCGTTCGCCGGAACGCTCGCCAGGGTGAGGTTGAGGACGCAGGCCTTGGTGACCCGGGTGCCGCTGCCCTCCAGCAGAAGGGCATAGCCGCGCGAGCTGGTCACCTGGCTGAGGCGGGCGCGGTTGCCGCTGCCGCCGCCGGCGCTTGCATATTGGAACGTATATTTGGTGCCGTCCGCCTCGACCAGCTCCGAGACATAGGCGCAGCGCCGGCGGCCCGTGCCCCAGGGCTGGTCGGCGCAGTCGGCGCTTCCGATCGGCCGGAAGGTCAGAACCGTGCCGCGCGATCGGTAGGTGTAGACCGCGGTGTCGCTCGCCCGGTCGCCGCCGCTATAGGTCAGATAATCGGAAAACCTGTCGTACGATTTGTAGGCGTAGCCCTGGGAGTATCTCAGGCTCTCGAAGGTGAACGAGCGGCCGCCGTAATGGACGTTCATCTGGTAATCGAGGCCGACCGGATTGCCGCCCTCGATGTCGGTCCGGGTCTCGAGCAGGAAGATGTCCCAATTGTGCGAGAAGTTGCCGAACGGATTGGCGTGGTTGGCGACCTTCTCCGGCATCGTCCGGCTCAGAGCGAGCGGGCCGGCCGAGAGGTCGGTCTCGCTGTAGACGAAGCGCCCGGTGCGCATGTCGACCCCGCCCGGCGCGACGTTGAACTTCTCGGCCGGGAAGTTGACGATCTTGTTCCCGCCCTGCGCCGCCGCCGGCGCGGCGAGGCCGAAGGCGAAGAGAAGGGCCGCGGCGAGAACGGAGAGGCGGCGGCGCGGGGCGCCCGTTGTGGTCGAGGTCATCAGGCGGCTCCCCCCCGGGTTCCGGACGGGCCGGGCCGGAGTCGGGCGGCCCCGCCCGGAAGCCGGACCAGGACGACCCTGGAGTCGCCGCCGGTCCGGCTCTCCGGTTCGAAGGCGATCCCGCCGCTCGAAGCCGTGCCCGCCCCGAGAACCGCCATCAGCGCGAGCGGAGTCGGCGAATCCTCGCCGGGCGGCGGCGAGTCCCCGTCGGCGGGCGCTGGCTTCTTCTGCAGCGGCTCGTCCACCAGGGGAGGCCCGGGCGGCGGCGGCGGCGGCGGAGGTGGCGGCGGCGGAGGCGGCGGCGGAGGCGGCGGCGGAGGCGGCGGCGGCGGAGGCGGCGGCGGCGGCGGCGGCGGCGGAGGCGGAGGCGGAGGCGGAGGCGGCGGCGGTGCGGAAGCGGGGCATTGGGGCGCCCCGGCCTGGTTGACCGTCACCAGGGTCCGGTTGTCGGCGGAATCGTAGCAATAATTGGCGTTGACTCCTTCATTGACCGTCCCGCTCCGCGAGACCTTGGTCAGGCGGCCGAGGCTGTCATAGCTGTAGGTCACCGTCTCGCTGCCCTCGGCCGACGCGGTCAGCGCCAGCAGCGACGTCGCCAGGAAGAACCTGGCGCCCCCCGTCCTCATGTCGAAATCGCCCCTTCAAATCCGCTTCGAGAATAAGGAGCGCGGCCGAACCCGGTCAACCGGAGGCCAGGGAAATGTTTGATCCGAAATGGATTATTTCCGCAGCGGCGACGCGCCGGGCCGCGCAATAAAAAGCCCCGCCGTTTCCGGCGAGGCTCCGGCCTATCGGCTCTCTCCCAAGCGAAGGATCAGTTGGCGGCGGCGGGGCCGCCGATGGCGATCCGCGTGGCGGCGGCGGCACGCTGCTGGACCGACTGGAGATAGGAGGTCGACTGGAGGAACGGGACGGGGTTGACCGCCTTGCCGTCGATTCGGACCTCGTAATGGAGGTGGCTCCCGGTCGAGCGGCCGGTCGAGCCCATCAGGCCGATCACGTCGCCGCGCTTGACGCGCTGGCCGGCGCTGACCAGCGACTTGGAAAGGTGGCCGTAGCGGGTCTGGATGCCGTGGCCGTGCTCGAGCTCGACGAGGTTGCCGTAGCCGCCGCTA
>DASVVM010000118.1:0-33717 GCA_036386555.1 Allosphingosinicella sp.
GGGGACGTCTTCGTGATCAAGACCCCGGGCGGAGCGGGCTATGGCAGGATGTGACGCCTTTCAGTTCCTCCCCGGGACGGGGAGGGGGACCGCACGCAGTGCGGTGGAGGGGGCCCGTTGCAGGTCTCCGAACCGCCTCCACCATGCTTCGCATGGTCCTCCTCCCCCTCGCTTCGCGACGGGGAGGACGAGGGCGCACCATATCCCCCTCCCCCCGGAGTCTCGATCACGAACATATCGCCCTCCCGCATCTCGGCCGACGCGGTCGCGCTCAGGGTCTCCACCGTTCCGTCGGCCCTGATCACCTGGTTGACCCCCGGCTTGGCGTCGCCGCCCCCCTCGATCCCGCGCGGCGCCACCGCGCGGCGGTTGGAGAGGATGTTGGCGCGCATCGGCTCGCGGAAGCGGATGTGCCGCTCCACCCCGTCGCCGCCTTTGTGCGCGCCGGCCCCGCCGGAGCCGCGGCGGATGGCGAAACGCTCGACAAGCACCGGGTAGCGGGTCTCGAGCACTTCCGGGTCGGTGAGGCGGCTGTTGGTCATATGGGTCTGGACCGCGCTTGCTCCGTCGAAATCCGGCCCGGCGCCCGCTCCGCCGGCGATCGTCTCATAATATTGATGCTGCGCGTTGCCGAACGTGAAATTGTTCATCGTCCCCTGGCTCGGCGCAAGCGCCCGGCAGGCGGCGAAGAGCGCGTCGGTGATCACCTGGCTGGTCTCGACGTTGCCCGCGACGACCGCGGCCGGGTAGCGCGGATTGAGCATCGAACCTTCCGGCACGACGAGCGTGATCGGCCTCAGGCAGCCGTCGTTCATCGGGATCCGGTCGTCGACCAGGGTTCGGAAGACGTAGAGGGTCGCAGCGCGACAGATCGAATAAGGCGCGTTGAAATTGTTCGGCTGCTGCGCGCTCGTGCCGGTGAAGTCGACGACCGCGGATCGGTTCCGCGCGTCGACCCGGATGCCGACGCAGACCTCCGCGCCATTGTCCATTGCGTAGCGGAAGTCGCCGTCGCGAAGCGAACCGATCAGCCGCCGGACCGCCTCCTCGGCATTGGCCTGGACATGGGCCATGTAGGCGTCGACGACGTCGCGGCCATATTCGCCCGCCACCCGCCGCATCTCGGCCGCCCCCCGGGCGCAGGCGGCGATCTGGGCCTTGAGGTCCGAAATGTTGCGGTCGGGCCTTCGTGCCGGCCAGGGGCCGGAGTCCAGCAGCGCGCGCATCTCGGCCTCGAGGAAGCGGCCCTCGTCGACGAGCAGCACATTGTCGATCAGAACGCCTTCTTCGGCGATCGTATGGCTGTCCGGCGGCATCGATCCGGGAGCGATCCCGCCGATATCGGCATGGTGGCCGCGGGCGGCGACGAACCAGGCCGGCGCCTCGTCGCCCTCCGAAGCGAAGACCGGCATGATCACGGTGATGTCGGGCAGATGGGTGCCGCCGCGATAGGGGGCGTTCAGGACGTAGACGTCGCCTTCGCGAATGCCGCGCCCGTCCCGTCCTTCGCCTCTCGAGTCGATGATCGTCCGGATCGAATCGCCCATCGAGCCGAGGTGGACCGGGATGTGCGGCGCGTTGGCGATGAGGGCCCCGCCGGAATTGAACAAGGCGCAGGAGAAATCGAGCCGCTCCTTGATGTTGACCGAGCTCGCCGTGTTCTGGAGCGCGACCCCCATCTCCTCGGCGACGGCCATGAACAGATTGTTGAACACTTCGAGCATGACCGGATCGACGTCGGCGCCGATTGCGCGGGCGCTCTCGCGGGGCGTGGAGCGGGTGAGGACGAGGTTGCCGAGCGGGTCGACCTCGGCCCGCCAGCCGGGCTCGACGACGGTGGTGGCGGAGGGGTCGATGATGAGGGCCGGGCCGGGGATGACGGCTCCGGGGGACAGGGAGGCGCGGTCGAGAACCTCATCCTCCCTGCGAGGCGCAGCCTCGTGGGGAGGGGGACCGCCGAAGGCGGTGGAGGGGCCGACGACGCAATTCGCCCCTCCACCATGCTTCGCATGGTCCCCCTCCCCATCGCTTCGCGACGGGGAGGACGAGGCCTCGACGATCGCCGTCTCGACGACCACCGGGGTTTCGGGCGACATGAATCCGAACCTGGTTCTGTGCGCCTCCTCGAACGCTTCCCGCATCTCATCCACGGCCCCGGCTTCCACCTCGAGGCTCGAATCGCTTCCCTCGTACCTCAACGCCGCCCGCCGCTTCAGGCCGATCGCCTCGGCCCCCTGCCCCCTCAGAGCCGCCTCCGCCTCCGCCGCGAGGTCCGCCAGCACATCGTCCAGCGCCTCCCCCCCAACGCTCCGCTGCCTCAGCTCGACCATGTCTGCGAGGCCCATCCCGTAAGCGCTGAGCACCCCGGCGAGCGGATGGATCATCACCCGCCCCATTCCGAGCGCGTCGGCGACGAGGCAGGCATGCTGGCCGCCGGCGCCTCCGAAGCAGGCCAGAGTGTAGCGCGTGACGTCATGGCCCCGGGCGATGGAGATCCGTTTGATCGCGCTCGCCATGTTGTCGACGGCGATCCGGACGAAGCCCGCGGCGGCCTCGGCGGCCGACATTCCGGCCTCGGCGCCGATCGCCTCGCACAGCCTTAGCGAGGCCGCCGCGTCGATCGGCGCGTCGCCGCCGGGGCCGAAGACCCGGGGGAAATGCTCCGGCCTGATCTTGCCGAGGACGACGTTGCAGTCGGTGATGGTGAGCGGCCCGCCGCGCCGGTAGCAGGCCGGCCCCGGCACCGCGCCGGCGCTGTCCGGTCCGACCCGGAAGCGCGCGCCGTCATAATGGCAGACCGAGCCGCCCCCCGCCGCCACCGTGTGGATCTCGAGCATCGGAGCCCGAACCCGGACCCCGGCGACGATCGTCTCGTTGGTGCGTTCGTAGGCGCCGGCATAATGGGAGACGTCGGTCGACGTGCCGCCCATGTCGAAGCCGATGATTTTCGAAAAGCCCGCTTCCTCGGCGGTCTTCGCCATTCCGACGATTCCGCCGGCGGGACCGGAGAGGATGGCGTCCTTGCCCTGGAAGGCGGCGGCGTCGGTGAGCCCGCCCGACGACTGCATGAAGAAGAGCCGCGCTTCCTCCCCCAGAGCTGCGACCACCCGGTCGACGTAGCGGCGGAGGACGGGGGAGAGATAGGCGTCGACCACGGTCGTGTCGCCGCGCCCGACCAGCTTGATCAGCGGCCCGACCCGGTGGCTCGCCGACACCTGGGTGAATCCGATCTCCCCGGCCAGATCCGCGAGCGCCGCCTCGTGGGCGGTCCAGCGCCAGCCGTGCATCAGGACGATGGCGATCGATCGATACCCGCCCTCATAAGCGCTGATAAGGGAGGAACGGGCGTCTTCCAGGTCGAGCGGTCGAAGGACCCCGCCGTCCGCCGTCACTCGCTCGTCCACTTCGATGACGTTGCTGTACAGCGCCTCGGGCAGGATTATCCGCCGCGCGAAGATGTCCGGCCGCGCCTGGTAGCCGATCCTCAGCGCGTCGCCGAAGCCGTGAGTGATGGCGAGGAGGAGCTTTTCGCCCTTGCGCTCGAGGAGGGCGTTAGTGGCCACGGTAGTGCCCATCTTGACCGAGTCCAGCGGCGCCTCGCCATGCTCCGCGGTCAGCCGCCTGATGCCCTCGACGGCGGCATCGTCATATTGCTCGGGATTGTCGGAGAGCAGCTTGGCCGTCAGCAGCCGGCCGTCGGGGGCCCGGGCGACGATGTCGGTGAAGGTGCCGCCGCGGTCGATGGAGAAGGACCAGCCTTTCGTCATCCGCGGCGGCTTGAGCGATTCAGGCGCTGAGATGCGCGTAGAGGACCATGCAATAGAGCATCGGGAGCGACAGGATGAGGTTGGTCCGCGAAGCCATCATCGCGACCGAGGCCGAGCGCGCCTTCACGTCGTCCGCGGCCGGAACGATCCCGAGCGCGCGCTTCTGGTTCGGCCAGATCACGAACCAGACGTTCACCGCCATGATGATCCCGAGCCACATGCCGATTCCGATGGTGCGGTGAGTCTCGGCGAGGCCGAGAGCGCGGGCGGTATAGCCGCCCTCCTTCATCTCGCCCGTCAGCAGCCCGAGGATCACCGTCGCCAGCGCCGCCCAGCGGAACCAGAACAAGGCGACCGGCGCGATATGCTTGGTGACTCCCGGCTTCAGCTCGGCCGGGACCTTGGGCATGGTCGGGATCTGCACGAAGTTGAAATAATAGAGCAGCCCGATCCACAGGATACCGGCGAAGATGTGCAGGTAACGCATGAACTGCGTCCAGTCGTAGCTGCCGTCGCCGATCAGCCCGCCGTGCAGCCCGAACATCGCCGCGACCAGCAGGACGACGCCGATCAGCAGCGCGAAATGGAAGTTGCCGAGTATCTTCGCCATCGAAACCCCCTGTGGTTTGTCGGTTGGCAGCCCCTCTAACGCAGGGGGCGGGGCGTGGGTAGGTGAAAATCCTCCCCTGCATTTGCAGGGGAGGGGGACCATGCGAAGCATGGTGGAGGGGCCTTGCTGAGTCCGAGAAGAACCCCTCCACCGCGCTTCGCGCGGTCCCCCTCCCCGACAAATGTCGGGGAGGATTTAGAGCCGCCACATGATGCTCTGGGAGAGCGGGGTCCAGACGCCCGTCTTCACTCCCGCATGGCGAAGCGCCGCTCCGGTCCAGCTGTTGCAGGTATAGACGGCGCTATACGGTCCCACCGCCTCGTAGAACATGTCGGACGTCCCGTAGCCGCGCCCGAGGATCGGCATGGTTCGCCCCCCGCCGTCATATTGGAAGCTGGCCCGCGCGAATTCGACGAGCCGGCGATATTCCCCACGCCGCAGCACGATCGGCCTGGTGTCCTCAGTCGCCCGCGGATCATGGTCGTGGTCGGCGTGCATCAGGCTGCGGCCCTGGCCGAAGGCGGCGACGAAGGCGTTCTTCATCGTGAGGTCGCCCCAGGTCGGGGTCTCGAGGTAGAAGGTCCGGTTGCCGTAGCCCAAAGCGACATAATTGCCGGCCCCCCAGCGCGGGTCCTTCAGGTGCCCGCCCGGGACGAGCGGCCGCCAATCCATTTCGGGCGTGACCTTGGGCACCAGGATCCAGGTATGAACCCCGTTGGTCCGGACGAAGATCGTCACGCCCTCCTTCGGCTCCTGCCAGCTGCGATTGGCCGGGACCGCACCGAGGATCAGGGCGGCGAGGAAATAGAGGAAAGGAACGGCGAGGAGAGCGCCGGCGGCTCTAAGGGCGATGCGGGAAGCGCGTTTCACGGGCGGAGTCTAGCCCAGGACGCGGTGCAGTGAAGCCCCCAACAAAATTGGTGCCAGGCACCAATTTCCAAGCCCTTGAAAAGCCTTGGCGGAGAAGGGGCTGCTCTTGAGTCCGGGCCCCGCAGACGCCAGGCTTGCCGGATGGATCGGCGCGGTCATCTGGAACGAATCTGGCGGGCCGGCCTGGAGGCCTGCCTGCCGGAGCGGGTGCTGCCCGCCCACCTGCCCGACCCGCCGCCGGGCCGGACGATCCTGCTCGCGCTGGGCAAGGCCGCGATCCCGATGGCGGCGGCGGTCGAGGCGCGCTGGCGCGGACCGCTGTCGGGCCTCGCGGTGGCGCCCCACGGAACCCCGGGATCGCTCGACAGGATCGAGGTCAGGCATTCCGACCATCCGATCCCCTGTTCGGGCAGCTACATCGCCGCTGGCCGGCTGCTGGCCCTGGCGTCCGATGCCGGCGAAGATGATCTCGTGCTGGTCTTGCTCAGCGGCGGCGCCTCGTCTCTGGCCTGCCTCCCCGGAGAGGGCCTCGGCCTGCAGGCCAAAGCCGAGCTGACCGAGGCGCTGCTTCGCTCCGGAGCGACGATCCGCGAGATCAATTGCGTGCGCCGCCACCTTTCGCGCTTCAAGGGCGGGCGGCTGGCTCTGGCGGCGGCACCGGCGCGGGTCGTCACGCTGGCCATTTCGGACGTTCTCGGCGATCGGCCGGAGGATATCGGCTCAGGCCCGACCGCGGCCGACCCCACTACGCTCGGTCAGGCGCGGGCGATCCTCGAGCGCAATTCGATCGAGGCTCCGCAGCGGGGCTGGTCGGAGACTCCGGAGAGGGCGCCGGGGAGCTACCGGATCGTCGCCCGGGGCGCGGATGCGCTGGCGGCCGCCGCGGCCGAGGCTGAGCGGCTCGGCTATTCGGTCCGCCGGCTCGAATGCGAGGGGGAAGCGCGGGAGGTGGGGCGCGAGCATGCCGCGCTCGCTCTGGCGGCGCCGCGCGGCGCCGCCTTCGTCTCGGGCGGCGAGCTCACAGTGACGGTGCAAGGCGAGGGGATAGGGGGCCCGAACCAGGAATATGCGCTCGCCGCCGCTCTGGCCCTTGCCGGTCATCCGGAGATTTGCGGGCTCTCGGCCGACACCGATGGAATCGACGGCTTCAGCTACGCCGCCGGCGCCTTCTTCGAGGGCGGCGACCCGGCCGGGGCCGAGGCGGCGCTCGACGACAACGATTCCACCCACTGGTTCGCCCGGCGCGGTGACCTGTTCGTCACCCGACCCACCGGAACCAACGTCAACGACCTGCGAATAATCCTCACCTGAACTCCCCTCCCTGAAAGGGAGGGGCTGGGGGTGGGTCCGCCGAAGGCGGCCGAAACTCCAAGGCGGAAAGCAGTCTCGCTGCGCTCGCCTACCCACCCCCGGCCCCTCCCTTCCAGGGAGGGGAGAAGATGCGTAATGCGGCCCCATGGGCGAATGGACGATCGGAATCCTCGGCGGCTCGGGGCTGTACGGGATGGAGGCGCTGGAGGAGGCGCAGTGGATCGCGGTGGACACGCCCTGGGGCGCCCCGTCGGACGCGCTGCTGGTCGGCCGGCTGCACGGCGTCCGGTTCGTCTTCCTTCCGCGCCATGGCCGGGGCCACGGGATTCCGCCCAGCCAGGTCAACGCCCGGGCCAATGTCGACGCATTGAAGCGGGCCGGCTGCACCGATCTCATCGCCATCTCCGCAGTCGGATCGCTTCGGGAAGAGCTTGAGCCCGGCCGCTTCGTCATCGTCGACCAGTTCATCGACCGCACCATCGCCCGCGAGAAGAGCTTCTTCGGCCCCGGCCTCGTCGCCCACGTCTCGATGGCCGATCCGGTCTGCCCGCGGCTCTCGGCGCTGCTCGCGGCGGCAGCGGAGACGGCCGGTGCGGGAGTCACCCGAGGGGGCACCTATCTCGCGATGGAGGGGCCTCAATTCTCGTCGCGGGCGGAAAGCCGGCTCTACCGGAGCTGGGGCTGCGACGTGATCGGGATGACTGCGATGCCGGAGGCCAAGCTGGCGCGGGAGGCCGAGCTTCCCTACGCCCTGGCCGGGATGGTCACCGATTACGATTGCTGGCGGCGGGGCGAGGAGGCCGTCGAGGTCTCGGCCATCATTGCGCAGCTCACGGCCAATTCAGCCACGGCCCGGCACATGGTCGAGGCGTTCGCAAAGGGGCTGCCGGCCGAGCGCGAGGCGTCGCCGATCGATGTCGCGCTCGACACCGCAATCATCACCGCGCCCGACGCGCGCGATCCGGCGCTGCTTCGGAAGCTGGATGCTGTGTGCCGAAGGGTTTTTCCCAAGTCGTCATGAGACCTCAGCCATAAAGCCGCGCCACCCGCTCCGCGCTCATGCCCAAGCGATAGAGCGTCAGGCAGAGCAGGTTGCGCGCCGAACGTCTCAGCCAGCCGCCCTGCCGCCAGCGTTCGGCCGAGGTGACGGCGTCCACGCCGAGCCGTTCGATCCGCCCGATCCTTCGCACGAGGTCGACGTCCTCCATCAGCGGCAGCGGCCGGAAGCCGCCGACCGCGTCGTAAAGGCGGCGCGAGACGAGCAGACCCTGGTCGCCATATGGCATGCCCAGCATCCGCACTCTCAGCGCGACTCCGGCCTCGACTAGCCGGGCGCGCCGTTCGGCCGAATCGAGGCGGAAGCGGAAACAGGCAGCCCTCGCCGGCCGCCGGCCCATGTGCTCCCCCGCCGCCTCGCGCCAGCCCGGCGCGAGCAAGGTGTCGGCGTGGAGGAAGAGCAGCCAGTCGCCCTCCGCCGCCGCCGCGCCGGCGGCGAGCTGGACGCCGCGGCCTCGGGCGGATCGCACGAGGCGCACGCCCGAGCTTCGGGCAAGGGCGGCGGAGCCGTCGGTCGAGCCGCCGTCGACGACGACGATCTCGTCGGCGTCACGTACCGACTCCAGGCAGGCGCCGAGCGTGGCGGCCCCGTTCAGGGTCGGGATGACGACGGAAAGCATCATCCTCCCCATGCCATGGCATGGGGAGGGGAACCACAGGAAGTGTAGTGGAGGAGTAGCTGACCCAGGCCTGTGCAATTACCCCTCCACCACCCTTCGGGTGGTCCCCCTCCCCATCTCGCGATGGGGAGGACGATCAGGCCGAGCAGCTCGCACCGCCCAGCACGCAGAAGCGGGCGCAGTGGGGGTGGTTGAGCGGGATTTCCCGCGCCGCCTCGGCCAGCGTCGGGCCGAGCGCGAATTGCGGATCGTAGGGAAGCAAGGTGCAGGCGACGACATGGGGGCGCGGCGCGCCCCTCGCTTTGACGACCATCCGGCTCGATGCGCACATCATCGTCGACGGAGCGACGTGGAGGATGCCCCAGCAGGCCTCGGTAATTTCGGGCACGTCGGCGGCGGAGTCCATGGCCGGAAAGAGAACGAGGCCGGCTTCTGCGACCAGGCCCTGTCGCCGGCATAAAGCGGAATAGCCCGCCTGCGCCCGGTCGAGACTTTCGCCGGGAAGCTGGCGGCCGGCGATGGCCGTCCTGAATCCTTCGGCCTCAAGCCAGCGCAGTCCGTCCAGCGCCTTGGCCCAGGTGCCCGGTCCGCGCTCGGCTTCATGGACCGCCCGGCTGTGGTGATCGAGGCTGACCCGAATCGTCAGCCGGTCGCGCGGCAAGGCGCCGAGCGCCGCCTCGAAGCGCCGCATCGGCCGCATCGCGTTGGTCAGGACGAGCGCTTCGAAGCCGCGCTCCAGCGCCGCTGCGATCATCGCGATCGAATCGCGGTTCATGAACGGCTCGCCGCCAGTGAAGCCGATCTCGCGCGTGCCGAGCGCCGCCGCTTCGTCCAGATAGGGGAGGATCTCGGCCAGCGTCGGATAAACCAGCGCATCGTTGGTCGGCGAGCTCTCGATATAGCAGCTCTTGCAGGCGAGGTTGCACAGCGTTCCGGTGTTGATCCAGAGCGTCTCCAGCCGCCCGAGCGCCACCCGGGCGCGCGGCTCGCCTTTCGCTGTGAGCGCGGCATCGCGGAACTTGGCCGGATCGAGCGGTCGGGCGGCCGGGTCTGCGAAAGGCGAGAGCGTTGCTTGCATGAGGCGGGCTAGGATAGGCGAATTGCGCGCTCGATGTTAGGCCCCAGACCTCGGCGGCCCGGCGTCGATCCAGGGAGCAAGTCGATGAATCGGGGCAGCCAAGGCCGGATCCTCCTTCTGCTCCTCATCGCCGCGGCGATCGCGGCCTTCTTCTTCTTCGACCTCGGCGATTACCTGACCCTCGCCAGCCTCAAGGCGCGGCAGGCGGCGCTTGCGGCCTATGTCGATGCCAATCCCGTCGCGGCGGTGGCCGCCTTCTTCCTGCTCTACGTCGCCGTCACCGCGCTCTCGCTGCCGGGAGCGGCGATCCTGACGCTGGCGGCCGGGGCGATCTTCGGGCTGTGGGAAGGGACCCTGATCGCCTCCTTCGCCTCGACGATCGGGGCGAGCCTCGCCTTCCTCTCGTCGCGCTATCTGCTTCGGGACTGGGTCAAGGCACGGTTCGGCGGGCGCATCGATTCGATCGACCGGGGCATCGCCCGGGACGGCGCCTTCTACCTCCTGACACTTCGTCTCATCCCGGCCTTCCCCTTCTTCCTCATCAACCTCGCCATGGGGCTGACCGCCATGCGGCTCCTCACCTTCGCCCTGGTCAGCCAGGCCGGGATGCTGCTCGGGACGATAGTCTACGTGAACGCCGGCACCCAGCTCGGCGGGATCGAGAGCACGAGCGACATCTTCTCGCCGGCCCTGATCGGCTCGTTCGTCCTGCTCGGCCTCTTCCCGCTTCTCGCCAAAGCGCTGGTCGGCTGGTGGAAGCGGAGGCGCGTCTATCGGCGCTGGCGGCGGCCGAGGCGCTTCGACCGCAACCTCATCGTCATCGGCGCGGGGGCCGGCGGCCTCGTCACTGCGCTGATCGGGGCGACGGTCCGGGCCAAGGTCACCCTGATCGAAAAAGGCGAGATGGGCGGCGACTGCCTCAACACCGGCTGCGTGCCGTCCAAGGCCCTGATCCGGAGCGCCCGCGCCGCCCACGAGATCCGGACCGCCGCCGCCTACGGAATCGCTCCGGCCGAGCCGCAGGTGCGCTTCGGCGAGGTGATGGAACGGATCCACCGGATCGTCGCCGAGATCGCGCCCGCCGACAGCGTCGAGCGCTATACGGGCCTCGGGGTCGACGTGCGCAAGGGCCATGCGAAGCTGGTCGATCCCTGGACGGTCGAGATAGACGGCGGCGGGCGGCTGACCGCACGGGCGATCGTCATCGCCGCCGGGGGCGAGCCTGCGGTGCCGGACATTCCCGGCCTTGCGGAAAGCGGCTTCCTGACCAGCGACACGATGTGGACCGCCCTGCGCGGCCGCGACCGCGTGCCGGAGCGGATCGCCATCGTCGGCGGCGGCCCGATCGGCACCGAAATGGCCCAGGCCTTCGCCCGCCTCGGCGCGAAGGTGACTCAGGTCGAAAACGGTCCGCGGCTGCTTCCGAAAGAGGATGAGGACGCCTCCGCGCTTATCGAGGCGGTGCTTCGCGAGGAGGGAGTGGAAATCCGCGCCGGCCACGAAGCGGTGCGGGTGGAGGGGAAGTCGCTGATCGTCCGGGCGGAGGGCGCCGAGACCGCCATCCCCTTCGACGAGATCGTCGTCGCGGTCGGGCGCAAGGCGCGGCTGAGCGGCTACGGACTGGAGGATCTCGGCATCGAGACCGGCCGGACCATCGCCGTCAACGAATGGCTGGAGACCCGCTTCCCCAATATCTACGCGGTCGGCGACGTCGCCGGCCCCTATCAGTTCACCCATTTCGCGGCTCACCAGGCCTGGTTCGCCGCGGTGAACGGCCTGTTCGGGCATCTGAAGCGCTTCCGCGCCGATTACCGGGTCCTGCCCTGGGTCACCTTCACCGATCCGGAGGTCGCCCATGTCGGGCATAACGCGCTTTCGGCCGAGGCGGCGGGGATCGCCTGTGAGGTCGTCCGCTACGACCTCTCCCATCTCGACCGCGCCCTGGCCGAGGGCGCTAATCGGGGCTTCGTCAAGCTGCTCGTCATGCCCGGCAAGGACCGGCTGCTCGGAGCCACCATCGTCGCGGCCAACGCGGGCGAGCTGCTCCCCGAGCTCGTGCTGGCGATGAAGCACGGCGTCGGCCTCAATAAACTGCTCGGCACCATCCACGCCTACCCGACCCTCGCCGAGGCCAACAAATATGCCGCCGGGGAATGGAAGAAGGCTCACAAGCCCGAGCGTCTGCTCGCCTGGCTGGAGCGCTATCACTCCTGGCGGCGCGGGTGACCCGGATCGTCGTCTTCGCCAAGGCGCCGGTTCCCGGACGGGTGAAGACCCGGCTGATCCCGGCTTTGGGCGAGCACGGCGCGGCCAAGATGGCCCGCCGGATGCTGGATTGGACGCTCCTTCAGGCGCGCGACACCGGGCTTCCGGTCGAGCTGTGCGGCGACCCCGACCCCGCCTCCTGGTACAAGCCGAGGCCGGGGCTGGACTTCACCGCGCAGGGCGAGGGCGATCTGGGCGAGCGCCTCGGCCGCGCTGCCCGGCGCGCGCTCGCCGGCGGCGCGGTCCTGCTCATCGGAAGCGACTGCCCCGAGCTCGGCCAGGAACGGCTTCTCGCTGCCGCGCACGCCCTGTCCGCTCACGATGCGGTGATCCATCCCGCGCTGGACGGCGGCTACGTCCTCCTCGGCCTGCGCCGGTTCGACTCAAGCCTCTTCACCGGCATCGCCTGGAGCACGGACTCGGTCGCCGCCGGAACCGTCGAAAGGATCGAAGCGCTCGGCTGGTCGCTGCACGTGGGCGAGACGCTGCGCGACGTGGACGAGCCAGCAGACCTGGACCAATTCCGTCATCCCGGCGAAAGCCGGGACCTCGGGGAGACCCGCCGTGCCCTTAGCGGCCTGAGGTCCCGGCTTTCGCCGGGATGACGGAGAGGTTAGACGCCTCCCCATGCACCCCCTTCCCCCTTATGCCGAGCTCCTCGGCCTGCGCACCGAGCGCGCCGAGGACGGCGCCCTGCTCTGGATAATGCCCTTCCGCGAGGAAGTGGTGGGCCGTCCCGGCTTCCTTCACGGCGGCGCCATCGCGGGCCTGCTGGAATTCGCCGCTCTCGGAACGCTCTATGACGCGCTGGGCGAAGGCTCGACCGCCAGGCCGATCAACGTCAGCGTCGACTTCATGCGCGGCGGCATCGACCACGACACTTTCGCCTCGGCCGTGGTGACGAGGCTCGGAAGCCGGGTGGCGAACGTCGAGGCCCATGCCTGGCAACAGGACCGGGACAAGCCGATCGCCGCGGCGCGAATGAACCTGATGGTTCGGCGCTAGCTCCCCTCCCTGAAAGGGAGGGGTCGGGGGTGGGTAGGCGAGCGCAGCGAGACTTTCGGGCGTTCGGAGTTTCGGCCGCCTTCGGCGGACCCACCCCTGCCCCTCCCTTGCAGGGAGGGGAGATTAACCGCCCCGCTTCATCACCTCCCTAGCGATGACCAGCTGCTGGATCTGGCTCGTCCCCTCGTAGATCCGGAACAGCCGGACGTCCCTGTACAGCCGCTCGATCCCGTAGTCTGCGATATAGCCGGCGCCGCCGAATATCTGCACGGCCCGGTCCGCAACCCGCCCCACCGTCTCGCTCGCGAAATATTTGGCGGCCGCCGCTTCGAGCGTGATCGGCTCGCCCCTGTCTTTCAGACCCGCGGCTTCGAGGACCAGCGCCCTCGCGGCCATGGTCTCGGTCTTGGAATCCGCGATCATCGCCTGGATCAGCTGGAACTCCGCGAGGGCTTTGCCGAACTGCCTTCGCTCGGCCGCGTAGCCGACCGAGTCGGCGATCAGCCGCTCGGCGATCCCGACGCAGACCGCGGCGATGTGCAGCCGGCCGCGGTCGAGCACCCGCATCGCGATCCGGAACCCTTCGCCTTCCTCGCCGAGCCGGTTGGCCGCAGGCACCGGCGCTCCGTCGAAATTGACGTCGCAGACATGGGCGCCCTGCTGGCCCATCTTCCTCTCGGGCTTGCCGACGCTGACTCCGGGCAGGTCGGCGGGGACGAGGAAGGCGGAGACGCCCTTCGCGCCGGGCTCCCCGGTCCGCGCCATGACCGTGAACAGCGAGGCCTTGTCGGCGTTGGTGATGAAGCGTTTGGTCCCGCTGAGGCGGTAGACATCGCCCTCGCGGATCGCCTTGGTCTGCACCGACGCGCTGTCGGAGCCGGCGCCCGGTTCGGTGAGGGCGAAGCTCGTGATGATCTCGCCGGTCGCGATTCGGGGAAGCCACTCGGCCTTCTGCGCCTCGCTCCCGGCCATCACCAGGCCCTGGCTCCCGATCCCGACATTGGTTCCGAACGTGGAACGGAAAGCCGGCGTGGTCCCGCCCAGCTCGAGCGCCACCCGGACTTCTTCCGACATGGTCAGCCCGAGCCCGCCATGTTCCTCCGGGATGGAAAGGCCGAACAAGCCCATCTCCCGCATCTCTGCGACGATATCTGCCGGAACCTCGTCCTCGCGGTCGACCCGCTCCTCGAGCGGGCGCAGGCGCTCGCGAACGAAGCGGCGGACGGTGGAGAGGAGAAGGTCGAAGGATTCGGGGTCTAGGGGCATTCAGGAAACTCCTCCCCTCCCTGCAAGGGAAGGGCTGGGGGTGGGTCCGCCGAAGGCGGCCGAAACTCCGAGGCAGAGAAGGCTTCGCGACGCTCGCCTACCCACCCCTAACCCCTCCCTTCCAGGGAGGGGAAGCTAGTATCCCTTCATCCGCGCCAGCTTGTCGGCATGGTAGTTGGGATCGCCGAACAGCTCGTTCAGGGCCCGGTCCCGTTTCATGTACAGGCCGATGTCATATTCGTCGGTCATCCCGATGCCGCCGTGCATCTGGACGCCCTCCTGTACCGCGAGGGTCGAGGCCCGGCCGGCCTTGGCCTTGGCGACCGAGACCATCGCCTCCGCCTCCGCACTGCCCTCGTCGAGCAATTGCTGGGCCTTGAGCGCCGCCGAACGGGCGATCTCCAGCTCCGAATAGAGGTGGGCGGCGCGGTGCTGGAGCACCTGGAACTCGCCGATCAGCCGGCCGAACTGCTTCCTCTGCTTCAAATAATCGATCGTCATCCCCATCGCCGCCGAACCGAGCCCGACCATTTCCGAGGCGGCGCCCGCGCGCCCGGCGTTAAGCACCCGGCCGAGCACCTCACCGCCGCCGCCGACCTCGCCGATGACGGCGTCGGCATTCACTTCGACGCCGTGAAAATCGAGCCGGGCGCCGATGCTGGAATCGACCAGCCGCACGCCCTCCACGTCCAGGCCCTTCGCTTCCTTCTCCACCGCGAACAGGGTGAGGCCCTCGTCGGTGCGGGCTGCGACCACGATCACGTCGGCCGAAGCGCCCTGGACGACGAACTGCTTGCGCCCCGAGAGCCGGAAGCCGTTGCCGGCCCGCTCGGCGCGCATCGCGATCGCCTCCGGCCTGTGCTTCGGCCCTTCATCGATGGCGAGCGCCGCGACGGCATCGCCGGCAAGGATCCCCGGAAACCAGCGTTGCGCATGGGGCGTGCCCTTGAGCGCCTCCACCACCGCGACCGCGCTGATCAGGAAGGGGGAAGGGGTGAGGTTTCGACCGATCTCCTCGAGCACGATCCCGGCCTCGACATGGCCGAGGCCGAGGCCGCCATCCGCTTCGCCGATCAATATTCCGTTGAAGCCCAGTTCGGCGAGCTGCTTCCAAAGCGCATGGCCGAAGCCGTCCTTGCACTCCATGTCGCGATATTTGCGAAGCTGTCCGGCTATCGAGCCTTCGTCCGCCATCAGCTGCCGCGCCGTGTCGCGAAGCATGACCTGGTCTTCGGTAAGGTAGAGCGGCATTTTCTACTCCGTCACCCCGGCGAAAGCCGGGGCCCCGTGGGGTGAAGGGCGATAGCGCTTATTCTCGCTGGGGTCCCGGCTTTCGCCGGGATGACGGTTCCTCATCAGGCCCCCGGCAAATCCAGAATCCGTTTGGCAACGATCCCGAGCTGGACCTCGCTCGTCCCGCCCTCGATCGAATTGGCCTTGGTCCTCAGCCACTCGCGCGCCGACTTGCCCTTGCGGCTTCTCTCGCTCTCCCATTCCAGCGCGTTCGACCCGCCCGCGGCCATGACCAGCTCGTGCCGCGCCTTGTTCAGCTCGGTTCCGACATATTTCATCATCGAGGGCTGGGCCGGGTGGGCCATGCCCACCTTCAACTCGTCGATGAACCGCTCGGACATCGCCCGGAAGGCCATGGCGTCGACGTCGAAGCGGGCCAGGTCGGCGCGCAGCAAGGGATCGCCCGCGGCGACGTCCGCGAACGCGGCGCCCAGGCTCTCGGTCTGGCCGCCCAGCCCCATTCCGCTGATCATCTCGCGTTCGTGGCCGAGCAGATATTTGGCGACGTCCCAGCCCTTGTTGACTTCGCCGACCACCTGATCCTTGGGCACCTTCACGTCGTCGAAGAAGGTTTCGCAGAAAGGCGACGAGCCGGAGATGAGAAGGATCGGCCTGGTCGACACGCCCGGGCTCGCCATGTCGAACAGGATGAAGCTGATCCCCTTATGCTTGGGCGCCTGGAAGTCGGTGCGAACCAGGCAGAAGATCCAGTCGGCTTTGTCGGCGTATGAAGTCCACACCTTCTGGCCGTTGACCAGCCAGTGATCGCCCTTGTCCTCGCATTTGGTCTGGAGCGAGGCGAGGTCGGAGCCGGCGTTCGGCTCCGAATAGCCCTGGCACCAGCGGATCTCGCCGCGGGCGATCTCGGGCAGGAAGCGCTTCTTCTGCGCCTCGCTGCCGTATTTGAGCAGCGCCGGGCCGAGCATCGAGATGCCGAAGCTCATCAGGGGGTTGCGCGCCCCGATCCGGGCCATCTCCTGCCTGAGGATCTTGGTCTCGGCCGGCGAAAGCCCGCCGCCGCCATAGTCCTTCGGCCAGTCGGGCACGGTCCAGCCGCGCTCCGCCATCCGCTCCATCCACTGTTTCTGCGACTCGTTCTTGAACGCCGCGTTGCGCCCCCCCCAGCAGGCGTCGCTCTCGTCCCGCATCGGTTCGCGCATCTCGGGCGGGCAATTGGCTTCAAGCCAGGCGCGCGTCTCGGCGCGGAAGGTGTCGAGGTCGGTCACGGGCGGCTCCCTCAGCTTTACGTTAACGTCAATGGCGCGGCTCGCGGAAGGCGTCAACCGGACATAGACCGGGCCGGGCCGTCGCTTTAGGCTGCCTGCCATGAAGAGGTTCCCCGCCCCGCTCGTCCCGGCCGCCGCCGCGGCGGTGCTGCTGGCCGGCTGCGCGGCGGCCGCACAGCGCCCCCAGGTCGAATATTATCCGCCCGACGAAGCGGCTCAGGCGGCGGCCCGCGCCGGCGGCTTCCGGCTGCCTTTCTCCTCGGCGGTGCGGGTCGGCGACGTGCTCTACCTCTCAGGCGTGATCGGCACCGGCAGCGACGGCCGGCTTGCCCCGGGGATCGAAGCGCAGACTCGCCAGACGATGGCCAATATCGGCGCGATGCTCGTCCGCGCCGGCCGCTCCTTCGACGACGTCTTCAAATGCACGGTGATGATCGACGACATGCGCGAGTGGCAGGCGTTCAACCGGGTCTACATGACCTATTTCAAGCCCGACCGCCTGCCCGCCCGAAGCGCCTTCGGCGCCGACGGCCTCGCCTTGGGCGCGCTCGTCGAGGTCGAATGCCTGGCCCACGCGCGGGCGCGCTGACCGGCCCGGCCGCGCAGTCTCAGCTTGGGATTTCAAGCGCTTAGAAATTGGTGCCTGGCACCAATTAAACCGGTTGGGGTCAGTGCCAGTCCGGATCCGCCACCGGCGCCATCTCCTTCGCCGCCCTGACGATGTCTTCCAGGTTTACCGCCGTGTCGAACGGATCCTCGTCCAGCTCGGTCACCCGGTTGAGCCGCCGCTGCCACCGGTGCAAGGCCTCGACATAAGGGACGTAGGGCACCCGCATCAGCGCCCCGCTCGGCAGGCGCTCGAGGTCGGCGATGCCGTTCTTGACCCATTCGCCGGTGCCCCAGTCGGGCATGTCGACGGCCGGGAAGAGGCACACGCCGTGAAGGTCGACACCTCGATTCACGGCCGCGAGACTCTCCGCCACGACGTCGTTCAGCCAGTCGGGACGGCCGCCCTTCAGGCCCGACGTCTCGGCGACGATGCACGGCCGGCCGTAAGGCTTCGCGCCCTCCTCGATCAGGTCGCACAGCGGGCGGATCCGGTCGTCGCCCGGCTCCAGCGCGGCGTGAGGACCCTTCTCGCGATATTCCATCTGGCCGAAGCTGTAATTGTTGAAGCCGATGATATCGAGGATCTCGGGAGAGCCGCCCAGCTCCGGGAAGCGGCGGCCGGAGATGGCGTCCCAGGCGAGATAGGCGTCGTCATGGGATTCGAGATGAGCCGCCTCGGCGAGGTCAGGCCGGTCGCGCGGCGGCACCACCCAGATGAGCGGGTCGATATGGACCATCCGCGCCTCCGGAAAGTCGGAGCGGATGACCTTGACCGCCGCGATGTCGGCCGCGGCCATGGCCAAGGTCAGACGCCGCCTGGAATCGCGGTCCCTTCCGAACGGCGCCGCCCAGGCCCATTCGCCGGCCATGTAGCCGAAAAAGGTCGGCTCGTTCATCGGAGTGAAGCAGAGCGGCCCGTGATGGGCCCGCTCGGCGACGTAGCGCGCCGCGGCCCGGGCATAGGCTGCGAACCGCGGCGTGAAATCGGGGCCGAAGGGGTCGAGATCGTCGGGATAGCCGTAATGGCACAGGTCCCAGATCGGAAGGATGGAGTGGCGTCGCTGGGCGTCCAGGAACGGATCGATATAGGAGAAGTCGTAGCGGCCGCCGCCCTTGTCGACCAGCGGCCAGGGTATGCCTTCGCGCGCCACTCCGATGCCGAGCGTACGGAGCATCCTGTAGTCCTCGTCCGAATGGCCGAGATGCTGGGTTTCCTCGCACAGGTCGCGGCGGCCCTGGTCTTTCCAGATGAAGGTCGAGCATTCGAAGCCCGACAGGAAGAAGGTCGGGAAAATGCCTTCGCGGCTCACGTGAAGGCGCCCGCCACCCGGTTCTTGACATGGGGGTCGGGGATGATCCGGTAGCGGGCCTCGATCAGGCTGTAGATCCCGAACAGGCACAGGCCCGCGGCGACGGCGGCGCGGAGCGAGTCGGGGAGGCTGGTCAAGGCGTCGCCGAGGGCTCCCGCCTCCTCGGCCTGGTGATGACGGGTCGCGTTGAACACCAGCCAGGCCGCAGCGAGGAAGATCACTCCGCGCGCGGCATGGCCGGCGGTACCCGCCGCGATCACCCACCATTTGTCCTTCGCCTCGGCTGCGAGATGCTTGCAGAAGCTGCGCTTTGCCGCGACGACGAGCTGAGCCGCCCCCGCCACGGCGAGGATCGCGGCGGCGGCGTAGAGAAGCAGATCGCCGCCCGGAAGGCTCATCGCGGTCGCCGCGCCGCTCTCCGCGCTGTCGCTCGAATCGCCGCCCGAGCCGCCGCCCAGAGCCAGCTTCGCCGCCGTGAAGGCGAGACCGAGATGGATGAGACCGCTCACCGCGCCCGCCCCCCGGCCGGCAATGCCCTTGGCGTCGCCGCCCTTGTTCTGGGTGTCGAAGATCGCATCGGCGACCCGCCAGATCCCATAGGCGACGAATCCGAGCGCCAATGCTCCGAGCACCAGCCCGCCCGCCTCTCGCGAGACATGCTCCAGCGCTCCGCCCGCATCCTCGGTCCGCCCCAGCTTCAGAGCCAGATAGCCGATTATGAGGTAGAGCAGGCCGCGGGCGGCGAAGCCGACCCGGGTCAGCATCAGGAAGTTGGGGGATACGCTTTGCACGGAGCCCCTAACGTACATTAAGCGCCGGCTGTTCCGCCCGTGAATCTATCCGGCCGCGCCGCCCACTGGCGCGAAACCGCGGTTTCTGGCAGCGGGGGCGAACCAGCAGAGAGAGGAATCCGGCCGTCATGGACTTCGACCTTACGGAACGGCAGGCTTTTTACCGCGACCGGGTCCGCGATTTCGTCGAGACTCGGATTCGCCCGAGGAACAAGGATTACAAGGACCAGCTGAATGCGGGCGACCGCTGGCAGCCGATCGAGGTGATCGAGGAGCTGAAGCCCGAGGCGCGGGCGGCGGGTCTATGGAACCTGTTCATGCCGCCCGGCCAGGCGCTGCGTCATGTCGACGAAAGCTTCGAGTTCGAGGGGACGCAGCTCACCAACCTCGAATATGCCCTCTGCGCCGAGGAGATGGGCCGGATCGGCTGGGCGTCAGAAGTGTTCAACTGCTCCGCCCCCGACACCGGCAACATGGAGGTCTTCCACCGCTACGGCACGCGCGAGCAGAAGGAGCAATGGCTCCGCCCGCTGATGAACGGTGAGATACGCTCCGCTTTTCTGATGACCGAGCCTGCCGTCGCCTCCTCGGATGCGACCAACATCCAGTGCGAGATCCGCCGCGACGGCGATTCCTACGTCCTCAACGGGCGCAAATGGTGGTCGTCGGGCGCCGGCGATCCGCGCTGCAAGGTCGCCATCGTCATGGGCAAGACCGACACCGGGGCCGAGAAGCATCGCCAGCAGTCGATGGTCCTGATGCCGCTCGACGCCCCCGGGGTCACGGTCGAGCGGGCGCTGACCGTCTACGGCTATGACGACGCCCCGCACGGCCACATGGAGATCGAGCTCAAGGACGTGCGTATCCCCGCCTCCAACATGCTGCTCGGCGAGGGCCGCGGCTTCGAGATCGCCCAGGGGCGGCTCGGACCGGGCCGGATCCACCATTGCATGCGCACCATCGGGGTCGCCGAGGAGGCGCTGAAGGCGATGGTCAAGCGCCTCCAGTCGCGCACCGCCTTCGGCAAGCGCCTGATGGAGCACAGCGTCTGGGAGCAGCGAGTAGCGGCGGCGCGCATCGACATCGACATGTCGCGCCTCCTGTGCCTCAAGGCCGCCGACATGATGGACAAGGCCGGCAACAAGGCGGCCGCCGCCGAGATCGCGATGATCAAGGTCTACGCCCCCAACATGGCGCTCCGAATCATCGACGACGCGGTCCAGGCCCATGGCGGTGCCGGAGTGTCGCAGGATTTCGAGCTCGCCAAGAGCTGGGCCGGGATCCGCACCCTGCGTTTGGCTGACGGTCCCGACGAGGTCCACAATCGCGCCATCGCCCGGATCGAGTTCTCCAAGCATGCGGTGTGAGCCTCGGCCAGTCCTCCCCGTGAGCGAAGCTCATGGGGAGGGGGACCATGCGAAGCATGGTGGAGGGGCGATCGGCGCTGTTGGCCCCTCCACCGCACTTCGTGCGGTCCCCCTCCCCACCGCTTCGCGGCAGGGAGGACGAGGCCTGTGAAAGCCGCCCTCCTCCGCCAACCCGGCACCCCGCTCACCATCGAGAGCGCCACGCTCGACTCCCCCGGCCCGCGCGAGGTGCTGATCCGCACTGCCGCCTGCGGCCTGTGCCACTCCGACCTCCATTTCATCGAGGGCGCCTACCCCCACCCCCTCCCCTGCATCCCGGGCCACGAGGCGGCGGGCGTGGTCGAGGCGGTCGGCAGCGAAGTCCGCACGGTGAAGGTCGGCGACCACGTCGTCACCTGCCTCTCCGCTTTCTGCGGCCATTGCGAATATTGCGTCACCGGCCGGATGTCGCTCTGCCCCGGCGGCGACACTCGCCGGGCCAGGGGCGCCCCGCCGAGGATCACCGCGGAGGACGGAAGCGCGATCAACCAGATGCTCAACCTCTCCGGCTTCGCCGAGGCGATGCTGGTCCATGAGCATGCCTGCGTCGCCATCGACCGCGAAATGCCGCTCGACCGGGCCGCCGTGATCGGCTGCGCGGTGACCACCGGCGCCGGAACCATCTTCAACGCCTGCAAGCTCGTTCCCGGCGAGACGGTGGCCGTGATCGGATGCGGCGGAGTCGGCCTCGCCACGATCAACGCCGCCCGGATCGCGGGCGCCGGCCGGATCGTCGCCGCCGATCCGGTTCCGGAGAAGCGCGACCTCGCCCGCAGGCTCGGCGCCACCGACGTCCTCGATCCGATGGAGGAAGGCGCCGCGGCGCGGATCCTCGAGATGACCAAAGGGGGGGTCGACCATGCGATCGAGGCGGTCGGCCGCCCCGCCTCGGCCGCCCTCGCCGTCAAGTCTCTTCGCCGCGGCGGCACCGCGACCATCCTCGGGATGATGCCGCTCAATGAGAAGGTCGGCCTCGGCGCGATGGACCTGCTGTCGGGCAAGAAGCTCCAGGGCGCCTTCATGGGCGCCAACCGCTTCCCGGTCGACATCCCGCGCCTCGTCGACTTCTACCTGCGCGGCCTGCTCGACCTCGACTCGATCGTCGCGGAGACCATCCCGCTGGAGCGCGTCAACGAAGGCTTCGAACGAATGAAGCGCGGCGACGCGGCGCGCTCGGTGGTGGTGTTCGAATGACCCGTCATCCCGGACTTGATCCGGGATCCATCTTCTCTTGGGGAGGTGGGAAAGAAAGGTGGATGTCGGATCAAGTCCGGCATGACGGTATAACGGAGGATCAAATGCCCCTCTTCGACCTCACCGGCAAAGTCGCGATCATCACCGGCTCCTCACGCGGAATCGGCCGGGCGATCGCCGAGGCGATGGCGGACCAGGGCGCGAAGGTGGTCATCTCCAGCCGCAAGGAAGAAGCGTGCCGGGAGGTCGCCGATGCGATCAATGCGAAGCATTCCGGCGCCGCCATCGTCGTCCCGGCCTCCATCTCCTCCAAGGACGCCCTCCAGAACCTCGTCGACGAGACGCGGCGGCAGCTCGGCCGGATCGACATCCTCGTCTGCAACGCCGCCTCCAACCCCTATTACGGCCCGATGGGCGGCATCACCGACGACCAGTTCCGCAAGATCCTCGAGAACAACGTCATCGCCAACCATTGGCTGATCCAGATGGTCGCCCCCGAGATGATCGAGCGCAAGGCGGGCTCGATAATCATCGTCAGCTCGATCGGCGGCCTCAAGGCCTCCGCTGTGATCGGCGCCTACAACGTCTCCAAGGCCGCCGACTTCCAGCTCGCCCGCAACCTCGCCGCCGAGTTCGGCCCGCACCAGGTCCGGGTCAATTGCATCGCGCCGGGCCTGATCCGGACCGATTTCGCCCGGGCGCTCTGGGAAAATCCGGACACCCTGAAGATGGTCACAGCGCATACTCCCCTCCAGCGCATCGGCGAGCCGGAAGAGATTGCGGGGGCCGCCGTGTTCCTGGCCTCGGACGCTTCGACGTTCGTCACGGGCCAGGCGATCGTGGTAGACGGGGGGAGCACGACAGGCGTCGGCCTCTAGACCGTCATCCCGGGAGGGACCCCATCAAAGTATTACTTTGATGGGAACCCGAAAGCCGGGACCTCGGGGAGACCCGCCACGCCTTTTCCTCGATGAGGTCCCGGCTTTCGCCGGGATGACGGAGAAACGACCATGAGACTCGCCGACAAGATCGCCATCGTTACCGGCGCGGGCTCCGGCATCGGCCGCGCCAGCGCGATCCGCTTCGCCGCCGAGGGGGCCAGGGTGATCTGCGCCGACCTGAAGGGCCAGGACGAGACCGCCGCCGAGATCGGCGCCTCGGCCATTGGCATCCAAGCGGACGCGGGCAGCGAGGACGACGTCCAGGACCTCGTCCAGGCCGCGCTCCAATATCATGGCGGCCTCGACATCTTCTTCGCCAATGCCGGGGTCTCGGGCGGCCTCGCCTCGGTCTTCGAGCAGGCCGTCGAGGACTGGCAGGAGATCCTCCGCATCAACCTCATCGGCCCCTCGCTCGCCATCAAGCATTCGGCGCCCGCGATGAAGGAGAATGGCGGAGGCTCGATCCTGTGCACCGCCAGCGTCGCCGGACTCCGCGCCGGCGCCGGCGGTCCCGCTTACTCCGCGTCCAAGGCGGGCGTGATCAACCTCGTCCAGGTCGCCGCGACCCAGCTCGCCGGCGCGAACATACGGGTCAACGCCATCTGCCCGGGCCTGATCGAAACCGGGATGACCCGCCCCGTCTACGAATGGGCGCGAGCGGCGGGAAAGGAGGATCGGATCGGCCACCTCAACCCCCTGAAGCGCGGCGGAGTCCCCGACGAGATCGCCAATGCGGCCCTGTTCCTCGCCTCGGACGAAGCCAGCTACGTCAACGGCCACGCTCTGGTGGTCGACGGCGGCCTCTCAATCAGCCACCCCTACAACCGCCAGGAATATGGCCGGACGGCGGTGTAGAAGGTCGCGATACGGGATTCGGAAAGCTACATATTCGGTACGCCCCTCCGCCACGGCCGCGAGAAGGGCGTTCGGGCCGGTCTTGAAGTCTTCAGGTACGCAACTATCCCCTTTTGTCCGGTCGTGGTCGGCGGCGACTTCTCCATTCCCACCGCGCGGAATATGCCCCGCGATCCTTCGAAGCTGGAAGCAATGAAGCGTTCCCGTTCGCCCATAGCGGAGACGCCGACGACATTAGAGCGGAGTTTTTTCTTCAAGGGTTGGTGGCGACCTGACGGTCTAACGCGCCGTTTGCTAGTTAATACGGCAAGAAATTAAGTGCTGATACATTGACTCGACTCGCACCCGATAAGGTGTCACAGTGCATGATACTGCAATGTAGCTTTCCGAGCATAGCGCCGTGGACTGTGGATAAATCATCCGCGCGCCACGCCCGCTGCGCATTGATAATAAACAATAATAAAAAGAGGAGGCTTTTATGGGAACCGAAGTAGCAACTGGATTGTGCGTCACGAGAGGTGCGCTCAACGCGCCAGACTCTACCTTTATCTGGGACGTCGTCGAGAATGCCGGCGCTCTCACCGTCAAGGTTCTTTACGGCGGCGGCACCGACAACAGCAATATACAAACCGCCAAGATCCCGGCGGGAAGCACGGCGCTTGTCAACCTCTCAGCCGCAACCAACCCGGGCGCCATCGGCGTTACCGGTCGAGTCTCGGCCGCTTGGTCGGATAACAACGAGTCCTACGTCGTCATCTTTTCGGGTCAGATGGTTAGGCCGGGAGTCAACAACATCACCAGCAGCGATCAAAACGGAACGGCGGTGGATAACTTCCCGACCATCGTCTATGCCTATATGAACTGAACGAGATCGGTGTCTGACACCAAATCGCTGTCAGACACCGATTGAAGAACCGGTCAGCGCCCCCGCGCCAGCCACCTTTGCCGCGCCCATTCGTCGACAAGGCGGTCGGCGCGCTGCTTTTCAGCGGATCCGGAAGCCAGTTCCCGGTAGCGCACCCGCCGCCCCGTATCGCTGAACCATAATTCCTCAGTCTCCAGGTTCAGAGTGGTCCACACCGCGCCGGGCTCGACGATTCCAATGAGCCCGGGCCGGTCGAGGGTACCGATATACTGGAAGACCGCCGCCTTGGGCGGCCGCGGCGTCCCGTCGCCCGAAAGCGCTCGAAGCACGATCCCCCGATAATCGGCGAGCCCGATCGGTCCCGCCACCTTGACCGCCGGATCGCTGAGGATGAACGGAACCTGCGTCTGCGCGCGGTCGAGGACGTGGCCGTGGCCGAGGAATCCCTCCTCGAACAAGGCCTCGCCATGATCGCCGGTGATCATGATCAAGGTCCGATCGTACACCCCCTGCGCCTTCAGCCGGCTCACCACCTGCCCGACCAGCCAGTCCGAATAGGCGACGGCGTTCCAATAGGTGCGTTCCACCATCTCCCGGTTCGCGGACTTGATCTCGCTCCTCTTCGCCAGCCGGCCGGGAAGGAAGCGCGGCATGTCCTTATGGCTGTAGGGGAAATGGGCTTCCTGGATGTTGAGGTAGAGGAAGGTCGGCCGCGCCCAGTCGGCGGCGGTTCGGAAATGCCGGTCGAGCTCCCGAAGGACGATCCGCCCGTCCAGGGCGAGCGAGCCGAGCGATGCCGATTCATGCGCCCGCTCCCCCTTGAGAAGCCCGGCGTCTACGAAAAGGTCGGCATTCGCCCGCATCCCCACCGTCTCGGAGATTCCACCGAAGTCTTCCGGCGCGGCGGAAAAGACGCCGATGCGATAGCCCGCGCCCTTCAGGTCCCTGAAGAGCGACGGGCCGCCAGTGCGCGGCTCCAGCGCTCCGCCGAAGATGCTGATGCCCGACTGCGTAGTGAAGCCGACGTGGCTATAAGCCTCGGGCACCCAGGTCCCTTGCCGCGCCAGCGCGGTGAGGTTCGGAGTGACCGGACGGCCCCCGACCCGCTTCCCGATCGCGTCGCCGCGAAGCGTTTCGAGGACGATCAGAACGAGATGCCTGGGCTGGGCGGGCAGCCTCAGGGAAGGCGTTTCCGCGGGTCCCGGGGTGAATCGGAAGTCGCCGCCATAGCCGTCCTCGTCGACGCCGTTGCCGGGCACGTCGAGCGCCAGCGGATGCCGGGCCGGGTCCAGCGGAGACGGGTCGCGCTGTGCGCTGAACCAGCTGTAGCCGTCGCGGTCGAAATCGGTGAGCCCGTGCAAGGCGATGCTGGACGCGCCGAAGGCGCTGAAGCGTGCGAGGCCGTAACGCACGTCCGGCCGCGAGCCGGCGGCGAACGCGAGCGGCGCGATGAGGACGAGCAGCGCCGCAAGGTGCCGCCAGCGCAGCGGGTCCGGCCCGCTCCGCCACTCCGGCAGCCGCCGTTTCACCAGCCGGTAGCAGACATAATAAGCCGCCGCCGCCCCGGCCGCGGCGAGCGCCAGCAGGGTGGCCTCGTCGAGCACGTAGAGGGCCGCGGTGAACAGGCTCCCGCCGCCGAGGCTGCGGACCAGCTCGAAGCCCATCGCGTCGCTGAAATAGGCCAGGGCCTGGAACTTGGCGATCAGCAAGGCCGAGAAGATGCCGACCGTGACGAACAGGAAGTTGAGGACGAAGACAGCGCCAGCGGGCCGGCTCCGGTGAAGAGCGCGCAGGAGCAGGAAGCAGGCGAGGATCAAGGCGCCGTGGGTGACGAGCAGGGCGGGGGCGAAGAGCAGCCACTCCCCCGCCTGGTCGATCAATTTGGACTGACCGAACCCGCCGCCGAAGATCGCCGACTTGCGCTCGACCAGCGCCAGCTCGAGCGCGAGCGTGAAGGCGAAGGCCATGGCGAGAGGCCACCAGAATCTGAGGCGGGACATGGCCGACGGCTGTAGCAGCGCCGGCTTGAGATTTGGTTGCCTCCCCATCGTCAGGGGAGGAATCACGGAGCCAACAACGCTGCCCCCGCTCCAATCAGCGCAACGCCGCTGACGTGCTGGATCAGGCGGGCCGCCATGAGCTTCTCGGCGAGCACGAGCGCGGCGATGGCCGCGATCCAGAGGAGGTTCATCACTCCGGCGACGAAGAGCAGGATCATCAGCGCCCAGCAGCAGCCGATGCAATAAGCGCCATGGCGAAGGCCGAGCCGGACCGCCGCGTCCCGCTCGCCGCGAAAGCCGTAGCGCTGGATGAAGCGCATCGGCGACTGGCAATGCTCCAGGCACGAGTCCTTGAGCGGAGTCCATTGATAGAGGCCGGCGGCGATCAGCAGCACTCCGCCGACGCCTGGAGTGACGCTCGCAGTCGCCGGCGTCAGCAGGAGCGCGGTTTCGAGGCTCCACTGCAGCGCGGTCGCCGCCACGGCGAACCCCAGCCAGGCGAGGAAGTAACCCGAAGCGAACCAGGCCGCCGGAGCGAAGGGGGTCTGGCGCTCCCGGGCCTGGCGGCCCACCCGGGCATAGATCAGGATCATCGGCGCCGCCGCCGGGACCATCATTCCCAGCATCATCACCCACCACATCGACAGCATGACGATGAAATCGGCAACGGACCAGCGATCGATCGCCGGACCCATCGACTCCATGTTGTGGGCCGGCGCGGCGGCGAACCATCCCAGATAGGCCCAGCAAAGCACGGCCAGCGCTCCGAGCGCCGCGGCGATCACCGCACGATCGCGGCGCAGGATCGACTCGATGCGCTCGGCCATCATCCGAATCTAGTGGACCACTCCGCTTTCGGTGATGTGCAGCCGCGCGAACTGGGCGTGCGAGTCGGCGAGGCTGATGCTGAGCGGCGCCTGGGTCTCGGCCCAGCCGCGGCCGATCTCGGCGGTGTCATATTCGAAGCCGTCCGGCAGGTTGATCCGGGCCCGATGCTCCTCGCCGCTGACCGGATTGCGGATAGGCTCGCCCCGCGCCTCGATCACCCCCGGCACGACCAGCCTGGCGTTGCGCCCTTCGACGTCCACCTCGAAGTCGATCCTCGCGAAGATCGGGTCGTGCACCTTGGAATAGGTCGTCGCGAAAACCGCGAAAAAGGTCGCCCCCGGCACCGTGTCCTCGCCGCTCATGATCCTGAGCAGAGCCTCGCGCTGCTCCGGGCTGGCGCGCTCGTCGACGATCGGAAGCGCCTGGCCGCTGCCCTCGTGGATCGGGCCGGGCCAGGCCAGCACCACGGCGATCCGCAACCCGTCGAGCCGGGTCTCGCCGTGATGGCCCTCCTCGATGTCGATCGCGGCCACCGCCCGGCAATCGCCATGGGTCGGAAGCGCGTTGAACTGACAGGGGCAGCCGTAAGCGCAGTTGCAATGGACGAACTCGCGTCCCTTCAGAGTCCAGCGGACATCCGTCATTCGCTCCTCCGTCCAAAAGGTGGCCGCGGCAGTGACTAGCATGTTTCGGCGCCGGCGTCAGGGCAATCGGTTATCGGCGCCGTCGCCGCGCGTCGCGGAAGCGGTGAATAGTGAAGCCAATGTTCCACGTGGAACGTATCATGAACAGATTTTCCTATGCGAAACGCGGAAGCGCGGGCCGAAATTTTCCGAAATCACTCGCTCCGACCACGGCCCTGCAGGCTAAGTCCTTGTTCTCATGGAGGGAGCCAATCCGATCAACCTGGCCGGCAATTGCTAAAGATCGCCTGGAATCGCCCAAGATCGCCACTCGTACGCGCCTCAAAGCCACTGCCGCGACCACTTTCAGATCCTCGCCGCGATTTCGCGGGGAGGGGGACCGCGCGGAGCGCGGTGGAGGGGTTCTTCGAAGCCGGAACGGCCCCTCCCCGTCACGCTGAACTCGTTTCAGGGTCCAGCTCTCCACCCGCGACGCGGTTCGTCCCTGGATGCTGAAACGAGCTCAACATGACGACCTCGAAAGAGCCCCCCTCACCGGATCAGCCGCCTTACGTCCCGCTTCAGCGCCGCCAGGCACGCCTCCCCGCCGGTGAGGCTCCCCACCTCCTGGTCGATCGCCAGCTCGATCTTCAGCGCCAGCGCCCGCAGGTCCGGCGCCCGAACCTTCATCAGCCGAAGCAGCGCGGCCGTATGCTCCCCGAGCCGCGCCATATAGACCGGCTCCAGCCCCTCCTCTTCCTCCGCCGTCCCCCCCACCGTGGCCCGCTCCACCGCCCGCACCTCCGCCTCCGCCGCCTCGAAGCGGGCGAGGGCCCGCCGCCACTTCTCCTCGACTTCCATCGAACGACCGCTTCCAGATGGCACCCTGATCAGACGGATCGTGGCTATTATCGGCAGCCGGAAAGCTCCACACACGATCAGTGTGAAATTCGAGTTGCTTTCCCCTCGCGCGGCAACGCTCGCCGCCGCGAAGGACGATCCGGACCCGCCGGCATTGGGACTCGAGGCGCGCCGCCTGCGCGAGGCGCGCGACCTGCCCCAGGAGGAACTGGCCGACCGCGCCGGCCTCCATCCCAACTATATCGGCAGGATCGAGCGCGGCGAGAGCAACATCGGCGTGAAAGCGTTGTTCAAGCTGGCGCGCGGGCTGGGGGTCTCGCCGGCCGTGCTGTTTGAGCAGTAGGTTTACGCCTCAGAATTCCGGTCTAATCTGAAGGGTACACGTACTTTTGGTAAATGTACGTATTCCCCAGCCAGTTCCGGCGCCCTAATTGCGGACGTCACAACAGCTCGGACTGTTCAGGAAAGAGTTCGCTGAGGGCTACCTTCACCGAACGGATCAAACAACCTCTAAGCGAAGTTCCGTGATCGCTGGGCGGAAGCGATCCGCTAGGCGACGGTCACAGGTCAGCAGAAGATAATCGCGCTCGATGGCCTGCGCGACGATCCAGAGATCGTTCTCGTCGACTTGCAGCATCTGACCGGAGGCGCGGTCCTGCCAGTTCTCAATCCATCTTGGCGGCCGGCGCGACAGATCGAGATAGTGAGCGGCGAGCCTCGCCTTGACCTCGCCGTATGATTCCGCGGTGTGGCGGCCGACTTCCGCGAGCGGATAGTTTGCCGCCTGGGCGAGTGTATGCCGGATATGAGTGATGTCCTGCCCGGCCCGCTGCGCGGCTTCCATTCCGTAGCGAAGCTCGGCGAGGACAATCGCAGATAGATAGACGAGGTCGCTGTCAGCGAACGCCTTTGCGCGGGCCTGCACCGCGTCGAAGTTTGTGCGTCGCGGATCGAACAGCACCGATACGAAATTGGTGTCCAGAAGGATCTGCTCCATTAGGCAATGAACCTGGAGAGTGCATCGTTCTCCTCTCCCGGTGCGGGCTTGAATACGTCGAGCACCCATGCGCCCCGGTTGGGTCCGTGGTCCCTGGTCAGCCATTCATAAAGCGGTACATAACCCTTCAAATCCTCGGGCAGCCAGCCGTGGAATTCGTGGAGCACCGGCCGCTCGCGGCCCTCGAAATATCCGAACAGCTGCCGCTCCAGGCGCGGCGGCAAGTCGTAACCATCCAGTACCAGCGCATCGATCCAGACGAGCAGCCGGTTTAGCCGCGCGTCGTAATCGACCGGCAGCACGGCGTGGAGCTTCTCGCGTAGCAGGGCTCCATATTCTTGGACCGCCTGATCAAGCGCCGTCCTATCAAGCTTTCGCGGCAGCGGCATGCTCGCGATCATCGTGTTGGTGAAGTGCTGCTCCGTCGAACGCTCGGTCACGTAGGCGTTAGCGAGCGGTCCGTTGAGGATGGCTGCGAGTGCATCAACGCCATACTCGCCGGTGGGCCAGATCCCGGTGAATTGCTGCGATGCCCAAAGCCCGCCCATATCGGCCGCAGCCGCAAGTCGCCAAGGACCGCGGGATGCTCGCTGATTGTTGATCAGTACCTTGGGCTTGTCCCACGGCCGTGCCAGCGGTCCCAATCTATAACTGAGTGACGGGTCGGTGCTCAACCAAACGGGATTCATCAGATGAAACGGCCTCAGGCTGTCGATTGGCCTGTAGAAACCGCGTTCCCGCGTCGAGCCCGCTTCGTCGAACACGCCCGCGCGCTGGGATCGCCATTGGAGACCTCGGCCGATCTCGGCAAAACCGCCCAGGCGCGGAGCCTCCGACAGATATGCCCAGAGAAGGTCTAGCTGGTCGATCCACAGGTCGCCGCCGGGCGCGGGGCGCAACATTTCGCGCGCATCAGTCACTACGCCTTCGGTCAGAAACCGCACTCTGTCCGCATCCGCGACCGTTTTCGCACTAAGGCGGATCGGTTTTTCGGCGTCCTGCAGCTTCCGTCGACCGGTGGCGATGACAAGCGCACATGGATAGGTTGCCTTCTCGAAAACCCTATCGGGCAGCGAGACAAGCTCTATGTCGTCATAGGCGGCAGCGAGGCGGCGACGAAGCTGCCGATATTGTGTCTGTCGCAGGACCCCCCGCGGCAATACGAACCCGAGCGCCTCGGGACCGGCGTTGATTGCAGCGTGAAGTGCGACCATCGCCTTGGACGGCGAGATCGAGAAGGCTTCCGGATAGTCGAGCCGCTCCTCGGCGGTGAAATCCTCGAACGGGGGATTGCAAAGGACCAGCGTCGTACCCGTGAGAAATGCCTCGAGCGCACCGGGCTTGAACAGGTCTGTCGAGCGGATGTGCCAGCCATTGGCGTTGGGATAGTCCGCGAGGATCAGTGAGAGTGTTGCGACCTCACATGCGAACGCATCAAGCTCCGCGCCGGTCATCCTCTCGACCAAGAATTGGTGACGCTGCGCAGCGGGCCAATCGGGCGGTAGCAGGTCGCGCAGTTCGCGGAGCGCGGCGACAAGGAAGATGCCGGCCCCCGCGAAGGGCTCGGCGATCCGCACCTTTGCCGGATCGCAATGCGATAGGTCGATCCGGCTCAGCACATATTCGGCGACCGACCGGGGCGTGCTATGCGTGCCGAAAAGCTTCCGTGTGTCGGCGGTGACCAGCGTGTTCTCATAGACGAAAGCGAGACTATCGGACGAGATGTTGCGCAGCGAAATAGACTGGCGCAGCCGCGTCCAGGCAGCGGTGATGTCGTCCGCACCGACTGCGGCGACGTCGGTTCCGAGCAGACCCAAGCCGTAATAACCCCGAATTCCGTCGAGTACGGAGGCGACATCCTCCTGCGCCCAGCCGGCGGCGGCTGGGTGCTCGCGATCGATCAGGATTTTGGCGGCCAGGAGGCGAAAGGTTAGCCGGAAGGCCGCCTTTTCGCGGTCGCCTCCGGATTTGAACGGCAGCAGCAGGTCGAGCACTTCGGCCATCGTCCGGTGCAGCTTGTGTTGAACTTCCTGCTCGATCGCCGGCAGCAGCCCAAGGTCGATAAAATCGAACTGGACTGGCCCGCGCGGCAACCCCAGCGCCTTGGCGCGGTGCAACGCCTGTGGCGTCCAGCTGTCGCGATGGCGTACGAAGAGGTCGGCGAGTTGGTTGGCCGGAACGCGCTCGATCAGACGCGGCGCCCCGCGCGCAGCCACTGCCCACACTCCAATATCATCGTCGTTAATTGAGAAGAAGATCGGCGCGCCGAGCGCTCGGTTGGCCATTACGGCGGCGGCGCTGTCGGATTCATCCTCGACCACGCCGAACGCGGCGGAGCGGAAGGACTCGGGGATTTGGGTGAAGGCCGCTAGCGCCACCGTACGCGTCTCGGCGGAAGGATCGAGCACATCGGCGAAGCTGTACGCGCGATGCAGCGCCGCGGGCTCGTAGCCGAGACCCCGCAAGCCCTGCTCAATCGAGGCGAGCGCGTTCATCGGATCCGCACCGCGCGAAACAGCGGTAGCTGCCTAGTCTGGTCCTGCGGCGCAAACTCGGCCTCGAGGACGTCGAGATGGGGATCAAGCCGCAGGAATAAAGTGTCCGGATCGTCGACGCCGACTCGAACCATCCCTTCGGGCAGCATTTCGCCATGCGCCATTGCGCGCAAAGCGAGTACGCGCCCCCGTAACGTCGGAAATGGCACGCCCGAAAATAGATCGCGCAGGGCATGGAGCAGATGCTTGTGCGCTTGGAGCTCGATCCTAAATCGCTCACGCAGTACGACCGCGATGCGTAGCAAAAGAACTGTCTGCCAGCTGTAGAGCGCCGGCCGACCGGGTCCTTTGGCCTCAACATCAGGAGGAACGAGGTCTCGGCGGTGCGACCATTCCCGCAGCTGATCCGCGGTTAAGCCAGTCAGACGTTGAACTTGACCAGCCGCAATCATAATCGACCTCTTAGAGGGGTACGATACCCACTCCCACTGCTAAAGCGGGTGTCCTACCCACTTCGCTCCCTTTAAACGGGTGCTGTACCCGTTTCAACCCTCGTCATCCTGGCGCGCCTTGTACCAGTTTCCGTTGTTCTGAAGAATTCACTGAGCCGGCATCGTAGCGGTCATAGCAAGGATCGTCGAAGACCGCGCACCGTGCCCACTGGATTCAGCCCGACGCACAACCGCCCCAAGCAGTTGACGTTCACGTAAACACCCGGCAATCGCCTCCGCGAAGGAGACCCCGTCCCATGAGCCCGATCAGCACCCGCCGCCACGGCGACATCCTCATCGTCACCTCGAACAACCCGCCGGTCAACGCGCTCGGCCATGCGGTTCGCGAGGGGCTGGTCGCGGCGATCGCGGAAGCGGACGGGGAAGAGGCGGTGAAGGCGGTGGTGATAATCTGCCGGGGCCAGACCTTCTTCGCCGGCGCCGACATCACCGAGTTCGGAAAGCCGATGCAGATGCCGATGCTGCCGCAGGTCGTCGACATCATCGAGAATTGCACCAAGCCGGTCGTCGCCGCGATCCACGGCACCGCCTTCGGCGGCGGCCTCGAGGTCGCTCTTGCGAGCCATTACCGGGTCGCAATCCCCTCGGCCAAGCTGGGCGTGCCCGAGGTCAAGCTCGGCCTCCTCCCCGGCGCCGGCGGCACCCAGCGGCTGCCTCGGGTGGCGGGCGTGAGGAAGGCGCTCGAAATGGCCGCGACCGGCAACCCCATCTCCGCCAAGGAGGCCTATGAGGCCGGCCTCGTCGACCGGCTGATCGAGGGCGATCTCGAGCAGCATGCCGTCGCTTATGCAGAGGAGGTGAAGGCCGTTCGCCCGATCCCGAAGACCAGCGAGCGCCAGGACAAGATCGCCGCGGCCGACCCCGCCGTGTTCGACGATTTCCGCAAGGAGCACGCCCGCAAGTTCAAGGGCTTCGAGGCGCCCGAGAAGAACATCCAGGCGATCGAAGCCGCCGTCGCCAAGCCCTATGCCGAGGGCGTCCAGGACGAGCGGCGGCTGTTCATGGAGCTAATGAGCGGGACCCAGGCCCGGGCCCAGCAATATTTCTTCTTTGCCGAGCGCCA
>DASVVM010000119.1:0-18432 GCA_036386555.1 Allosphingosinicella sp.
GAACTTGGTCGGGTCCTTGAGGAAGTCGACGATCTCCTGCAATTCCTCGCGCGATTCGTCGATCCCGGCGACGTCGTCGAACGTCACCCGCCCCTGCTTCTCGGTGAGAAGCTTGGCCTTGGACCGCCCGAACCCCATCGCCCCCGATCCGGCATTCTTCTGCATCTGCCGCATGATGAAGAAGGCGATGCCGAGGATGAGCAGGAAGGGCAAAGACTGGTAGAGCAGGATCAGCCACACGCTGGTCTGAACCTCCGGCTCGCCCTGGAACGAGACGCCCTTCTCGCGAAGCCTCGAGGTCAGCTGCGGATCGGGGATGAAGTTGGTCCTGAACGCATCGCCGTTGGTCAGCTTCCCGGAGATCACCTCCTTGCCGATCGACACCTCTTTCACCGAGCCCTCGTCGACCCGGTTCAGAAACTCCGAATAAGCCATCGCATTGCCCGAAGCCGACCGCGACCCGCCCCCGTCGACGATCTGAACGAACAGGATCAGTGCGAGCAGGATCCCGGCCCAGATGAACAGCGACTTCATCCAGGGGTTGGAGGGGTCCTTGTTGTCGGGACGCTTCGGATTGTCGGACACAGATTTCTCCCGGGCCGCATCGGCCGCCGCGACGCTCTTCGCCGCTTCGCCCCTAAAATAGGATTTCCCGGGGCTTTGGCAATGTCGCCCGGCTTGTAGCGCGGGCGGGTGAACGGGGCCTTAGCGTCTCCACGTCGCTAGCGACGGATTTCCTCGCATATGTTTGTGTGTGAAGCGTTGTCCCATCTGCAGGAGCGTCCGCACTTGTAACCCCCTTTGTCAGGATTCGGCAGTCGGCGGAGTTCAGCGATCGCGGCTTCCTGGCATTGCTCGAACGTCCGGAACCCCGCGAGGCTGATCGCCGCGCGCTCGTTATCAGGGTCCGGATAGACCCAGCCTTGCCATGGCGTGCGTTCGCAGCCGGCCAGAATGACAAGCACAGTGAGAGCCAAGGCGAACCGTGTCATCGGGCGACGTTATCGTATGCCGCTCGCGGTGCCAGCCCTTTCAAGGGTTCGCCGCCTCGTCATGCTGAACTTGTTTCAGCATCCAGAGTGGAGCCGCTGGGGGTTTGCCGTCACTGCATCGCGTGCGTTTCCGCGAGCGCGGCATGTTCTGGATTTTTGGGGGAAGGCACGAAGGCACGAAGGCACAACGTAGAAAGAAGGGGTTCACTACGTCGCGCCTTTGCGCCTTCTCTTTGAAACTGGCGCCTCCGGGCGCCGGGGGTGGGCACAAGGCTCCGTGCTACAGCCTGACCCACGCGAACCGCACAGGGCGGGGCCCTGAAACGAGTTCAGGGCGACGGTGGCGGGCAGACCGACAGCCTCAGTCGAAAATCTCCTCGATCCAGGATTTCCGCCGCTTGTGGTGGCCGTGGCCGTAGCCGTGGTGGCCGCGCTGGTCGTAGCGGGGATCGTAGCCGCCCTGGGGCGGGTAGGGAGCCTGGGGGGCGATCGGCGGCTGGGGCGCTCGGGGCGGCTCCGGGGCGGCGGGCGCCATCTCGGCGGCGGCGCGCTCGAGGATCTTGTCGAGCTCGCCGCGGTCGAGCCAGATGCCTCGGCAGGTCGGGCAATAGTCGATCTCGACTCCGGCGCGCTCGCTCATCACCAGCGGGACGGCGCAATGGGGGCAGGACATGGGGGCTGGGGCGGGCATCTGGAACTACCTTCGTTGCTTTCGGGCATGAGATAAGGGGGCGGCTCTCGCCGCGCAATGGTGCGAGCCGGTTCTCGAATTCCACGCATGGCCACATATTCACGCCAGCCGACGTCTCGTAACAGGATTGCTATTGAGCCGCGGCTCAGGGACCCGTTATCTGAGCCGGATACCCAGGGGCGGTCATCCGAACGGTGGCGCCTGCCTTCTCGAACCAGCGCTTCCACTCCTGATCCTACCCCTCGCCGTCTGGGCGGCGTAGATTTGCCGCGGCCGGCAGCTCGAAATCCGATGGCGGCGCGGTTGGAGTAGGCCAGGGCTGTGACCGAGCTGATGCTGGGCGAGCGGCGAGGGGGTGGAGCCGCGGGTGCGGAGGCTGTAGCCGCGCGTTTCTTCGGCCGGGATTTGCGATCGCCCTCGGCGCCGGCGGCGGCCGACCGGCTCTACAAGGCCTCGACCGGCGCCGCGGCGGCTCGGACGCCCGCCTCCAGCAGATAGGCCGCCGAGATGCGCAAGGCCTCCACGATCGCGACGTCGAGATTGAGCATTCCGGGCCGCGGCGCGAGAGGCGGCTCGGCCTTCAGATCCTCGGCCGCATCCGGATCGCCGCCGAGGGTGAGGAAGGCGAAAATGTCGGCTCGCATCAGGGGATGAGCGGCCCCGCCATAGCGCGCCAGCACTTCGCGGGCGCGCCGCGTCGCCGCCGGGGAATCGGGACGCAATTGCGGAGGCGCGCCTTCGAGCGGCTCGTCCCAAAGCGCCCGGAACACGCCCGCCGTGGCGATATTGGTGTAATATTGCCGTTGCAACTTCATCCGGAATGCGTTGCGCTGCGGATCGTCGATCGGGCCGATTTGCCGGTCGAGCGCGAGACAGGCGGCCAGATCGGATTCGGCCCGTTCGAGCGCGGCCACCGCGGAGGCTCTGGCGTCCAGCGGAAGAAGCTCCCGCAAATCCCGCCGGGGACCGCGATGCGTGCGGGCGCGGCGGCCGGCAGCGGCGGCGCGGACCCGCTCGTTGGTCGTGCTGACATAGAAGAGATGGAGCGCCGCCCGCTCGGACAGGGTGCGCATCAGCCGCAATTCCTGCCGGTGGTCCGGATCGCCGTGATAGGTTTCGCACTCGTCGAGATGGCCGAGCGCCGATCGATAGAAGCGACATATCCTGCCGAACGCCTCGCCCGTCAGAGGCGGCCCGATCTCGCCGATCCGGAAGCGCGTTACGAGGGCGTAGAGATATTTGATCTCGCGTCGCCGGTCCTGCCGCCCGCGCGCGTCCAGATTCTCGGAGTCTTCCATTTCCTCGACCAGAGCCATCTCGGCGAAGCGCTGGGCATTGCCCCAGTCGCGGACGGCCAGGCATCTCGCGGCGGCGAGACTGAAGACCAAGGCGGGCTGGCGGTCGAGCGCCTTCCATGCGTCCTCGTCGAGCAAAGGCCCGGCTTCGCCGGCGAGGAGCCGGTCGAGCGTTTCGCCTATGCTGATGGTTCGAGTCGGCGTGTTCACGATCAGCTGCAGGGCGATCGGAGCGCGACTGAGCTCGCCGCGCGCATGGGCCGGCCATTCCTCGTCGATAAACTCGCGCGCGAGGGGCACGGAAAGCGTTCGGCTGCTCAGCAGCAACGCCTGCACAAGCTCCTTCACATAGCGCTCGTAGGCGTCCATTGAGACGTCGAGATCGAGCGCCGCATCGAGCGCCTCGGCGGCCTGGATCCGCCGCTGGATCGGCTCGTCGGCGCGGCCCAGGGCCGCTCGCTCCAGCTCCCGCCATCGATCGATGATGTCGTCGAGCCTGGACCGGTGCGCGGAGAGCCCCCCTTGACGGAGCGCCGACACGAGGGGCTGATAGGCCGGATCCTCGGCGATCCGTCCCGGCTCGGTCGGCCTAAGCGCGGTCTTCTCGCGCATCCGGCCGAGGACGATCTGGGGCGCGCGAGAGGCGACCCGAGAGAGGTTGAGCGGGAGAAGCATGACTTCAAGGGCCTGCAGGAGATCCTTGAACAGCTCAACGTAGGCCTCGCCCTCCGCTCGCCCGGACGAGACGAAATTGAAAACGGGCGTGTATTGCGTGAGCCTCCGGAAGCAGAACGGCTCCGAATAAGCGGGGTCGCTGAATGAAAGCTCCGCATACCATTCACGATAGGCATCGAAGACGATCTGATCCGCTGTGACGAAGACCAGACGCTCGTTCAACGAGGTCCGCGCCTTCTGCGCCGCCGCCCATCTCACCAGCGCCATGCTCTTCGCGTCGTCCCAGATAGCGCCCTCGGTCCGATAGGGGCCCTCCGTCGCATCGGCTTCGTCGCTTCGGCGGACTTCGATGCCGCGGCGCTCGCAATGGTCGCGCAGGCGCTTCACCCAGTCGCGAGTATCGTTGGCGATGACCTGCTTCTCCTCCGTCGAGACCGGAGGCAGGGAGCGGTGGAGAGTCGAAAAGCTGTTGCGCAGCGGCGAGGTGACGAGGCGCCGGAGCTGCTCGGCAGGCTCCATGAGCTGGTCTTCGGCAAGAATGGCGAGCGACAGCCGGGTGGCGAGGTAGGTCTCGAGCGCGTGGGGCTCAGGGTCGCGCGCCCGATATGCCGCCAGATCGGCGGCGAGGCGGCGATCCTCCACTCGGTCCTCGACCCCGTCGGGATCCTTTTCGGCAAGTCGGAGCAGCTCGCGGGCTCCGGCGAAGCGCTGACGCATGGCCTTCCTGCCCGCGCGGCGCAGCCGGTCGACCTGCAGGGACTGGAGCATCTCGACCCGCTTGGTGAATTCCCAGCGATGCCACTCGGTCATGAAGATCGTTCGTCGGTGCTGGGCGGGCAGCTCGCCCGACAAAAGATACTCCGCCGTCGCAAGCGTCGTTTGGCACACATAGGGCCGCGCCCAGCGCGTCGCGCTGGGGGCACGGCTCCAGTGCGACGCGTGAAGGCTCGTCATCCGGCCCCGACCATCCTTCGGCTGGATGAACAATTCGAGGACGTTCTCGTCGAACACGTAAGAGATTTTCGCCCCTTCCAGGCTGGAGAAGGCGAAATCCTCCTTGTTGCGCTCAACGTCCAGGCTCAGGTCGAGCAGCTGGAAATATAGAGCGAGAAGCTGGTCGAGCTCCTTGCTGGCGTCGAGGGCGGCTCTCATGCCGCCTCCAGATATTGTTCGAGGCCGAAGCTGGGCTCGCGCGCCAGCTCCGCCTCGAGCGACGCAAGGGCCGCGTCAGTCGCGTCGGGGTTTCCGACGCGCCGGTGAACGAGGCCGTTTTCCCGAAGAAAGGGTTCTACCGGCGCAGCGTAGCCGAGATAGCCGGCGCCCCCGACAAGCAGGCCGACGATCTGGCCCTCGTCCGTCGTGACGAGCGCACCGGCATCTTCCGGAGCGAGCGGAGGCGCGTCGAAGGAGGCTCCCCTCCAGCAGGCTTTCTCGTCGAATCGAAGTTCGATCAGATCGCGCACTATCAGCCTGCGATCGCCGAGACGGAATCTCACCGAGCCCCGAATCGCCGTGACGACCCCGATCAGCATATGATCGGGGTGGAATCGAAACACGTTGTGCAAAAACATGTCTTCGGGAGGGCAGAACTCCTTGATCGCCGCCATCCCCTTGCGGGGAGTCTGCAGCCTCTGCTCGATCGCGACCGCAGCGAGCAGGCGATGCGACGGGACCACCTCGTCCTGCCCGAAGGCCTCGGTTAGCCGTCGTGGAGCCGCGGCCGTGATCGCGAACCGCTTCGCCTTGCGCGAGGCTTCGAGACCGAGCGTCTGGAGCCGACCTTCGAGAAGGAAGCGACCGCCGAGACGCAAAGCCTCCATCAGAGCGCCTCGACTTCCAGCATCTCGGCCCTGACGATGTCGATTCCGAAGACCTTTTCGGGAACGTCGATTCCCACTGCCTTGCGATCGGGCGGGGCAACGAGGGGACTTTCGTAGAAATATTTCTGGCCCGTGGCAGTCACCGTCGCGCCCGGCTCGAGAGTCTCCACCAGCTCCTGGACCATTTCGCGCCGGGCGCCGATATAGCGGCTGCGCTCGCTGACTTCATCGGGATAGCCCGGGGGCGGAGGGAGCTGGGGCCTGCTTTCGGTGTCGATATAGTCGGCGAGCATGAACTGCCGGATCTTGAGACTCTCGCTTTCCGCGTCGAAGGCCAGTCCGCTCAGATTGGCGTGCGAGCCGTGGCGGACGACCAGGCCCATTTCCTCGGTCACTTCGATGGAGCGCCGGTCGCTGATCAGTCGGATCGTCTTGTTGCCGTCGGCGAGGCTCAGCTCGCCCTTCGAATAGGTGATCCGATTGCGCCATCGCGCATGCTGCACCATGATCTTGTGGATCGGCGCCGCATAAGGGCCGAATGGTTCTTCCTGCCGCGATACAAGCACCACCCGGCCATTCGCGACGTTGGCCTTGCGCAGGGAGACGTCGAGGAGATTGCGCGCTTCGTACGGCAATTTCGGAACCAGGTCCCGATAGAATTGGGTGAGGCCGCGGACGATCGCATCATTCTCGAAACGGGCGCCGACCTTGCGCAGCGGCGCGTCGATCGCGCCCTCGTCGCCGCTCACGGTGAGGTTCATGCAGGCCAGAGACTTGGCGGCCATCAGGGCCTGATTCTCGGCATCGCTGATCTCCTCGAGCACCGAGGTGGGCATCCGCTCGGTGAGGAGATGCGCCAGGCGGATCGCGAGCCAGCCGCGATCGAAGTCGGCATGGACGAGCCGAAGCGCATCGATCAATCCCCCGTCCCCGCAGCCGCTGATATAGACCTGGCGCCGCTCCTCCCGCCAAATGTCGATCTCGTCCTCGGTCCAGTAGGAGATTGCGTTCTTGTCTTCCGTTCCCTCCTCGTCGCCGTAGCCGGTCGTGACGAAGGCGTAATCATATTCGGGAATGTCGCGACCGCAGCATCCGGCGTCCATCATTAGCGTTACGGCGCCGTGTTCGCTCTTGAGGCCGGTGATCTTTACCTTCGGCCTGAACTCGAAGTTCCGGTCGCCGCGCGCCGGGCAGAGGCGCTCCTTCCACTCACGCCGCATCGCGGAAATCACCTGGTCGCAAGGCGCGGCGAACCAGTCGAGGAATGGAAAGGTGGTGGTGAGCTCGGGCTTGCTGTCCGGCCAGCGCGAGATGGTAGGATGGATGAGCCGGTGCCGAGCGTTCTTCTGAAGCATCAGCGGCTCATCCTTGCGCTCATAAAGATGAACACGGCAGCCCTGCCCGCGCAACGCCGCCGCCGCGGTCAGGCCAGCGATGCCCGCGCCGATCACCGCCACCTGCTTCGGCTTGTTGGCCCGGCGGTGACCCTTGGGATGAACCAACTTGTTCTTGTGGGCGAGCGCGGCGACGAGATCGAGCGCACGATATTGTTGCGAGGCGAAGCTCACCCTTCGCGCAAAGGGGCCGATATAAAAGCAGCCCGGTTTGGTATGGAGGTAGGCCGCCTCGATTACTTGATCGTGATAGATTCCCATCTGCCCCTCTGACTTCGCACCTTATTGAGGAGTCTTGGAAGCGCAAGCGATAGTGTTGCCATTCTGAAACTGGAAGAATGCGACTTGGCGGGGGACATTCGCGCGAACGCGCTAAACCTTTTCTCAAGCCTATGCTGCGACAAGGGCGGCTTGGTACGCGACCGGGGGGGCGGGGGCGGCTTGCCGCTTCCGCCTTCTTCCTCGCCCCGCGGGCGGCGCGAATCGAAAAACTTCCTTGCGTTTCCAAGGCTTACGTTACGGCGGTATCCGATTTTCCACGAACGAAAGCGGATTCAAACCGGCGCGAAGGCGGAATCGCTTAACGCGCGCTAACGCATTCGTTCAGCCCTTCCTCAACGCCTTTGCCGCATAAGCCTCACCTGCCGCCCGATGCAGGCCACGCGGAAGGCGGTCCCTCGAGTCGCGTATCCGAGGGGGGGCCGGCGCCCTTAAAGCGCCGGCCCCGACCCTTCCGGGCCGGCCCCGGTTGCGCAGGCAACCTTATCTTTACCGGCACCGGCTAGAGCAAGCGTGACGCCACGCCTTGAGGGGGCCCGCCTTGTTCATCGACGCCGAGCTTTCCCAGATCCCGATCTCCGACGGCCGCAAGGCCGAGCGGCGGATCGTCAACCTCGCCGCTGCGCTCCGCGAGGAGGGGGCGAAGACCGCGAGGGTCGTCGTCGTCGACATTTCGGTCGGGGGCTTCAAGGCCGAGGCGGACGAGGCGCACCAGCAAGGCGACGAGGTCTGGCTGAAGCTGGCCGGGCTCGAGCCGAGGCGGAGCCGGGTGGTCTGGGCGCGCGACGGGGCCCGGGGCTGGGAGATCGGCTGCGAGTTCGAATGGCCGCTCCACCCGCGCGAGCTCGAAGTCATCGTCGCGCCGGCGCCGAGGCGGATCCCCAAAGGCGTGTTCCGCCGGATCGAGCGCTAAACGTTAATTGGTGCCAGGCACCAATTTCCAAGCTGTTGATTTCTCTAGAGGGCGTAATGGACGATGTCGGCGAGGGCGACCTGGTCGACCCGGGTGCCGCGCTCGTCGCAAATCTCGATCGCCTGGCTGTCCCAGCGCGTCCCGAGCGCAAGCTCGCCCCGGATCAGCTCGCGGGCGCTGCGCACCGCCTGGTACCAGGCGGCCTCCGCGTCGGGCAGCTTGAGCCCCTCTTCGTCCTGGAGCCGGCCGCCTTCGCGGGCGAGGTGGAAGTAATAATGGGGCATGGCGGGAGAAACGCGCTAACTTCCTGAAAGAGCCGCATAAAGAGGGTGTGGGGGGCGTTAACCTTCTTTTTTTTGGGGGCGGCCGCGACCGGCAGGGCGGCAGGCGCTTCTCGAGGTGGCGCGATCGGGGTAGCTGGAGGTGCTTCGGGCTCCCCCGTCGGCAGCGGAAAGCCGGAAGACCTACAGGCCGATCTTCCCGAGCGCTTCGGCGAGCTCGGCGTTCATCGACTCACCTTCGTCCTTCGGCGTCAGCCGGTTGAGCAAGGTCTGCACGCGCTTCTGAGCGACTTGGAGCGACTTGTGCCGGACCTGGCGGATCGCGTTGGTCCGCGACGACCGGCTGCGGCCGAGCAAAGCCGCCCATTTCGCTTCCTCCGCCGCCAGCAAAGCAAGCGCCAGCCGCAGGCCGTCCCGCCGGCCGCGGTCGTAATCGTCAGCCATTTTTTTCTTTGCTCCTGCGCGGGACGCGTCGTCGGCCGCCCGCTGACCCAAGGCATGATTCAATCGTCATACTCAAGCTTCGGATACCAGCTGGTGCCGCGGCCGCCCGGAGTCCAGTCGAGCAGGGTCCAGAGCGGAGTGGGATCGGGGGCGAGATGCGGGTCCTGGCCGGGGTCGGCGGTTTCGGCGCCGCCCTCGGCCGCACAGAACAGGCGGACCTCGTCGCCCCGACGCTGCCACATCAGGACGGCCGCCCCTTCGTCGCCGCCCTCCAGGGCTCGATAATCCCTGGCGAAACCGTCGCCCACGGTCTGGTAGAATTGGAGGTTCGACCAGCCGCGCTCGCGCGCGAAGGCGAGCTGGCGCGCGACCGGCGACCGGCCGAGGATGGCGATCGCCAGGCGCTGCCCGATGTCGCGCGCGGGGATGTCCAGCGAGCCCACGAACGAGGTGCACATCGGGCATGGCCGCTCGCGCTCCGGCCCGAACATCCAGAAATAGGTGAAAAGCGTGTCGTGCCGGCCGAACAGGTCGGCGAGGCCCAGCTCCTTCCCTTCGGCGTCCAGGAAGCGATAGTCCCGAGCGATCCCTCCCGGCGGCAGCGCCCGGCGCATTTCCGCGACCCGGCTGATATGGCGCCGAAGCTCGATCTCCTCGGCGAGCAGCGCGGTGCGTGCGGTGCGATATTCGGCGCTCTCGTTGGGAAAGGGCTTGCTGCCCGCGGCCGCCATCTCGGCGGCGGGCTTGAGGATAGTCATGGTTCGTCGCTCCCTTGAACGCCTCCGGCCGGACATGACCGTAGTCCCGGCGTCGAGCCTTGCAAGCCGCGCGTTCGCCAGCCGCTTCCCGGCCTCCGGCTACGGTACAAAGCAGGTAGGAACGGCTCCTCCTCCGGCCGGTTGGACCGGTGTTCATCGCTGTCCGATCGAGAGGAAAATCATCATGGCCGAAGCTTCCGGAATAAGCGCCCACATGGAGGTTCGCGCCGCGGACGGATCGCATGTGGGAACCGTCGACGGAGTCGAGGGCGGGCGGATCAAGCTCACCCGCAAGGATTCGCCGGACGGCGCGCATCATTATGTGGACCTCGGCTCCGTCGAGCGCGTGGACGAGCATGTCCATCTGGCCGAAGGCGCCTCGGCAATCTGAATTGTCGTCCCGGCGTGGCCGCTCCCTCGATCGTCTGGCTCCGCCAGGACCTGCGGCTCGACGACCAGCCGGCCCTGGCCGCGGCGGCGATCGAGGGGGCGGCGATCCCCGTCTACGTCCTCGACGACGAGACGCCCGGACGCTGGAAGATCGGCGGGGCACAGCGCTGGTGGCTCCATCACAGCCTGCGCCAGCTCGACCGGAGCCTGCAGGCGCGGGGCTCGCGGCTGATTCTGCGCCGGGGCAGGGCCGAAGCCGAGCTTGCGCGGCTGGCCGAGGAGGCGGGCGCCGGCCGGATCCATGCCACCCGGCATTATGAGCCGTGGTGGCGGGAGGCGGAAGGCAAGGTCGCCCGCTCACTGAACCTGGTGCTTCATTCCGGAAGCTTGCTGGTGCCGCCGGAGCAGGTCCGGACCGGCGCCGGCTCCCCCTACAAGATCTACACGCCTTACTGGCGAGCCCTTCAGGCCCAGCTTCCGCCGCCACAGCCCGTCGCCCCGCCCGGCCGGCTTCGAGCGCCCGAGCGCTGGCCGCAGAGCGAGGACCTCGACTCCTGGCACCTGCTTCCGGCCCGCCCGAACTGGGCGAGCGCCTTCGGCGACGAGTGGAGGCCGGGCGAAGCGGCCGCCCTGGACCGGCTGAGCGACTTCTCCGCACGGGCCGGGGATTATGCCGGCGCTCGCGACCGGCCCGGCGAGGAAGGGACCAGCCGCTTCTCCCCGCACCTCCATTTCGGCGAGCTGTCGCCGCGGCGTATCTGGCACGCGCTGCCGGCCGCGGCCGGGGAGAAATTCCGCAAGGAGCTGGCGTGGCGGGACTTCTCGCACAACGTGATGCTCACCCAGCCCCGGGTCGGCGACGAGGCCGGGCGGCCGGCCTTCGCGGATTTCCCTTGGCGCAGCGGCCGGCAGGCGGATTCGGATTTCGAGGCCTGGAGCCGGGGGCGGACCGGCTATCCGATCGTCGACGCGGGGATGCGGCAATTGTGGGCGACGGGGTGGATGCACAACCGGGTGCGGATGATCGCCGCTTCCTTCCTCGTGAAGCATCTGCTCGTCGACTGGAGGCGCGGGGCTTCGTTTTTCTGGGACGCTCTGGTCGACGCCGATTACGGCAACAACAGCCAGAACTGGCAATGGATCGCCGGCACGGGGATCGACAGCCAGCCGTTCGCCCGGATCATGGCGCCCCTCGTCCAGTCGAGGAAGTTCGGGGCGGAAGACTATATCCGCCAGTGGGTGCCGGAGCTCCGCGGCTGCGGCGACGCGGAGATCCACGCGCCCGGCGAATCGCGGCCGGCCGGCTATCCGGAAGCGGTGATCGGCCACCGCGAGGCCCGCGAGCGCGCGCTCGAGGCCTCGAGCGCATTCGGCCGCGCCGCCCGGGCCGAAGCCGCATGACTGCGCCGGTCACGCCCGACGGGCGCTACATCGTCGTCGAGGGCCGCCTGTGGCGCTCGAGCAATCCCCGGCTTTCGATCGAAGCCCGACAGGCGCTCGTCGACGAGCTCATGGATGCCAGGCGGGCCGTCAGGGCCGCGTCGGGCGCCGAGGAGGCCCTTAAGTCCGCAAGGGCTCGGGTCCACGCCGCCAAGGAAGCGCTCGGCGAACGGGGCCAGGTCTGGTGGGACGACGGCGCTCCGGACCTCAGCCGGCGGTCGGTCGAAAATTCCCATTATGCGCAATGGTGGGCCGCGGAAAATGGCGGTAGACGTTACGGACCCTGGCGGCTGACAAGAAAGGGGAATTTCGCCGTGCCCAGCGCCCTCCTGATCGCTTTCGCCCTTGCTTCCGCGCCCGCCGCCCCGGCGCCTGCCGCGGTCGACATCGGGGCGGAGCCGACGGTCGAGGTGTTCGCGGCGCTCGCCGAGCCCGAGCTCCTGCGCAAGCTGAAGAAGCCCCAGCCGGTGGCATTCGAATGGCCCTATCGGCTGGTCGCCGGCCCCATCGGTTATTATACTTGCGGGCTGGCCCGAAAACCTGGGGGGAAGGGCCGGGACGTCTGGACGACGGCGGTGGTCGCCCGCGGGCAGCTGGTCAGCGCCCGCTGGGCCACCCCCGACGGACTGCTGGAATATGAGTGCAAGCGGCAGGTGAAGAAGGGCCTGCTCGTCGCGAGGTGACCGAAGCGGCCTGCCTTCGAGCCGGGCTCAGGCGGCGAGGGTTCCCGCTCCGATCACGGCGGCGGTAAGGACCAGGGCCGCGGCGCCGCAGGCGGCGAACCGGCCCTTCGCCGCCGGCGCCATCGGCGCAGCGCCTTCCGGCAGCGCCCCCCGCCCGGTGACCATCGGCCGGACCAGCGGCCGGCGGCGGACCAGCTGGTAATAAGCGATCGCGAGCAGGTGCAGGGCGATCAGGGCGAGCAGGACGATGAAGCTCGCCCCGTGCACTTCGTGGGCGAGCACGGCGGTGTCGAAGCTTACCAGTCCGGAAAGCGGCCCCTCGATGAAATCCTCGTCGTCGATCTGGATGAGGCCGGTCGCGATCTGGACGAGCAGTGCGAGCAGCAGGGCGAGGACGCTCAGCGCCCCGATCGGCGAATGGCCCGCCCGGTCGTTCCGGCCGTCGCACAAATAGGCGAGGACCGCGGCCGGTCCCCTGACGAAGGTCGCGAAGCGCGCCGTCGAGCTTCCGGCGAAGCCCCACAGGATCCGGAAGATGAGCAGGAACAGCAAGGCGTAGCCGGACCAGAAATGGACCCGGTCGAAGCCGTTCTTCGCCGTCCACCAGCTCGTGCCGATGAAGGCGACGATCGACCAGTGGAACAGCCGGACCGGAAGGTCCCAGACCGGCTCGCCCGGTGCCGGATCATTCTTCCTCACGATAGGAATCGTGGCAGGCCTTGCAGCTCTTGCCCAAATTCGCGTGGGCCGACTGGATCGCCGCGACATCGGTGCCCTGGGCGGCCGTCTGGAACGAAGCGGCGGCCTCGCGGAACGACTGCGCCTTGGCGGCGAAATCCTCGGGCTTTTGCCAGATCTCGGCGCGCGCCTCGGTCTTGCCGACGTCCGGGCCGGTGCCCGCGGGGAACCAGGTCGGGACCTGGGGAGCAAGCTGGGCGATGGTCGCCGCTCCGGCCCGCACCTTGCCCAGATCGGGGCTTTGGCCCTTCAGCTCGCGGGAGATCGCCTTCATGGCGTCGCCGATCTTCTCGTAATTTTCGTGGCGCTCCTTCATCAGCGCCAGCGCCTGCTCCTTCTGCAGGGGCGTGGCGTTGCTCTGCTCGACCTTGTTCTCGACGGCCGCGGCGGCTTCGTTCCCGCTGGAATTCGCCTCGGCCAAGGTGCCGTTCCCATCTCCGGACGAGCCGCATGCGGCCAGGAGCATCACGGCGACACCGGCAATCATCTTTCTCAACGCACTTCTCCTGTTCGCATCGGGCAGGGGCAGGTAACAAAGTGCCGGATGAGGGCGCAATGGAGAATGGAGCGAGTTCCTCCCCGATGCTCGGGGAGGGGGAAAAGGCGAAGCCTGGTGGAGGGGCAGTTCTAAGTCCGTATCGACATTCAGCACTTCTCGTCCTCCCTGTGAGGCGAAGCCTCATGGGGAGGGGGACCACCCGAAGGGTGGTGGAGGGGCGTTACGGACTCAGCAAGGCCCCTCCACCGCACTTCGTGCGGTCCCCCTCCCCATCGCCTGCGGCGACGGGGAGGACTGGATGTCGATACGGCCTAGTCCGTATTTCCCCTCCACTGCGCTTCGCGCGGTCCCCCTCCCCGAGACAAGCTCGGGGAGGAATTTCGTTACCTGGCGTCCACAAGCACGATCTCGGCGTCTTCGAGCGCCGCGACCGTCAGCTTCTCCTCGCCCGTGACGGCAACTCCATCGCGAGGCTCCGCCCGCCTGCCGTTCACCTCGATCGCTCCGCCGACGGCGACGAGGTAGACGTGGCGGGCCGGATCGAGCGACAGCTCGGCCGTCTCGCCCGCCTTCAGGGTCGCTCCGAGGACCCGGGCGGCGGCGTTGATCTTCAGCGCCTCGCTATCCTCGCCGAAGCCGCTGGCGAGCGTGACGAAATTGCCGGCGCGGCCGTCCTTCGGGAATTGCCGCGCGCCCCAGCTCGGCTCGGCGCCTCGCTTGTCGGTCTGGACCCAGATCTGGAACAGGGTCGTCTTCTCGTCCTCGAGATTATATTCGGCGTGGCGCACGCCCGTGCCCGCCGACATCACCTGGACGTCGCCGGCTTCGGTTCGGCCCTTGTTACCCATCGAATCCTGGTGGGTGATGGCGCCCTCGCGGACGTAGGTGATGATCTCCATGTCCGAATGGGGATGGGGCGGGAAGCCGGAGCGGGCGGCGATCTCGTCGTCGTTCCACACCCGGATCGCGCCCCATTCGGTGCGGCGGGGATCGTAATAATCGGCGAAGGAGAAATGGTGGCGGGCGTTGAGCCAGCCATGGTCGGCATGGCCGAGGGTGGCGAAAGGACGGATGTCGATCATGATGGGTCTCCTGGGTGGCATTTCTGCCTCCCCGTCGCGTAGCGACGGGGAGGGGGACCACCGAAGGTGGTGGAGGGGTGATCTGGCTCGGATCTGGAGGTTCTCGCGAGAACCCAGGTGAATTCGGCGCCTTCTACCCCTCCACCATGCTTCGCATGGTCCCCCTCCCCATCTGGCGATGGGGAGGATCTGGTTAGATCAGGCCTTCGGCTCGCAGCGTCTCCTGCACCGCCGGGCGGGCGGCGACCCTTTCCAGGTAAGCCGCAAGCCCCGGCCGGCGGGCGATGTCGATCGAGTGGATCTTCGTCCAGTTGAGCACCGCGAAGGCATAAGCGTCGAGGATCGAGAATCGGTCGCCGAGGATGTACGGACCGTCGCCGATCTTCTCCTGGAGATAGTCGAACTTCTTGCCGAGCGCTTCGCGGGTCGCCTGCTTGAACTCGTCCGGGGTGGCCGGATTCCACAGCGGGCCGAAGCCCTTGTGGAGCTCGGTGGCGATGAAGTTCAGCCATTCGAGGAGCCGGTAGCGCTCGATGCCGGACGCCGGGAGCGCCAGCTCCGAGCCGGCCGCCCGGTCGGCGAGATATTGCAGGATCACGGCATTCTCGGTGAGCACCTCGCCGTCGTCGAGCCTCAGCGTCGGAACCGCGCCTTTCGGATTGACTTCGGTCAGCTTCTCGCCGTCGTCGGTGACCTTGTCGGGAAAGCGGACGTTGGCCAGCTCGATGTCGAGGCCGGCCTCGCGGGCGACGATGTGGGGAGCCTGCGAGCAGGCGCCGGGGGCGTAGTAAAGTTTCATGTCGGGTCTCCTTCGGGTGGATATGGGGGAGGAGCCTTCTGCCTCCCTATCGCGAAGCGATGGGGAGGGGGACCACCGAAGGTGGTGGAGGGGTGACCTGACGAAGCCTCATCAGGTCACCCCTCCACCAGGCAAAGCCTGGTCCCCCTCCCCATGCTGCGCATGGGGAGGCAAGTCAGGCGGCCAGCGGCAGTTCTTCCGAAGCCAGAGAACGAAGCTCTTCCACCGCCTCGGCGATCGACGCGGCGGCCTGCTCGGGCCCGAAGGCGAGCTTCTCGACCCGGACGAAGGTCGCGTCGTCGAGGCCCATGAAGCCGAGCAGGGTGCGAAGATGCGGCTCCTGGCTGTCCATCGGCGCCGAAGGCCCGGAGCTGTAGAGCCCCGCGCGGCTCTCGATGACGATGGTCTTCTTGCCCTTGAGCAGTCCCTCGGGCCCGGCTTCCGAATAACGGAAGGTGATCCCGGCGCGAAGGACGTGGTCAAACCAGGCCTTGAGGGTCGAGGCGATCCCGAAATTGTACATCGGCGCTCCGATGACCACGAGGTCGGCCGCCTTGAGCTCGGCGATCAGCGCGTCGGAAAGGGCGATGGCGTCGCGGGCCGCGTCGGTCCCCGCCTCGGCGCCGCGGATCGCGGGGGTGGTCTCGGCGGTGAGGTGCGGAATGGTGTGCGTGCCGACGTCGCGATGGACGATCCGCACCGGGCCCCGGCCGCGCAGGATCGCCTCCAGCTGCGCGGTCAGGCGGCGCGTTACCGACGCCTCGCCCGTGGCGGCGCTGTCGATGATGAGAATGTTGGTCATGTCTTCCTCCACTGAGCTTGTGAAGGGGAGATAGGCACGAGCGGGCGTTGCCGGTAGACGCGCAGTCGGCATACCGGCGTTGCACGATCCGCAACACCCGGAAAGCCTGCCGGGATGGCCTTTACATTACCCGGCGGACCTGAACCCGTTCGGTGTGGACGCTTGCCACCTGGCCGTTGGCAGCGCCGGCCGAGTAGACGGCGACGACGTCGAGTTGGCGCGGGCTCTGGATGACGAGGAAGCCGGTGAAGAACGGACCTACCGGAATGCCGGCAGCCACCAGGCGCGCTCGAATCAGCCGGCAGTTGAAGTCGGTCGATTCGTCGTAGCGCAGAACGAGATAGGGCTGGAAGGGCGTCATCCGGCCCGGACCGCCCAATGCCGCCAGGGACACTTTGTGGGTAAATTCGTGCGACGGGCCGGGATTGTGGACGTTGACGAGCGTGAGGTAGCTCCCCGGCATGACGTCCGGAAGGCCGGCCGGCGGAGTGGTGGCCGTCCCGCAGACGAACTTCACCGCATATTCGAAAGGCTGAACCGGCGCCGTCGGCACCTGGGCGGTGGCCGCATGCGGCAATGCGAGGAGTGCCGCAGTCGCGGCCGTCCTGAGAGTGCGGATCCTGTTCATGGCAATCCCCCTTTGAGAAACCACGTTCAACGCGTCACACGGGGAGCGATCATAGCACGAATCGCCGCGCCGCGGGCGAAAGCTTGCTCCACATTGGAGGTACCCGGAGCGCTCGGGACTTGCGCCGGTCGTTGCCTGGTTCATATCTCGGTTGCTGGCGGAGTTGCGCGATATGGAACGTTCCTCGGTTGACCTGCTTGACGTCCTCGCCTTCGTCCGGGTGGCGGAAACGGGGGCGTTCAGCCGTGCGGCCGAGCGGATGGGCATGTCGAAGTCGATCCTCAGCCGCCGGGTGGCGCGGCTCGAGGAGAATCTCGGCGCCCGGCTTCTCACGCGGACGGCGCAGGGCGCTCAGCCGACCGAGGTCGGACAGGCCTATTTCGAGCGGGCGTCGAACATCCTCGCCGATCTCGACGCGGCCGAGGAGGTGGTGGCCGAGGCGGTGACCCAGGTCGCGGGGCCGGTCAGGCTGTCCGCGCCCTTGTCGTTCGGGGTCGAGCATCTCGCGCCCGCTTTGGCCGAGTTCGCGAAGGCGAATCCGAGGGTCGAGCTCGACATCTCCTTCGACGACCGGCCCGTCGATCTGGCCGCGGGCGGCTTCGACCTCGCGGTGCGGATCGGCGCGCTCAAGGACAGCGCCCTTGTGGCCCGGCGGATCGCGCCGGTGCGAAAGGTGCCGGTGGCGAGCCCGGCCTATCTCGACGCGCGCGGCCGGCCGGAGCGTCCCGGCGACCTCGCCGGCCACGATATCCTGCTCTACGCCAACGAGCAGTGGCGCTTCCGGGTCGGCGGCAAGTGGGAATATGTGCGGGGCCGGCCGCGGCTGAGGGCCGACAATGGCGAGATGCTGCGCTCGGCGGCGGAGGCGGGGCTCGGAATCTGCATCCTGCCGAGCTTCATCGCCGCCCCGGGCTTCGAGCGCGGCACTTTGGAGCCGCTGCTTCGCGATTTCCCGCTGGAGGAAGGCGCGCTCCACGCGGTCATGCCGCCGGGGCGGGCGACGACGGCGCGAGTCCGGGCACTGGTCGATTTCCTGGTCGGGCGGTTCGGGCCCGAGCCGCAATGGGATCCGTGCTGGCTGGCGGGGGACCGGCGGTGACGGAGGAGCGATGCGGCGGCTGCGGCCGCGCCGTCGAGGGCGGGACCGAGGCCTGTCAGGCCCGCTACGAGGCGCTGCTCGCGCGCGACTATGAGGATTCCGCCTTCTTCGCGGTGCACCGGATGTTCGTCGACACCTATTCGCTCCAGCATCCGGACCGTTATTGCCGCTCGGCCAAGTCGCTGGCGGCGCATCTCGTCGGCCTCGGTCTGATCCTCGAGGCGGGGATTCCGGCGGCCTCGGGCGCGCCTGCGCTGAGGGCATGGCTCGACGGAAGGCGCGAGCTCGAAAAGCCGGAGCTGCCCGAGGCGCGCGGCGAGATCACGCTCGGCGACGTCGAGACGATCTCCGAGCCGGGACCCTGGCGCGGGGCGGTTCGGGCCTGGGCCGTCTCAACCTGGCAGGCTTATTCCGGGCTCCACCCGCTGGCGCGCAGTTGGGCCGCCGAGGCAGGGGGGCAAAGGCGGCCCGGCTAAACTCCCCTCCCTGGAAGGGAGGGGCCGGGGGTGGGTCCGCCGAAGGCGGCCGAAACTCCGAGTCCGTAAAAGTCTCGCTTCGCTCGCCTACCCACCCCTTACCCCTCCCTTCCAGGGATCGTTGCGTAACGGCGCATTGGGTTGCGATCGAACGGTTTGGCGTCGTGGAGCTATGCTCGTGGGCCGTTGTTTCGGGCTTTTGGGCTGTTTTTTTGGGGCTGGAGTCCGCTCTGGGCAGACTCCGGGCCTGGTCA
>DASVVM010000120.1:0-84668 GCA_036386555.1 Allosphingosinicella sp.
CGCACGAGCGCTCCGACGTGGCCGATGCCCTTCTCCGGGCGACCCCCGAAGGGGGCGGGGCGGAGAGGCGGCCATGGCGTCGTCCCTCGTCGGTCACGATGCGACAGCATCGCACCCTCGCTCGCTCCTACCCCTGACCGCCTCTCCGCCCCGTCCTGGCCGTTGCCAGTAGCGAGTTTGGACCCTCAGGGGGCTTGGCAGAAGGATTCAACCTTAGTTCAGCGATGTACCCAGCCGAGGCTCGGGGGGAGCGGTAAGTCCTCGCCGGCGTGGGTCAGGCTCAGGCCGGAGCCCTCTGACAGGGCGCCGATCCGGCTCAGGGGGAGGCCCAGCTCGTCCTGGAGGGCGAGAAGCTCCGCGGCCCGATCCGGCGCGGCTGCGAAGAGCAGTTCGTAATCGTCCCCCGCCGTCGCCGCAGCCAGCCGGGCTTCGCGCCCTTCTCCGAGGATCGCAAGGAACGCCGCCGACAGCGGTATCGAGGCAATGTCGATTTGGACCGCGACCCCGCTCGCTTCGGCCAGGCGCGAAGCGTCGATCAGGAGGCCGTCGGACACGTCCATCATCGCTTCCACCAGCGGCGCGAGCCTTTGACCGGCTTCGAGCCGGGGCCGCGGGGTGCGGTAGCGTTCCGTCAGAACCGGATCGGTCGCGATCTCGCCTTTCAGCCCGCGCAATCCTGCGCCGGAGTCGCCGATGGAGCCGGTGACCCAGAGATGATTGCCCGGCCGGCCGCCCGCCCGGGAGGGCGCCGGGTCCCGCGTCTCGCCGATGGCGGTCAGCGCCAGGGTGCGCGACCCGGTGCCCCGGACGGTGTCACCGCCGAGCAGAGGCAGTCCGAAGGCGGCGAGCGCGGTTCCGAGGCCGGCGGCGAAGCCCTCGTCCCAGTCATCCTCGCCGAGGCTGTAGCCGAGCAGGACCCCGAGCGGCCGGGCGCCTTTGGCGGCGAGATCCGAGAGGTTCACGGCCAGCAGCTTCCAGGCGACGTCGGCGGGCGGGTCGTCCGGCAAGTAGTGGACGCCCTCGACCAGCATGTCGTGGGTGAGGACGAGGGAGCGGCCGGCGATGTCGAGGACGGCGGCGTCGTCGGCGAGGCCGCGGGCGGCCGGGTGGGTGGCCAGCGCTTTCAGCGAATCGATAAAGTCGGATTCGTCCACTCATCCTCCCTACGCGAAGCGTGGGGAGGGGGACCACACGAAGTGTGGTGGAGGGGTAACCGACGGGGCCTGCGCCATTACCCTCCACCAGGCTTCGCCTGGTCCCCCTCCCCATCTGGCGTGGGGAGGATCAGCTCTTCCGAACGTCCTTCGCCACCGCATCCAGGATTCCGTTGACGAACCCCGCCTCCTTCTGGCCGTAGAATGCCTTGGCGACGTCGACATATTCGGAGATGACGCTTCCCGTGGGGACGTCGATCCGGGCGGCGAGCTCGTAGGCGCCGGCGCGCAGGATCTGGCGCATCGGACGGTCGAGGCGGGCGAGCGGCCAGTCTGGCGTCAGGCGGGCGGCGATCGCCGAGTCCAGCTCCGCTTCGCGGGCGGCGACGCCGCTAACCAGATCGTCGAAGAAGTCGACCTCGGCGTCGGCATATTCGACCCCCTCGATCGTCGCTCCGAGGCGGTGATGATGGAATTCGTGGAGCAGCTTCGGCACCGGAGTCTGCTCCATCTCGCGCTGGTAGAGCGCCTGCACGGCGGCAAGGCGGGCGGCGGAGCGGGAGCGCGAACGGGTGGAAGCGGACGACATGGTCGGCGCGCCATAGCGGCGGCGAGACCACGGAGGGAAGCGCTTTCGGCACCTGCGCCGTCCTCCGGCGCCAAAGCGGGCCGGGGCGGGAGCGACGGCCCCCGCTATTTCTTGGAGCAGCGTCTCCAAGCCTTCCGAACGAAATCGGATAATTGTCCCCGGGACTGGGTCTGGACCAGACGCTCAAGCGCCGCCGATTTGGCGTCGGGCGCGTCCCGGAGGATGGAACGATAGGCTTTGAGCGCTCCCTCCAACCCTGCCAGTTGCTGGGCATTCGGATCGTTCGCGGCCTCCGGATGCTCGATCAGGAAGGCGGCCATGGAGAATGAATTCTGCAAGATTATCTCACCGGCATGGAGATAATTGCTTCCCACCAATCCCCCCAGCGCGTCGGGGCAAATGGTCACCGTGACATCGGGAGCATCGGTGAGCCATTCCAGAGCCCATTCACGATCCGCCGCGAGACCAATCTTCAGCGGCGCCTGTCCGAGTTTCTCGGTGACCGAAACGAAGCGCCGTCGATCTTCAATCGACGAACGTGCATCCGACGCCGCCGCGGGAGTCGCTCCGCAGACCAAAGCCGCAACCAGCGCCAGGGCTCCGATCGCCCGGCCGGCGCCGCGGGATTCAATTCTGTTGCTCGACATCAGCCACCTCTCAAAACGCCCCTGCTGTAGCGGGCGTGAAACACCGGCGCTACCGCCCTTTGCCTCGAGCCGCCTCCTCATTCAAACCGGTCCCTCGCCCGCCGCCCTTGACACTTTACGGCGGCGGGCGTGAGGCCGTCCCATGGACCAGGCCCTCCCCGTCTCGACCATCGCCCACCTCATCCAGCTGGCGATCGCGCCCGTCTTCCTGCTCGCCGGGATCGCCGGGATATTGAACGTGCTGGCCCAGCGGCTCGCCCGGGTCGTCGACCGCGGCCGGGGCCTCGAGCGCGACTTCCTGTCCTTCGACGAGGCCACCCGCGAGCGGGCCAGCGAGGAGCTGCTGATCATCATCCGCCGGATGCGGATCGTGAACCTTGCCATCACCGCCTGCACCGCGAGCGCGCTTTTCGTCTGCCTGGTCGTCGCCTTCCTGTTCGTGGCCGACCTGGCCCGGATCGCCTTCGCCCGCCCGATCGCCGTGCTCTTCATCATCGCCATGGGCCTGCTGATCGTCGGCCTCACCTTCTTCCTGGCCGAGATCCGGCTGGCCGCCCGCTTCGTCAGCATCCGCCACGACCTTCTGCCGCTGGCGGGGCGGGAGCGCTCGACAGGGGAATAGGGGCGGCTTAGGCTCCGGCCGATGGTCAGCTCCGACACCGTCTTCGCAGGCTCAATCCCCGAGCTGTACGACCGCTGCCTGGGCCCCCTGCTGTTCGAGCCCTATGCGGAGGATCTGGCCGAGCGGGCGGCCGCGACCGGCGCGCGCCAGATCCTCGAAACGGCCGCCGGGACCGGAATCGCCACCGCCGCGCTGGCCCGCGCCTTGCCCGCGGCCGAGATCGTCGCCACCGACCTCAATCCGGCCATGCTGGAAGCCGCTGCCGCGCGGCTGGCGTCCCCGCGCGTTCGCTTCGCGCCCGCCGACGCCCAGGCGCTTCCCTTTCCCGACGCCGCTTTCGACCTCGTCGTCTGTCAGTTCGGCGCGATGTTCTTCCCCGATCGGGTCGCCGCCCATCGCGAGGCGCGCCGGGTGCTGAGACCGGGCGGCGCGTTGCTGTTCAACGTCTGGGACCGGATCGAAGCCAATCCCGGCTCGCAGGCAGTGGCGGAGGCGGTCGCAGCCTTGTTCCCGGACGACCCGCCGGGTTTCCTCGGCCGGGTCCCCTTCGGCTATCACGATCGGGCGCGGGCGGAAGCGGACCTGCGCGCCGCCGGCTTCTTCGCGGTGGAGTCGGAGACGGTGGCCAAGCGGAGCCGCGGCAGGGCGTTGGAGCTTGCGTCCGGCCTCTGCCAGGGTTCCCCGCTCCGCTCGGAGATCGAGGCGCGCGCCGCTGAGCGAGTCGACGAAGCGACCGCGGCGGCGGCTGCGGCCCTGGCCGGCCTGTACGGCGATCCGGTGGACTGCGCCATGTCCGCTCATGTCTTCGCCGCGCGGCGCTAGGCGCGTGGCCGCGCTTCGTCTCCCGGCCCGCGGCGCCGCGCTCCTCGCCCTGCCGATCGCACTGGCAAGCTGCCAGATGGGAGTCGAGGTCACCGTCTCAGGCCCGCCTTCGGCCCCGCTGTTCGAGCTTGCGGAGGCCGGGTGGTTCGGGGGCGACCCTCCGGCGGTCGACAGTCTGTCGGTTCGGGCCGCGCTCGGCGACGGGGCGTGGCAGGAGCTCTGGAGGGTGGACGCTTCGGACGGATGCGTGGACACGCCGCGAGTCCGTTACGGCGAGGTCCCCAGTGGTTATGCGCAGGCCGCCGCCGCGGCGAGGCTGGAGCCGGGCCGCGCCTATGTCGTCGAGGTGGGGGGCTGCGGGCATTTCGGCGGAGCCTGGTTCAAGTCGCTGGGCGGGCGCCTCTTCGTCGAGGCCGGCAGCAGCGACGCGTCGCGGCGGAAGGTCGAAGGCGCGCGCTGAGCAGCGCGCCGCCGAGCCCGGCTTGCGCGAAGCTGAAAACCCGTTCAACTTCGTCCTCCGGGAGGAATCATGGCGAGCTCAAGCGCGACAGCGGCCAGTGGCGACAAGGAGCCCCGCACCGAACGCGGCCGCAAGACCCTTCGGCGACTGATCGAGGCCGCTGCGGCGGAATTCGGCGAGCGCGGTTTCCACGAGGCGGCGATCACCGGAATCACCCGGCGCGCCGGGGTCGCGCTCGGCACTTTCTACACCTATTTCCAGAGCAAGGAGGAAGTGTTCCGGGCCCTCGTCCTCGACATGAGCCGTGCGACCCGCGCGCACGTCGCCGAGGCGGTCAAGGGCGCCCCGGACCGGCTTGCCGCGGAGCGGCTCGGGCTCGAGGCGTTCATCGCCTTCACCCGAAAGCATCCCGAGCTCTACCGGATCATCGAGGAGGCGCAGTTCGTCGCCCACGACGTCTATCGCGAGCATTATCTCTCCTTCGCCGACGCCTATCGCCGCAACCTCGCCGGAGCCCGCGAGCGCGGCGAGATCGCCCATGGCGGCCACGGCGCGCGCGAGGACGAGGCGCGCGGCTGGGCGCTGATCGGAATGAGCGTCTTCCTCGGCATGCGCTACGGCCTGTGGGACGAGGATCTGAGCCCGGGCGAGGTCGCCGACATCGCCATCGAGCTGGTCTCGGAGGGGCTGAGGAAAAGGTGATGCTGGCCGACCTGCCCGATCTGATCGCCCGCCGCGCCGAGCTGACTCCGGATTCGGTCGCGCTCGAGGAGATCGCGACGGGGCGAATCCTCACTTATGCGGCGCTCGACGATAGGGCCTCGCGCGTCGCCGCCTTGCTCGAGGCGCGCGGCGTCGTGGAAGGCGACCGCGTCGCGATCCTTTGCCGAAACCGCCTCGCCTTCTTCGAGGCCCTGTTCGCCTGCGCCAGGCTCGGAGCGATCCTCGTCCCGCTCAACTGGCGGATGCCGCCAGCCGAGCTCGACCCGTTGCTCGCCCATTCCGGTCCGAAGCTGCTCCTCCACGGCGGCGAGGACGGAGACGCGGTCGGCCGACTGGCGGCACCGCCGCCGCCGCTCGATCTGGACGGCGATTATGAAGGCCTGGTCGAGTCCTCGGCGCCGCGCGCCGGCCGCGGCCGCTGGCCCGCGGACGGGATCTGGTACCTGCTCTATACGTCGGGAACCACGGGCCGCCCAAAGGGCGTGATCTACACCTACGGGATGGCCCTCGCGAACCTGGTCAATATCGGGACCGCCATCGGCCTCGGAGCGTCCGACACGACGCTCAGCTTCCTTCCCCATTTCCACACCGCCGGAATCAATCTCCACGCCCTGCCGACCCTGCTCCAGGGCGGCCGGGTCCTGCTCCTGCCCGGCTTCGAGGCCGATAAGGTCGTGGAGCTGCTCGAGGCCCGGCGCGTCGACACGTTCTTCGCCGTGCCCACCGTCTACCAGGCGCTGGCCGACCATCCCCGCTTCGGTTCGGCCCCGCTCGGCCACGTCCGACACTGGGGCTGCGGCGGGGCGCCGCTCCCGGATTCGCTGGCCCGGCGCTGCCGCGATCTCGGGCTCAGGGTCTGCAACGGCATGGGCATGACGGAAACCGGGCCGACCGCCTTCCTCGCCGCTCCGGCGGACGCGTGGGACCGGATCGGCTCGGTCGGAAAGCCGCAGCTTCTCGTCTCCGTCCGGCTCGTCGGCGAGGACGGCCTCGACGTCCCGGACGGCGAGGTCGGCGACCTGCTGTTCGCGGGCCCGGGCGTGACTCCGGGCTATTGGAACGATCCGGCGGAGTCGCGCGCCGCCTTCACCGCCGACGGCTGGCTGAAATCTGGCGATCTGGCCTGGCGCGACCCGGAAGGCTTCTACTGGGTCGCCGGGCGGCGGAAGGAGATGTTCATCTCGGGCGGCGAGAACGTCTATCCGGCCGAGGTCGAGAATGTGCTCGCCGGCCACCCCTCGGTGGCGGAGGCGGCGGTGGTGGCCACCCCGGATCCGCGTTGGGGCGAGGTGGGATTCGCTTTCGTCCGGCTCATGGAGGGCGGCCAGCGCCCGGCACCGGTCGAACTTCAGGCCTTCTGCCGCGCTCGTCTCGCAGCCTACAAGGTGCCGGCGAGCTTCCAATATGTCGAGGACTTCCCGCGAACCGCCGCCGGCAAGGTGCAGAAGCATTTGCTGGTCTGCCCGGCGGACGAGCCGTCGCGGGAATCGGCGGTGGCCTAGTTATTCTGCTGCAGGAGCCGCCAATGAAGCTTGTCTATATGTTGTCCTCCGCCTTGGCCCTGACCGCCTGCGTCCCGACGACGGAGATGCGCGACGGTGCCGACCGGGAGCGTCTCGTGGAGCTGGTGCGGCAATTTTGCGCCGCGGAACACAGCGCCGATCGGCACGATTCCCACAATCTCTTCACCGCCTCGATGCAGGACATGCTGGCCCGAAGCGCGCCGTTCGGCGGCGGCGGCAGGCCGCTGACCTCGGCGGACCCGAAGGCGGCGTGCGAGCCGGGCCGGACCTGGTATCTGGGCGGGTCGCGAATGTTCGCCGAGGTTCGGCTGGCGGACCATAGCGACCGGCTGGACCTCTGGCGGGGCGACCAGTGGAAGATCCGCGACGTCCTTTACGGCCGCAAGCGGCGCTTCGGCGACCGCGAGGTCGGCAGCCTGAGGGCCGAGCTGATCGCCGAACACGGCTCGGAGCCGCCCCCTGCTCCGCCGCTTCCCGACACCTCATGCCTCCAGCCCGGCTATCATTTCGCCTTCGTCGGGATGGACACGACCGTCTATCGCCAGGGCGCGGTCGTCCGGCTGACCCCGACGGTGGACCGGTCCCCGGCCGGGACCGATGAAATTCCGCTGAAATGCACCAGCGGCTGGGCGGTCACCGGACCCGCCGTCCTGAGCCCGGACCGCAAGTCGCTGACCATCGCTCCGGACGCTGCGCCGGGATCGATCGTCCTCGTCCGCTTCCAGTTCGAAGGAAAGCCGGTCTCGACCCAGTTCCGGGTCGTCGCCAGGGACGAAATCGTCCTCACCGGACGCTACAGCCAGCAAGGCCTCGAAGGCTGCCACGCGCCCGAGCCGGTGCGCGAGCTCGAGTTCAGGCCGGACAACCGCTTCTCGGTCACCTTCATGCCGTTCGAGACCTACCAGGATTATTGGGGTTCCTACAGCTTCGATCCGGCCACGAAGCAAATCCGGCTGAAGGTCGAAGGCGGCAACTTCGTCCCGCCGAGCCTCGACCTCGAAGGCGAGGCCGAGCTGGCGGAGGGCCGGCTCCGGCTGAAGGGCATCTTCCTGGGAAGCCGCGACGGCGCGCCGCAATCGGGCTGCACCTACCTCTTTTGAGCCGTCGGATCTCTATGGGACGGTGGTGCCGCTTGGGTGACTCGAACACCCGACCCCATCATTACGAATGATGTGCTCTACCGGCTGAGCTAAAGCGGCGCTCCCGAGGGGAGGGCGCGCGTCTATCAGCGGCGGCGGGGGATGACAAGGGACGGTGCGGGGAAGAGAACGTCGTCCCGGCGAAAGCCGGGCCCTCAGGACAAGAAGTCTCGGCCGGCCTCCCAGAGACCCCGGCCTCCACCGGGGTGACGGCACTGCGGCCGTCAAACCTTAACGGTTTTTCAACCACGTCCGGTGCAAAGCTCCACTCACTGGGGAGCACAAGGACCGCCTGATGGACAGCCTGCGGGCATTTGACGAGCAGTCGGACTATTCCGTCGCCGAGGACGACGGCGGCATCGAGGTGCCGCCCGAGATCGGCCTCGACGAGCGGCGGATGCACGTTCGGGCCTATAATTACTGGGTCTCGCTACTCGACGGGCGCGCCTATCCTTCCATCGAGGCGCTGGATCCGGAGGCGCTCGGCGACTTCGGCCCGAACAGCGTCCTTCTCGATTTCTCCGAGGGCGGCGACGATCCCAGGATCGCCTGGCTCGGCGACGCGCTTCGCGAGGAATGCGACCTGATCGGCGACGTCCGAAGGATCAGCGAAGTGCCCAAGCGCTCTTTGCTCTCCCGCCTCACCGACCATTATATGCAGATCATCGCCAACAAGGCGCCGATCGGTTTCGAGGCCGAGTTCGTCGGGCAGCGCGGCAAGAACACCATGTACCGCGGCATATTGATGCCCTTCTCCTCGACCGGCGAAGTGATCGACTTCATCTACGGGGTGATCAACTGGAAGGAGATCGCCGACAGCGCGACCGCTTCAGCCATCGCCCATCAGGCCTCGGCCGCGCTCGCCGCCGCGGCTCAGCCCGGAGCGAGCCCGGTGTGGGCCGACGGACCCAATGCCGAGCCGCTCGAGCTCGATCCGCCGGCGGAGACGGCTTGGGACGAGCCCGAGCTCGATCTTGACGCCGGCCTCGCCGACCGTCTCGGAATGGCCCGCGACAGCGCCGATGCCGCCCGCGGCGCGGACCAGCGCAGCCGCGCCGCGCTCTATCGGGCGCTTGGCCTCGCCTACGATTTCGCCCTGGCCGCCGAAGCCGATCCCGAGGCCTATGCCGAGCTCCTCGAGGACGCCGGCTTGAGGGCCCAGGCCCGGGCGCCGATGACTCCGGTCGTCAAGCTCGTCTTCGGAAGCGCGTATGACAAGGGACGGCTCACCGAATTTGCAGCCGCCCTGGGCTGGGCGCGCCGTCAGGAGCTTCCGGCCGGCGCCCTGCGCGAGCGGCTCGAAAGCGACGGCCTCAAGACCCTGGTGCAGGCGGAGCGGCGCGCGCGCCGCCCCGAGCCGAAGCCCGATACCGGCGAGACCGCCCGTGACGCCCTGCGGGCCGTCCGGCCGCTCGGCCATGTCGACATTCCGGGCAAGGACGAGTTCGTCCTGCTCATCGCCCGCCGCGACGAAGTCGGAGGACTCGCCGTCCTCGCGCCCGTCGCGGACGAAGCGATGCTCGAGCGCGCGATCCGCAAGGCCGCCGCCTAGCCGCACCCCACGCGCTTGGCTCGGGGGAGGCGCAACCTGCCTAGGGCTTGACCGGTTTGACCGGATCCGCCGGAAAAGGGTGGGCAACCTGGAAGTCGGTCAGGCCCTTGCGCTTCCAGAAGACGACCAGGAACGGAACGTTCTTCCCGCAGAGCTTGATATCCCAGCGTTCGTAGCGCGCGCCCTTCGGGCCGAGACGGAAATTCGGATCGGCGGGGACCCAGCGTTTGGGCATCAGCGACGCCACAGCGCCTCCCATCTCGCCGCATTTGAGCGCAGTTCCGGAGGCGAATTCCCCGGCTCGGTTCAAGGCGGCCTGGGCAGTGGCCGCGTCGGGAGCGGCGGTCCGGCCGGTGATCCCGATCTTCGCGAGGGCCGACGCGTCCGGCGCGGCCGCGGCGAGAAGCAAAGCATACAACATCATCCCCTCCGGCATTTCATCAGCGGTTGAATCCGGGTGCCAAAATTCTCCGTCCCTTCGATGAAGTCGTCGAACGTCAGCAGCACCCCGCCAGTGTTCGGCACCGTCGACGCTTCGTCAAGCATCCGCGCGACATTCTCGAAAGAGCCGACGAGGGTGCCCATGTTGAGGTTCACGGCGCTTTCCCGGTCGGCGAGCTGGCGGACGTTGGTGGTGGCGCTGGTCTTGTCGGCCGCGCCCTGGAAGCCGAGCCAGGCGATGGCCTCCTCGTCCGCGCCCTCGCGATAGGAGATCCATTTCTCCATCGCCTCCTCGTCCGTCTCGGCGGCGATGACCATGAAGAGGGCGTAGATCCGGACGTCGCGGCCGGTCTTGGCGGTCGCCGCCATCAGCCGCTCGTTGTTGGAGGCGAAGGCCGTGGGGGTGTTGACGCCCTTGCCGAGGCAGAAAGCGTAATCGGCATATTGCGCCGAGAAAGCGAGGCCCTCGTCCGACGAGCCGGCGCAGATGATCTTCATCTCGCCCTCCGGCACCGGGCGGACCCGGCAATCCTCCATCTGGTAATATTCGCCCTTGAAATCGGAGACCCCGGTCTCCCACAGCTCCCTCAGGATATGGGCATATTCGCCGAGCATCTGGTAGCGGTTGCGGAAATGCTCGTCGCCGGGCCAAAGCCCCATCTGGCTGTATTCGGGACGCTGCCAGCCGGTGATCAGGTTCAATCCGAAGCGGCCGTGGCTGATCGAATCGATTGTGTTGCACATCCGTGCCGCGAAGGCCGGCGGGACGACGAGGGTGGGGCAGGTCGCATAGATTTTGATCTTCTCGGTGACGGCGGCGAGCCCGGCCATCAGGGTGAAGCTTTCCAGCCCATATTCCCAGAACTGTGTCTTGCCGCCGAACCCCCTCAGCTTGATCATCGAGAGGAGGAAATCGACGCCGTATTTCTCGGCGCGCTGCGCGATATCCTTGTTGAGGTCGAAGCTCGGCATATACTGGGGCGAATTCTCGCTGATCAGCCAGCCGTTGTTGTTGATGGGCACGAAGATGCCGATTTCCATGGCTTTCAGCTCCTGAGGAATTCGAGGACGAGACGGTTGAAGCCGTCGGGGTCGGTGACGTTGCAGGCGTGGCCGCCGCGTTCGAGACGCGCCACCCTCGCATTTGCAAGCTCCCCGGCGAGCAGCTCCGAGCACAGGGCCGGAACCAGGACGTCGTCGGCGGCGGCGACGAGCAGGGTGGGGCAGGGTGGACCGGGCCGGAGCTCGAACGCCCGGGCCGCCGCGATCCGCTTCTCGACCGTCTCGACCGGGGGAAAGCGCTCGAGCTGATGCTCGGCCTCGACGTCGAGCATGCCCGAATTCATCGAGCTCCAACCGGCCGGGTAGAGGAAGATCGGCTGGGCCTGGACATAGGCTTCCGGACCGCTGGAGCGAAGCAGCTCCAGCCGCACGTCGAAGCAGCGCTCCGTATGCGGGTCGAGCCTCGGCCAGCCGTTCACCACCACCCGCTTCGCCAGCAGCTCTCCGAGCTCGAGCCCGATCAGGCCGCCGATCGCGTGGCCGAGGAAATGAGGCCGGCGGATGCCGAGCTCGGCCATCAATGCGACGACATCCGCCGCCATGGCCGCGATCGACGCCTCGCCGTCGGGGAGCGAGCCGCTTCGGCCGGTGCCGCGATGATCGTAGATCAGGACTCGATATTTGTTCGACAGCGCGGCCAGATTGGGAGCCCAATAGGAGCCGGAGCCGCCGAGGCCGGGCGAAAGGATCAGGACCTCGCCGTCCTCCGGGCCATGCCATTCGTACCAGAGGCCCGCGGCGTTCGGCATCAGGCGATATGGGCCACGCTGGCGATCTCGACGACCAGCCCCGGCTTCACCAGCCCGCACTGGATGCAGTAGCGCGCCGGCTTGGCGCCCGGAAAATATTCGGAATAGACCGAGTTGATCGCCGGATAATCGGCCCAGTCGGTCAGGAAGATGTGGTTGAACGCGACGTCGGCCATCGTCGCTCCGGCGGCCTCGAGCGTGATCCGGATCGTCTCCAGCACGTGCCGGGTCTGCGCCTCGGCGTCGCCGGGGTAGAGGACGGTGCCGCCCGGCCCGAGCGCCAGGGTGCCCGACACATAGACCGTGCCGCCCGCCTTGGTGCCCGCCGAATAAGGCGCGATCGGGGTCGGGAATTGCGGCGGGTTGATCGATTCGAACGGCATTATTCGTCTCCTGCTATCTGCCCGAACGCCCCGCAGAAATCGGCGACGGTGGAAACCCAGCCGAAGAAGGTCTCGACGTTGTAGACGGTCGCTTTCTGCAGATAGTCCGGCCCGGCCTGATGGGTCGCATCCTCGAGCATGATGCCGAAATATTCGAGGAAGAAGCCATCCCGCAAAGTCGATTCGACGCAGACGTTGGTGGCGATCCCGACCAGCACGATGTTGCGGATGCCGCGCGAGCGGAGCACCGAATCGAGCTGCGAGTTGAAGAAGCCGGAATAGCGCGTCTTGGGAAGGACGATGTCGCCCTGGTGCGGCGCAAGGGTCTCGACGAGGGCATAGTCCCAGCCGCCCCGGGCGAGCAGCTTCCCTTGAAGCTCGGGCCGCGCGCGCATCGTCTTCAGGGCGTTGGACTTGTGCCAGTTGGGCGAGCCCGGACCGCCCGCTTCGACATAGGCCTCATCCCAGCCGTTCTGGAAATAGACGACCGGAAGGCCGGCGGCGCGGGCGGTCGCGACCACTTTCGCGCATTGCTCGATCACCGCTCCCGCTCCGCCGATGTCGAAGCCGGCGAGGTCGAGATAGCCACCGGGCGAGGCATAGGCGTTCTGCATGTCGACGACGATGACCGCCGTCTCCTCGGCCGCGACCCGGATCGGCTCGGGGCGAGCGGGGAGGGTGACCACGCGCTTCGTCTTGCCTTCGCTGGTCGCGTCCACGGTCATGGGGCGAATGTTCTACGAGAAGTGGGACCGGCACAATCTTAAATCCTCCCCGGCTTTTGCCGGGGAGGGGGACCGCGCGAAGCGCGGTGGAGGGGTTGTTCGGAGTCTGTAGAACCCCTCCACCATGCTTCCCATGGTCCCCCTCCCCAGGAAATCCTGGGGAGGATTTAGTACGGCCATCCGCCCCGGAACACGAACTCGCCCACCGCCTTCCGCCCGCTCGGAACCTCCCGCGCCCGCAATTTCTCCGGAAGCGTCGTCGGATCCCCGATCCGGCCGACCACGGCCGCCGCCTCGATTCGATATCGCTCCGGCACGCCCAGTTCGGCCCGCGCCCGCTCGAAATCCACGCCGGACATTCCATGCGCCTGATAGCCCAACCGGGCCGCCTGCAGGGCGAAGCAGACCCAGGCCGCGCCGGCATCGTAGCTGTGGGTATGCGACGGGGCCGGATCGCCGGTCGCCTTGTCGGTAAAGGGCAGGCTGTCGGAAAGGACGTAGATCATCGCCGAGCCGCTCTGCGCCCAGCTCCGGTTGAACGGGACGAGCAGATCCAGGAACCGCTGCCAATTCGAGTCGCCCCGCCGGGCGTAGAGGAACCGCCAGGGCTGCGAGTTGAACGCCGAGGGCGCCCATCGCGCCGCCTCGAAGAGCGTCAGGAGATCGGCCTCGGGGATTTCGGACTGGTCGAAGGCGCGCGGCGACCATCGCTCCAGGAAGAGCGGATCGATCGGGTGGTCCGGTTGGCGGGGCATTTGTCCTCCTCAATCCTCCCCATCGCAAGATGGGGAGGGGGATCATGCGAAGCATGGTGGAGGGGTAAAGGGCAATGACCTCCAGCGGTTCCCGCGCGATCGGTTGGGCTTCCGCGCCCCCTCCCCATGCTGCGCATGGGAAGGATGAGGCAGGGGTTGCCCCTCCGTGCCACCGGGGGCATAGGGCGCGCGACCATTAAGACGGCGCCCCTGTGCCGCCCCTTTGGGAGCCAATTATGAGTTCGGACAGCCTCGTCGCGGAGCCCGCAGCCGCCGACGTGCAGATCGTCGACGCCCTCGCCCATGCCCTCGTCGACGGAGCGCTGCCCGGCGAGCTCGCCGAATTCACCGACGCGGATCGCATCGCCGCCGCCCAGTTCATCGCCGCCTGCGCGCTTCGCCGCCCCTCGGGTATCGCCCTCGTCCGGGTCGAGCCCCAGGGCGGGGCGCTCGGCCATCGCCGGATGCGGATCGGGATCGTCAACGACGACATGCCCTTCCTGGTCGACAGCGTCGCCAACACGCTCGCAGCGCGCAACCTCACCGTCCACCGCCTTCTCCACCCGGTCGTTTGCGTCTCCCGCGACGGGGACGGCACCCTCACCGCCGTGGAGCCGCTCTGCGACGAGCCCGAGCGCCGCGAATCGATGATGTATCTCGAGGTCGACCGCGCCGACGCGCGCGGCCGGCGCGAGATCGTCGCCGATCTTCACCGGGTTCTCGCCGACGTCCGGGCCGCGGTCACCGACTGGCGCGCGATGCAGGCCCGGATGCGCGCCGACGCCGAGGAGGCCGGCAACGAGGAAGGCGCGGCCTTGCTTCGCTGGTTCGCCGACGGTGCGATGACTCTGCTCGGCTACGAGGTCGAGAGGCTGGAGGGCCAGCCCACCGACACGCTCGGACTGTTCCGGATACCGGGCGAGCCGACCGACCCGGGCGGGGCGCTCGGCGCAATGCGCTATTTCCAGCAGGGCGGCGACGTCCCGCTCCTCGCCAAGGCCGATCGCCGGGCGTCGGTCCACCGCCGGGTTCCCCTGGATCTCGTCGTCGTGCCCGTGACGGAAGGCGGCAAAGTCACGGGCATCGGAGTCCACGCCGGCCTTTGGACCAGCGAGGCGCTGAGCGCCCCGGTCGAGGAAGTGCCGTTGCTCCGTCGGCGGCTCCAGCAGCTCGAGCGCGAGTTCGGCTTCGACCCGTCCGGCCACAGCGGCAAGGCGCTCCGCCACGCCGTCACCGCCCTTCCGCACGACCTCCTCGTCAGCCTCAGCGTGGAGGCGGTGCGCGAGCTGGTGACCACCGCCATGTCGCTCGCCGACCGGCCGCGGCCGACCCTGTCGCTCGTCCGCTCGATCCTCAAGGGCAACATGTTCGCCTTCGTCTGGCTCCCGCGCGACGAGCTGACGACCCGCCGCCGGCTCGCCATCGGCAAGATGATCGAGGAAGCGTCCCAGGGCCGGATCTCGAACTGGTCGGTCGAGCTGGGCGACGGCGACCTCGCACTCCTGCGCTACACGCTCTACGTCGGGCCCGAGACCCCGACTCCGGACGTCGCCGAGCTCGACCGGCGCCTCGACGAGATGGTCCGCGGCTGGGAGCCCTCGGTCGAGGAGGCGCTCGGCGAGCTGGTCGGTCCGCAGCGCGCCACCCGCCTCGCTTTGTCCTATCTCGACGACTTCCCCGAAGCTTATCGGGTCTCGGTTCCGCCGGCCGAGGCGGCGCAGGACATCCTCCGGATCTGCGCGCTCGACAGCGCCGCCCAGCGCGACGCCCGGCTCTACCGCGAGGTGGGTGACGAGCCCAGGCGGCTGAGGCTCAACACCTACCGGTTGGCCGAGATCATTCCGCTCTCCGACGCGGTGCCGGTGTTCGAGAATTTCGGCTTCCGGGTCCTGGAGGAGCATCCGACCGCCCTCGACGAGGGCCGGCTCGGCTACGTCCACGAATTCCTGCTCGAGGTCCGGGCCGGTGAGGCCGCCCAGGTCCTCGACCGCTCCGAGCTGGTCGAGCGCGCCATCGCCGAGGTGCTGGAGGGCAAGGCCGAGAACGATCCCTTCAACCAGCTGCTCGTCGCCGCCGCCCTCGCCCCGCGCGACGTCGTCCTGTTCCGCGCCTGGTTCCGCTACCTGCGCCAGGTCGGCCTCTCTTATTCGATGGTGACCGTGGTCGAGGCGCTTCGCCGCGCGCCCGGAGTCGCCCACGGCCTCATCGCCCTGTTCGACGCGCTCCACGATCCGAAGCATGAAGGTCCGCGCGAGACGTCCGTCGAGGCGGCCCAGCGGGCGATCCGCGACGGCCTCTCGCAGGTCGCGGCGATCGACGAGGACCGGATCCTGAGGCTCCTCCACGGAGTGGTCTCCGCGACCCTGCGCACCAACGCCTTCACGCCGGCCGGCCGCGAGGCGCTAGCCTTCAAGCTCGACAGCGCCAAGGTGCCGAACCTGCCCCAGCCGCTGCCCTGGCGCGAGATCTGGGTCTATTCGCCGCGGGTCGAGGGAATCCACCTGCGCGGCGGCCCGATCGCCCGCGGCGGCCTTCGCTGGTCCGACCGGCGCGACGATTTCCGCACCGAGATCCTGGGGCTGATGAAGGCGCAGCTGGTGAAGAACGCCGTCATCGTGCCGACCGGCGCCAAGGGCGGATTCTATCCCAAGCACCTTCCGCCGATGACCGACCGCGACGCCTGGCTCGCCGAAGGCACCGAGAGCTACCGGATCTTCATCCGGTCGCTGCTGTCCATCACGGACAATATCGTCGGCAACAAGATCGTCCATCCCCAGGGAGTCGTCGTCCTCGACGGCGACGATCCCTATTTCGTCGTCGCCGCCGACAAGGGCACCGCGACCTTCTCCGACGTCGCCAACGCCATCGCCACCGAGCGCGGCTTCTGGCTCGGCGACGCCTTCGCCTCTGGCGGAAGCTACGGCTACGACCACAAGGCGATGGGGATCACCGCCCGCGGCGCCTGGATCTCGGTCCAGCGCCACTTCCGCGAGATCGGCATCGACGTCCAGACCCAGCCGATCCGGGTCGCCGGAGTCGGCGACATGTCCGGCGACGTGTTCGGCAACGGCATGCTGCTGTCGAAGGCGATCAAGCTCGTCGCCGCCTTCGACCACCGCCACATCTTCCTCGATCCCGATCCCGATCCGGCCTCGAGCTGGGAGGAGCGCAATCGCCTCTTCAATCTACCGCGCTCGAGCTGGGACGATTACGACCGCAAGCTGATCTCGAAGGGCGGCGGGATCTTCCCGCGCGCGCAGAAGTCGATCCCGCTGTCGGCCGAGATCCGCACGCTGCTCGGCCTCGAGGCCGAGGAGGTGGACCCCGCCACCCTGCTCACCGCCATCCTGTCGGCGCCGGTCGACCTGCTCTGGTTCGGCGGCATCGGCACCTACATCAAGGGCAAGAGCGAGAGCAACGCGGAGGTCGGCGACCCCGGCAACGACGCCATCCGGGTCAACGGCGGCGAGCTTCGGGCCAAGGCGCTCGGCGAGGGCGCCAACCTTGCGATCACCCAGGCCGGCCGCATCGAGTTCGCTTCGCTCGGCGGCCGGATCAACACCGACTTCATCGACAATTCGGCCGGGGTCGACTGCTCGGACAACGAGGTCAACATCAAGATCCCGCTCAACCGGGAGATGGCCGAGGGCCGGCTCAGCCTCGAGGACCGCAACGCCCTGCTCGTCGAGATGACCGACGAGGTCGCCGAGATCGTCCTCGAGGATAACCGCCTCCAGACGCTTGCGCTGTCGATCGCCGAGCGGAGCGGCGCCGCCGGCCTGCCGCCACTGCTCCGGGCGATGGAGATGCTCGAGGAGGGCGGCCGGCTCAACCGCGCGGTCGAGGGTCTCGAATCCAACGAGGATTTGATGCGCCGCGCCCACGAGGATCGCGGCCTCACCCGCCCCGAGCTCGCCATCCTTCTCTCGACCTCGAAGATGGCGCTCCAGGCGGCGCTCGAATCGGGTAAGATCACCGAGGATCCGACCCTCACTCCGGAGCTGTGCGGAGCCTTCCCGGAGACGATGCGCGCTCGCCACGGCGAGGCCATCCTCCAGCACCGCCTGCGCCGCGAGATCATCGCCACCAAGATCGCCAACCGCCTCGTCAACCGGCTCGGGATCACGGCGTCCTTCGCTCTCGCCGAGGAGGAAGGCGCCTCGTTCGGCCAGGTCGCGGCGGCCTTCGTCGCAGCCGAACGGCTGTTCGGCATGCAGGTCTTCTGGGAGCGGCTCGACAGTGCCGATCTGCCCGAGCAGCTTCGGCTCGAACTGTTCGACCAGGCCAGCCGGGCGCTCCAGCTGCACATGGCCGACATCCTTCGAAATACGTCGGCGACGACCAAGATCGCCGAGATGGTCGACAATCTCGCCCCCGGCCTCCACGCTCTGGACGACGCCGTCGAAGGCCTGCTCCGGCGCGAGGTGGCGAGCGAGGCGGGCGAGCGCCGCAAGCGGCTGATCGATCTGGGAGCGCCCGACGACATCGCCCGCAAGCTCGTCCGGCTGTTCGAGCTGAACGGCGCGGTGGGGATTGCGGCGCTCGGCAAGCGGCTCGGGGTCGACGTCATCGGCCTCACCAACGCCTATACCCGGCTCGGCGAGGCGCTCGGGCTCGACTGGGCGCAGGGGGCCGCCAACCAGTTCCGGGCGAGCGACCAGTGGGAGCGGCTGCTGACGGCGGGCCTCGCCCGCGACTTCGAGCAGCTCCGGCTCGACTTCCTCCACCGCAAGCGGGGAACCGAGCCGACTGAGGCCGTCGACCAGTGGGTCGCGGCGCAAGGTCCGCGCGTCGACCAGTTCCGCCGGGTGGTGGAGCGGGTCCGCAACGCGCCGGTCACGACCGCCCCGATGCTCGCCCAGATCGCGACGCAGGCAAGGGTGCTGCTGGGCCGCTAATAGTCCTCCCCGTCGCCGGAGGCGATGGGGAGGGGGACCGCACGAAGTGCGGTGGAGGGGCTTACGGAGTCAGCTTGCCCCTCCACCAGGCTTCGCCTGGTCCCCCTCCCCACCGCTTCGCGGCAGGGAGGACGAGCGCTCGAACAGCCAGACCCGGATCGCGCTCGCGAGATTTGGCGGATCGCGGGCCTGGACCCGCTCGGCATCGACGCGCGCGACGAGGGCGCTCAGCGGAACCCCTTCCGCCTCGGCCTCCGCCTTCAACGCCTCCCAGAAGACCGGCTCCAGGCTGATCGAGGTCGCATGGCCCGCGATCATCACCGACCGTTTGACGGGGCCCGCCACCCCGCCCTCAATACATGTGCTGGCCGCCGTTGATGCTCAGCGTCGAGCCGGTGATGAACCCCGCCTCCTCGCCGCACAGGAAGACGACTCCCCGCGCAATCTCCTCGGCCTTGCCGAGCCGGCCGACCGGGATGCGCGCCACGATCTTGGCGAGCACCTCCTCCGGCACCGCGGCCACCATCTCGGTGTCGATATAGCCGGGCGCGATCGCGTTCACCGTCACTCCGCCGCGCGCGCCTTCCTGGGCCAGCGCCTTGGTGAAGCCGTGGATGCCCGACTTGGCCGCCGCGTAATTGACCTGCCCGTATTGCCCGGCCTGGCCGTTGATCGACCCGATGTTGACGATGCGCCCGAACTTCCTCTCCGCCATGCCTTCGAACACCGCCTTGGCCATGTTGAAGCAGCCGCCGAGATTGACGTCGATCACCTCGTCCCAGGCCTGGCGGGTCATCTTCTTCATCGTCCCGTCGCGGGTGATTCCGGCATTGTTGACGAGCACGTCGACCGGGCCAAGCTCGCTCTCCACCTGGGCCACGCCCGCTTGGCAGGCTTCGAAATCGCCGACGTCCCATTTGAAGGCCCGGATTCCGGTGCGCTCGGTGAACTCGCGCGCCTTCTCGTCATTGCCGGCATAGATGGCGGCGACGGTCACGCCCTGGTCGCGAAGCGCGACGCTGATCGCCTCGCCAATGCCCCTGGTGCCGCCGGTGACGATCGCAACGCGTGCCATGTTTCTCTCCTGGTGGTTTCTTGTTGTGCGCGGCCCTTACGTAACGCTCTTCCAACCTTCAAGCTCGCGGCCCAAAATGCTGCGCAGCATTTCCAGCCCGGCCGGGCTGTCGTTGAGGCAGGGAAGGTAGGCGAAATCGGTCCCGCCGGCGGCGAGGAACGTGTCGCGGCCGCGTATCGCCAGCTCCTCAAGCGTCTCCAGGCAATCGGCCGAGAAACCCGGCGCGAGGATCGCGACCTTCGTCACGCCCCGGCCCGGCAGGGCCGCCAGCGTGCCGTCCGTCGCCGGCTCGAGCCACTTCGCCCGCCCGAAGCGCGACTGGAAGGCGACGATCAGCTCCCGGCCGCTCGCCTCGCCCAGCAGCCGGGCCGTCTTGCGGCAATGGCAATGATAGGGGTCGCCCAGCTCGAGCGTCCGCTGCGGCATTCCGTGGAAGCTGGCGACGATCGCCTGCGGCTCGAAATCGAGCGCGGCCAGGCCTTCCTCGAGCCGGGCCCTGAGCGCTTCGATATAGGCCGGATCGTCATGATAGGGCGGAAGCGTCCGGACCGCCGGCTGCCAGCGCAGGCGGCGTAGATGGGCGAAGGCCGCGTCGTTCGCCGTCGCCGTCGTCGCCGCGCAATATTGCGGGTAGAGCGGCGCGATCAGGATGCGCTCGCACCCCCGGGCCTTGAGCGCATCGATCTTCCCGGCGATCGCCGGCTCGCCGTAGCGCATGGCATGATCGACGACGACCTCCTCCCCGAACGCGCCGCGCAGCGCCTTCGCCTGCCGGACGGTGATCGCCGCGAGGGGCGAGCCTTCGTCGGTCCACACCTGGCTGTAGGCGTGGGCGGACTTCCTCGGCCGGGTCGTGAGGATGATGCCGCGCAGGATCGGCTGCCAGACGAGCTGCGGGATCTCGATCACCCGCGGGTCCGACAGGAACTCCTTCAGATACAGCCGAACCGACCCCGGCTCGGGCTTGTTGGGCGTTCCGAGGTTGATCAGGAGCACGCCCACCTTCGGCGGCGGAACCGGGGGATGATCGGCGGGCGGCTTCATCCGCCCACCCGAAGCGGCAGCGACCTCAGTCGTCGTCCAGTCAAGGCGTGGAGTGCGTTGGCGATGGCCGGCGCCGCGACCGGAACCGCCAGCTCGGTCGCGCCGCCCGGTTCCTCCTCGCTCTCGAGGAGCTCGACCGTGACCTCGGGAGATTGGGCGAACGAAGGGAAGCCGAAATGGCCGAAGCCGCGCGCATCGGGGCGTCCGCCTTCGAAGCCGATCGCCCTTGCGGTGGCGGCGGCGATTCCAAAGACCAGCCCGCCCTCGACCTGCTGGCGCACCAGGTCGGGATTGACGACGCGCCCGCAATCGACCGCGCACACGGCCCTCAGCACCCGCACATCCTGAGCGGCGGTCACCTCCACCTCGACCAGGGCGGCGACATGGCTTCCGAATGCGCTGTGGCAGGCGATTCCCATCGAGCTTCCCGGTACTCCGCCATCCCAGCCGCCCAAGGTCGCCGCCGTCGTCAGGCAGCGGGCCAGCCGCGGATTGTCGCCGAGCATCTGCATCCGGAAGGACAAAGGTTCGACCCCCGATATTCGGGCCAGCTCGTCCATGAAGCTTTCGGTGAAGAAGACGGTGTAGCTGTGCGCCCCCGACCGCCAGGCGCCCACCCTCAGCCCCGTCGCCGCCGGCAGATAGTCGACCGCGACGGCCGGAATGGCGTAGGGCGGCACCGCTCCGGCCGCCGGGTCGCCGATCGCCGCCATCGCTCTCCCGCCGCCCCTGAGCCGCTCCGCGAGCTGGGCGCCCGTATCGGGCGCGGCGATCCGCGCCTGCCAGCCGAGCACGATCCCGCCCGTGTCGAGCCGCGCCAGCAACTGGGCACGGGCGGGGCCCCGGAACCCGTCCTGGACGCTTTCCTCGAGCCTCGACCAGCTGAGCTGCACCGGCCTTTTCGTCCGAACCGCGACCATCGCGGCCTGCTCGATCGCCCGGGTCTCGAGCTTGCGGCCGTAACCGCCGCCGGCCAGCGTCGGGTAGAGCGCGACCTGAGACTCGCCGAGCCCCGTCACCCGGGCTGCCGCCGCCCGAGCCAGCCCCGGTGCCTGAGTGGGAGCCCAGATCTCCAGCCGACCGCCGCCGAGCCGGGCGGTGGCGGTCAAAGCCTCGAGGGGCGCGTTGGCGGCCGGCCCGGCGCTGTAATGGCCGCGAAGCACGTTGCCGCCCTCGAATGCGTCGGCGAGGTCGCCGCGGCTGTAGGTCCGGCGCCCCTCATCCCGCTCCAGCGCGCCCACCAGAGCCGAGTCGATGCTCTCGCTCGAAACCGGCGGGTGAGGCACGTCCCAGACCGGATCGAGAGCCTCCACACCCCGGTTCGCCGCCCACCAGTTGGTGCCGAGGCACGCGACCCATCCCGGAGCGTCGACCGCTCCGAAGACGCCCGGGACCTTCAGGCCCGCCGCCTTCTTCCAGCGGGCGAGCCGGCTGTCCTCCGTCGGGCCGGACCTCACCGACGCGTAGACCATGTCGGGCAGCCTGATGTCGCCGGCGAAGGGCGCCGAGCCGTCGACCTTGGACGGCAGGTCCAGCCTCGGAAGCGCCTGGCCGGCCAGCCGGTTGTCGATCCCCGCGCGGATCGGAAGATGCTCGGGCAGCGCCTCGGCGGCGGCGGCCTCGGCAAGCTCCGCAAAGGCCAGCTTGCGCGCCCCGTCGGTGACGAAGCCGGCGGCCGTATCCAGGGTCTCCCACTCGGTTCCCCAGCGCCCGGCCGCGGCCTTCATCAACAGCGCCCGAGCGCCCGCGCCCGCCTGGCGAAGCGGCGTCTCGAACGCCCGCACCGACGTCGATCCGGCTGTCAGCATGGCCGCCTCGCCGCCCTCGAATTGTTGAGCCCGCCAGCGCCTCACCCCGCCCGCGAACGACCCGTCGTCCGCGCCCTCGACGAGCAGCGGGTTGGCATAGAGCGGACCGATGGGCGCCGGCTCGACACCGACGGTGCGCCAGTCCGCGCCGAGCTCGTCGGCGATGATCTGCGCCAGCGCCGTCCAGCTCCCCTGTCCGAGCTCCGCCTGGGGCACCGCGACCAGCACCCGGCCGTCGCTGCCGATCCGGAGGAAGGCGTTGAAGACGTGCTCGCCCTCCCCGCCCCGCAGATTGTGCTCATAGGATCGCGGCCACAAGGCCCAGGCGAGCAGAAGCCCGGCCCCGGCGCCCCCGCCGACCAGCAGGGTCCGCCGGCTGATGCCCCTCGTCTCGCCGCCACGCGCCATGGAGGGCTGATAGAGGGGGAGGGGACGGCGGGCTAGCCTCTCCCGTCCTCCCCGGCGCGAAGCGATGGGGAAGGGGACCATGCGAAGCATGGTGGAGGGGCCATGGCGCCGCTTGCCCCTCCACCGCACTTCGTGCGGTCCCCCTCCCCATCCGCTGCGCGGACGGGGAGGACTAGGCGTCTTCCACTTCCGCCGAATATCTCTCCCGAAGCGTCTTCTTGTCGATCTTGCCGGTGCCGAGCTTGGGCAAAGGCTCATCGTGAACCCAGATATGCTGCGGGATCTTGTAGAGCGCGATCCGGCCGTCCAGGAACTCGCGAAGCGCCTCGGCGTCGAAGTCGCGATCGTCCTCGGAATAGATCACCGCCGCCGGCACCTCGCCGAGCCTTTCGCAGGGCACCCCGAACACCGAGGCCTCCGACACTGCGGGATGCGAATAGATCGCCGCCTCCACCTCCTGGCAGCTGATGTTCTCGCCGCCGCGGATGATGATGTCCTTCTTGCGGTCGACGATGAACAGATAATCTTCCTCGTCCAGATAGCCGATGTCGCCGGTCTTCAGATAGCCGTCCGCCGTGAACGCCGCGGCGGTGGAGGCCGGGTCGTTCCAATAGCCGCGGAAATTGGCCGCCGAGCGGATCGCGATCTCGCCGCTCTCGCCGGTTGGCAAGTGGCGGTCGCCTTCCCCCAATATGGCGAGCTCGACGGTCGGCTTGTGCGGGCGGCCCGTCGAGGCGGGTTTGTCCGCGTAATTCTGCCAAAAATTGCCGCAGCCCACGGCGTTGGTCTCGGTGAGGCCGTAGCCCAGAGCGGGCTGGGCGCCCTTGAAGCTTTCCTGAAGCCGCTTGACGTGGGCGACCGGGCGCGGCGCTCCGCCCGCGGCGATGTCGGTGAGCGAGGAGAGGTCGTATTTCTCGCGGTCCGGATGCTGCATCAGCTCGAGGCTCATCGTCGGCACTCCGACGAAATAGGTGACCTTCTCGTCCTGGATCAGCTTCAGCGCCTCGCCGGGATCCCATTTCGACATCAGCACCATGCCCCGGCCGATGACGAAGCTGTTGAGGAGCACGGGCACCTCGCCGGTGACGTGGAACAAGGGTACGTTGACCAGGGTGCGCGGCGGGTTGGCCGGGCCGCGGCCCTCGCTCTCCATGATCCCGAGCAAAGCCAGAAGGCTGATCGAATAGGTGTAGATCCCGGTCGTGACGGCGCGGTGGCTGGAAACCGCGCCCTTGGCGGCACCGGTCGAGCCGGAGGTGAAGAGGATGGTCGCGTCGTCGTCGGGCGCGACCTGCGGCAGATCCGCTTCGCCGCGCCCCATCAGCGGCGCCAGCGCCTCGGCGACCGGCTTCTCGACCGGAAGCGCCACCGAGGCGATGTCGAGTCCGGTCGCCTCCAGCCGCCTGGCCCGCGGAGCGTCGCACAGGATCAGGCAGGGCGCGGTCAGCTCGAGGCCGTGGCGAAGCTCGTCCGCCTGCCACCAGCCGTTGACCAGGGTCGCGACTCCCCCCGCCTTCAACACCGCCATGTAGGCGACGATCCAGGCCGGGCAGTTGCGCATCGCGATCGCCACCCGATCGCCCTTGCCGACGCCCCAGCCGCCGGCCAGCGCCCGCGCCAGCCGGGTCGCATGCTCGTTCAATTCGGCGAAGGTCAGCCGCTCCCCGTCGGCGATGACGGCGGTCGTCGCGCCGTGCAGCATGCAGAAGGCGTCGAACAGCCCGGGGAGGGTCGGGGGCAGGTTGGCCACGATCTTGCGGCCCTGGTCATCCTCGGCGATCTGGATTCGGCCGCCGGGACCGGTCACCTGCGCCAGCACCGCGTCGAACTTGCGGTCCAGCTCGCTCGGCATCCCCATCTCCCTTTCCGTTTCTGCTTCCCCCTCCTATTAGGGCCTGGAGCCGGAGGGGGAAGCCTTTGATCGATGCTTTACTGACAGGTCTGTCGATGGCGGCGGGCGATTTCGTCCGCTTCGAGGACCTCGGGCTCAGCCCGACCCTGTTCGACTGGCCCTTTCCGCTGCGCTGGTATTCGCTGGGCTATCTCGCCGGGATCCTGCTCGGCTGGTGGTATCTGATGAAGCTGATCGACCGGCCGGGCGCTCCGATGGCGCGCCGCCACGCCGACGACATGGTCTTTTTCGCTACTTTAGGCATCATCCTCGGCGGCCGCCTCGGCTACGTGCTCTTCTATCGTCCGGAATTCTATTTGTCCGACCCGGTCCAGATCCTGCGCCTGTGGGACGGCGGCATGTCCTTCCACGGCGGCGTCATCGGGACCACGGTCGGCATCCTGTGGCTGGCGCGCAAGCACAGGCTCGACTGGCTCCGGGTCCACGATTACGTCGCCTGCTGCGCGCCGTTCGGCATCTTCCTGGTTCGGCTGGCGAACTTCGTTAACGGCGAACTTTGGGGACGGCCTACCGACGTGCCCTGGGCGATCGTCTTTCCGACCGGCGGCGAGGTGCCGCGCCACCCGAGCCAGCTCTACGAGGCGGGGCTCGAGGGGATCCTCCTCTTCCTCGTCCTCTGGTTCCTGTTCTGGAAGACCGACGCCCGCTACCAGCCGGGCAAGCTGGTCGGCGCCTTCCTCCTCGTCTACGGAGTCAGCCGATTCCTCGTCGAGCTGGTCCGCCAGCCGGACGTGGGCCTCGAGAACCTCCCCTGGGGCCTCACCATGGGCCAGACCCTCACCGTTCCGATGGTGCTGGGCGGCGCCTGGCTGATCGCCACCGCCAAGGGACGGAGGCAGAGGGTGGAGCCCGTCGCGGGGACGGAGAGCGTTGCCTGACCCGTCCCTCGCCGAGCGCCTCCGTCGAATGATCGAGTCGCAAGGCCCGATGCCGGTCTCCGACTATATGGCACTCGCCAACGCTCATTATTACGCCAGCCGCGACCCGCTCGGCGCGGCGGGGGACTTCACGACGGCGCCCGAGATCAGCCAGATGTTCGGCGAGTTGATCGGTCTCGCGCTCGCCGACGTCTGGACGCGCGCCGGCCGTCCCGCGGGAGTCCGCTACGTCGAGCTCGGTCCGGGCCGGGGCACCCTCGCCGCCGACGCGCTGAGGGCGATTCGTGCCGTGGGGCTCGAGCCGGAAGTTCATTTCATCGAGACCAGTCCGATCCTCCGCGCCGCCCAGGCCGCGCGTTTCCCCGATGCCCGGTGGCACGACGATCTCGCCGGGCTTCCGGTGGACGGACCGATCCTCGCCGTCGCAAACGAATTTTTCGACGCCCTTCCGGTCCGCCAGCTGATCGCGACGCCGACCGGCTGGCGCGAGCGTCTCGTCACCTTGGACGGCGACCGCTTCGCCCCCGCCGCCGGCCCTCCGGTCCCCTCAGCCGCCGTCCCCGCGCCCATCGGCGCCGCGCCGGCGGGAACGGTGCTCGAAACTTCGCCCGCCTCGCTCGCTTATGCTCGCCTGCTCGCCCAGCGCATGAATATGCACGGCGGCGCGGCGCTGATCGTCGATTACGGGCACGACCGCCTCTGCGCGGGGGAAACCCTGCAGGCGGTTCGGATGCATGATTATGCAGATCCCTGGATAGAGCCGGGGGAATCGGACCTCACGGCCCATGTCGATTTCGACTCGCTGGGCCGTGCCGCGGCCGAGGCCGGGGCGACAATCCACGGGCCTGCGGCCCAGGGCGACTGGCTGGCGAGGCTCGGGATCGACGCCCGGGCCGAGGCGCTGGCGCGAAACGCTCCGAATCGCGTCGAAGAGCTAAAGATCGCCAAAGATCGCCTCGTTTCGCCACTCCATATGGGCGAGCTGTTCCGGGTCCTCGGTCTCTCCTCGCCGGCCTGGCCGGCCCCGGAGGGATTCCCATGATCACCTATCGCGACCTCACCGCCGCCGACGCCGCCGCGCTCGCCCATCTCCATCGCCGAAGCTTCGTCGAGACCTTCGCCCACCTCTACCGGCCGGACGATCTGGAAGCGTTTCTCGCCCAGCTGACCGAAGAAGGCTTCCGGGCCGAGCTGCTCGACGGCCGGCACCGGATCCGCTTCGCGGAAGCGGACGGGGAGCCGGTCGCGTTCGTCAAGCTCGGCCCGATCACCCTGCCGGTCGAGCCGACCCGGCCGTCGCTCGAGTTCCGCCAGCTCTACGTGCTCAGGGAATGGCAGGGCGCCGGAGTCGCCCAGGCCCTGTCCGAATGGGCGATCGACCAGGCGCGGCGGCTCGGGGCCGAGGAGCTCTATCTCTCGGTCTTCACCGAGAATCATCGGGCCAAGGCCTTCTACCGCCGCTACGGCTTCACTTATGTCGGCCCCTACAGGTTCATGGTCGGCGAGCAGGCGGACGAAGACGAGATATGGAAGCTGATCCTGTAGAAGCGCTGCGCAGCCGGGCTCTGGACGGAGTGGCCCACGGCTTCCTCGGACGGCGCGGGGGAGTCTCCGACGGCGTCTGCGCAGGCCTCAACGTCGGGCTCGGCTCGAAGGACGACCGAGGCTCGATCGAGGAGAACCGGCGGCGCTCGGTCGCCGCCGTGGCCCCCCGGGCGAAGCTGGTCACGCTGCACCAGGTCCATTCGCCGGATGCGATCCACGTCACCGCACCGTTTGCCGACGACGAGCGGCCCAGGGCCGACGCCATGGTCGCCGACCGGCCGGGGCTGGTCCTCGGGATTCTCACCGCCGATTGCGCGCCGGTGCTCCTCGCCGACCCCGGGGCGGGCGTCGTCGGCGCCGCCCATGCCGGCTGGAAAGGGGCGCTGGGCGGCGTGGTCGAGGCGACCGTGGCCGAGATGGAGCGCCGCGGGGCGAAGCGCTCCCGCATCGCCGCGGCGGTCGGTCCCTGCATCGCCCGCCGCTCCTATGAGGTCGACGAGAGCTTCCTCCGCCGATTCGCCGAGGCGGATCCGGAGCATGAGCGCTTCTTCACGCTCGGGCGGGAAGGCCGCCACCAGTTCGACCTCGAAGGCTTCGTCCTCGCCCGCCTCGCCGCCGCCGGGCTCGAACGGATCGAAGCGCTGGGCGAGGACACCTATTCGCAGCCGGAGCGCTTCTTCAGCTACCGGCGGGCCACTCATCGGGGAGAGGCGGATTACGGAAGGCAGATCTCGCTGATCGCGCTCTAAAAATCCGTCATCCCGGCGAAAGCCGGGACCTCGGGGAGACCCGCCGAGACCTCTTGTCCTGAGGTCCCGGCTTCCGCCGGGATGACGGGATTGGCTCTGCGTGCCTCCCGTGCCATCACCCGCAAACCGTAGGGGGAAATGAATGGCCGCACGCTGGGGCCTCTGGGGCGGCCTTGCCGCTTTCATCGTGATGCTGCTGATCCCGGCGCCGGGCGGAATGTCCCCGGCCGCCTGGCGCACCACCGCGATCATCGTCCTGATGGCGACCTGGTGGATGACCGAGGCGCTTCCGCTCACCGCCACCGCGCTGGTCCCCTTCCTCGCCTTTCCGCTGCTCGGGATCATGACCGCCACCGAATCGGCCGCTTCTTATTATTCGCCGATCCTCTTCCTCGTCCTCGGCGGAGCGATCGTCGCGCTCGCGATCGAGCGCACCGGCCTGCACCGCCGCCTCGCACTCGCCATCGTCAGCCGCGGCGGCGGCGGGCCGGCGCAGATGCTGTTCGCCTTCATGGCCGCCACGGCCTTGCTCAGCACCATCGTCTCCAACACCGCCACCACCCTCATCATGATGCCGATCGGCCTGGCCGTGCTCCGCGCCGCCAAGGTCGAGCCCGGCCATACCGACGGCTTCGCAGGCGCGCTCGCCATGGGCATCGCCTTCGCCGCGACGATCGGCGGCTTCGGCACGCTGGTCGGCTCCCCCACCAACGCCATCGCCGCCGGGATCATCGAGAAGGCGACCGGATACCGGATCGATTTCCTCACCTGGGCCCTCTACGGAATCCCGCTCGTCCTCATCTGCGTGCCCCTGTGCTGGGCGATATTGATGAAGGTGCAGAAGGTCTCCCCGACCGACTTCGACCCATCCGCGGCGCGCGCCGGGATCGGCGAGACCGGCCCCTGGTCGACCGCCGAGAAGCGCCTGGTCCCGCTCGTCGCTCTGACCGTTGCGGCCTGGATCGCGGTCCCTTTCGTCACTTCCTACCTTCCCAAAGACTCGCTGACCGACGGCACGATCGCCGTGATCGCCGCCTTGCTGCTCTTCGTCCTTCCCGACGGCACCGGCCGCGCCATCCTCAACTGGGAGGAGGCCAACCGGGCCCCCTGGGGCGTGATCATGATGTTCGGCGGCGGTCTCGCGCTTGCCGCCGGGATCGGCGAATCCGGCCTGGCGGAATGGATGGGCGTCGCGCTCCAGCCGCTGCGCTCGGTCCACCCGCTGATCGTCGCCGCGGTGCTCGTCGGAATCGTCATCATCGTCACCGAGTTCGCCTCGAACGTGGCGACGGCGAGCGGCGCCATCCCGGTCGTCGCCGGAATCATCGCCGCGACCGGAATCGATCCGATCCTTCTCGCCCTCCCCGCCGCCTTCGCCTCGAGCTGGGGCTTCATGCTCCCCTCCGGGACCGGCCCCAACGCCATCGCCTGGGCGACCGGCCACATCGCCTTGCCGCGAATGCTCAAGGCCGGCTTCCTCATGGACCTCGCCGGGATTCCGATCATGGTCGGGATCGTCTGGGGGATTTCTGCCCTCTAGTCCTCTCCGTCGCGAAGCGATGGGGAGTGGGACCATGCGAAGCATGGTGGAGGGGCTTTTTGAGTCGGAATGCCCCTCCACCGCGCTTCGCGCGGTCCCCCTCCCCATCCGCTTCGCGGACGGGGAGGACTAGAAACGGTCCTGGGGGCATATCGAAGGAGGCTAGCGGCCCCCCCGCCTGTTGGGCTAGGGAGCGCCCGGGCAACGGACCTCACCCCTAGGCCGCTTTTCCTCGAGTGGCCTTGAGCCTGCTCAGGCCGGCTCGGTCTCCCACAGCAAAGCGTTCCGCTGAACAGGAGACATTCCCATGGCTGAAGACGAATCGGACATCACCGCCACTCCGCGGCGCCGCCCGAAGGCGAGCGCTCTCGAAATCGGCGGACGGCGCCTCAAGCCCTCCACCCTGATGATGGGCTTCGGCTACGATCCAACGCTTTCGGAAGGCTCCCTCAAGCCGCCGATCTTCCTCACCTCGACCTTCGTCTTCGAGACCGCCGCCGCCGGCAAGCGCTTCTTCGAAGGAGTCACGGGAAAGCGTCCGGGTGGAGCGGAAGGCCTCGTCTATTCCCGTTTCAACGGCCCCAATCAGGAGATACTCGAGGACCGGCTCAGCCTGTGGGAGGACGCCGAGGACGCCTTGACCTTCTCCTCGGGAATGTCGGCGATCAGCACCCTGCTCCTCGCCTTCGTCCAGCCCGGCGACGTCGTCGTCCATTCGGGCCCGCTCTACGCCGCGACCGAAACCCTCATCGCCCGGATTCTCGGCCGCTTCGGCGTGAAGTGGCTCGACTTTCCCGCCGGAGCGACCCGCGAAGAGATCGAAGGCGTCCTGGAACGCGCCAAGGCGATGGGCCGGGTCTCGCTCATCTATCTGGAAAGCCCGGCCAACCCGACCAACGCCCTGGTCGACGTCGAGGCCGTCGCCGCCGCGCGCGCCTCGGTGCTCGGCGACGAGCGGCCGCCGATCGCGATCGACAACACCTTCCTCGGCCCGCTCTGGGCCCAGCCGCTCCGCCAGGGCGCCGACCTTTCCGTCTATTCGCTGACCAAATATGCCGGCGGCCACAGCGACCTCGTCGCCGGCGGGATCACGGGCTCGAAGGAGCTGATCAACACCATAAGGATGCTCCGAAACACGATCGGCACGATCACCGACCCCAACACCGCCTGGATGCTGCTCAGGAGCCTCGAGACGCTGGAGCTGAGGATGAGCCGGGCCGGGGAGAATGCGGCCAGGGTGTGCGCCTTCCTCCGCGACCACCCCAAGGTCGAGAGCGTCGGCTATCTCGGCTTCCTCGAAGGCGGCCCCGACGCCCGGCAGGCGGACATCTACCGCCGCCACTGCACCGGCGCCGGCTCGACCTTCTCGCTCTATCTGAAGGGCGGCGAGCGCGAGGCCTTCGCCTTCCTCGATTCCCTGAAGATCGCCCACCTCGCCGTCAGCCTAGGGGGCACCGAGACTTTGGCGAGCGCCCCGGCGGCGATGACCCATCTTTCCGTGCCCGACGAGCGCAAGCAGGCGCTGGGGATCACCGACAATCTGGTGAGGATCTCGATCGGCGTGGAGGATCCCGACGATCTCATCGCCGACTTCGACCAGGCTTTGGGGGCGGTTTAGGCCCTCCCTCGTCCTCCCCGTGCGAAGCATGGGGAGGGGGACCGCACGAAGTGCGGTGGAGGGGCTTTGCCGACTCGGAATTGCCCCTCCACCATGCTTCGCATGGTCCCCCTCCCCATCGCTTCGCGACGGGGAGGACGAGAAAATCCGTGGAAATGAAAACTTCAGTCTGTTAAATGCACGCAATGACGTGGTCCCCCGGTCCTCCCCGTCCGCGCAGCGGATGGGGAGGGGGACCGCACGAAGTGCGGTGGAGGGGCTATGCGGGGCACGACGAAGGCCGCCGTCGGCAAGGCAAGGGCGCTCCGGCGCATAATGAGCCGGCCAGAAGCCCGGTTGTGGCAAGTCTTGCGGACGCGGCCCGACGGCTTGAAGTTTCGCCGCCAGCATCCTGTAGGCCCCTATGTGCTCGACTTCTATTGTCCTTCGGCCAAACTGGCTGTCGAAGTGGATGGGGTGGGGCACGGGATGGGCGGAAATCCTGCTCGCGATGCCGCCCGGGACAGGTGGCTCAGGGAGCGCGGCCTTCGCATCTACCGCATTCCTGCGCGCCATCTCTACGGGGACATCGAGCCGGCGGTTCGTCTGATCCTGTCCGCCGCCGGATCGCGCTGACGTCGCTGCCCCTCCACCGCGTTGCACGCGGTCCCCCTCCCCATGCGCTTCGCGCACGGGGAGGACTGATCCGGTCAGCGCTCCCCCCAGTCCACCACGTCCCACCCCTCGGCCTTCGCCAGCCTGACCAGCCTGGAATGCGCGTTGGCGGCCACCGCTTCGTCGGCCCAGCGGTGGACGTGGTGGTCGGAGACGTGGTCGGAATAGAAGCGGATGTGGACGGCGTCGCGCTCGAGGCCCTCGCGCTGGAGCCAGGCGAGGATCATGTCCTTCTTGGCCGGGCCGTAGCAATTGGAGCCGTCGATCCGGGCGACGATCCGGCCCTTCGCGTCGATCCCGGTCTCGGTCGCGATGACGTCGTCGAAGCCGAGGCGGCGGGCGATGGCGGCGGCGTAGAGGCGGTAGGAGGCGGTCGCCATGACCAGCCGGCGCCCCGCCGCCCGGTCGCCGGCGATGGCGCGCCGGGCGCCGGGCATGATGTTGGAGGCGAGCTGCCTTTCGGCGAAGCTCTCGATCACCGGCTCGAGCCGCTCGGGGGCGATCCCGCGGCCGATCAGCAGGGTGTAGTTGATCTCCTTGAGCCGGCCCCGGTCGATCAGCTTGAGCACGTAGGCGAGCATCGCGACAAGCACGGCCGGAAGCAGGATCAGCCGCCAGGGCGCGAGCCTCGTCGCGGCATGGATCAGGAACGGCGTGTAGGTCGCCCGCCGGGTGATCGTCCGGTCCATGTCGTAAATTGCGAGCCGCGCCTTCATGCCGACGGGCTCAAGCATTCCGATATGGCCTTTGTCCATAGTTGCCCGCGCTTTGGAATTGAAGCATGAACGCCCGGATGAGCAGCGTCGCCCGCTTCACCGAGAGTAACGAGGAAGGCCGGCGCGTGCTCCGCTTCCAGGGCGACCTCACTTTGTCCAGGCTCGGGGTCCTCCCCAACCGGCTCGACCGGCTCAAGGGCCGCGATTTCCTGATCGACCTTTCCGGGGTCGGCCGGATGGACACGATCGGCGCCTGGATCGTCCACCGCACCGCCCGCGACCGCGGCGGCGAGATCGTCGGCGCCGACGAGGGCGCGTCGACCCTGCTCCGCCAGGTCGAGAAGGCCGACCAGCCGGTCAAGGTCCGCCCCGATCCGCCAGCCCCTTTCGAACGGGTTCTGACCCAGCTCGGCGAGGCGACGGTCGAGGCGGGCCGGACCTTCGTCGGCCTGCTCGGCTTCTTCGGAGCGATGCTGCTGTCGATCGGCCAGGTCATCCGGCACCCGCGCCGGTTCCGGATCAACGCCGTCGTCCAGCGCTTCGAGGTCGTCGGAGTCCATGCCTTCGGAATCATCGGGCTGATGAGCTTCCTGGTCGGAATCGTCATCGCCCAGCAGGGCGCGGTCCAGCTCCGTCAGTTCGGCGCCGAGGTGTTCACCGTCAATCTGATCGGCCGGAGCTCGATCAAGGAGCTGGGCGTGCTGATGACCGCGATCATGGTCGCCGGACGCTCCGGCTCGTCCTTCGCCGCCCAGCTGGGCTCGATGAAGCTTGCCGAGGAAGTGGACGCGATGCGGACGATCGGGGTTTCGCCGATGGAGGCGCTCGTCCTGCCGCGGGTCTTCGCGACCGTGCTGATGATGCCGCTGCTCGGCTTCTACGCCGCCATCGTCGCGATCATCGGCGGCGCCGTCTTCTGCTGGATCTCGCTCGACATCCCGCCGGTCACCTTCGTCCAGCGCACCCGCGAGGTGGTGCCGACCACCGACCTGTGGCAGCTGCTGATCAAGGCGCCGGTCTTCGGGCTGATCATCTCGCTCGCCGGCTGCTTCCAGGGCATGCAGGTCAAGTCGGACGCCGAGGAGGTCGGCCTCAGGACCACGACCGCCGTCGTCCAGGCGATCTTCCTCGTCATCGTCCTCGACGCCTTCTTCGCCGTCTTCTTCACCGAGATAGGCTGGCTGTGAGCGGGGAAGCGGAAACCGTCATCGAGGTGAAGGGCCTTCGCAACTGCTTCGGGGAAGCCGTCATCCATGACGGGCTCGACCTCGAGGTGCGGCGCGGCGAGATCCTCGGCGTGGTCGGCGGCTCGGGGACCGGCAAGTCGGTGATGATGCGCTCGATCATCGGCCTCCAGCGGCCCGACGAGGGCGAGGTCCGGGTGTTCGGCGAGCCGATGCTCGACCGCGACGATTCCGCGCTCCAGCCGGTCCGCAAGCGCTGGGGGATATTGTTCCAGGGCGCCGCCCTGTTCTCGACGCTGACCGTCGCCGAGAACGTACAGGTGCCGCTTCGCGAATTCTATCCGCGCCTGTCGGAAAAGCTGCTCGATGAGATCGCGGCCTACAAGATCGTCATGGTCGGCCTATCCCCCGACGCCGGCCCGAAGTTCCCGGCCGAGCTGTCCGGCGGGATGAGGAAGCGCGCCGGCATTGCCCGGGCGCTCGCGCTCGACCCGGAGCTTCTGTTCCTCGACGAGCCCACCGCCGGCCTCGATCCGATCGGCGCCGCCGCCTTCGACCAGCTGATCGTCGACCTTCGCGAGCGGCTCGGGCTCACCGTCCTCCTGATCACCCACGATCTCGACACGCTCTACACGATCTGCGACCGTGTCGCGGTGCTGGCCGACAAGAAGGTGATCGCGGTCGGCACCATTCCGGAATTATTGGATTTGGACCACGAATGGATACAGGAGTATTTCAGGGGTCCGCGCGGACGAGCGGCCGAAGAGGCCATGGAAGCCGAAGAGGCGCGAACGGCCGAAACGAACGGGGGCGCTGAGAGATAATGGAAACCCGCTCGAACCATATCCTGGTAGGCGCCGTCGTCCTCGGCATGCTGGTGGCGCTGGTGCTGTTCGTCGTCTGGCTCATGCAGGCGGGCGGCGACCAGGACAAGAAATACGACATCCTGTTCAGCCAGGCGGTCGAAGGGCTCGCCAAGGGCAGCGCCGTCACGTTCTCGGGCGTTCCGGTCGGATCGGTCGAATCGATCAACCTGATGCCGGACACGCCGCAATTCGTCCGGATCCGGATTTCGGTCGGCGACGAGACCCCGGTGATCGTCGGAACCACGGCGACGATGAAGGCGACCTTCACCGGGATCGCCTCGATCCAGCTCGACCCGCCCGAGCGCGACCCGCGCCGGCGCGCCGGGGTCGGCCGACCGATCGTCTGCCCGGAGGTCAAGCCGGAAACCCAATGCCCGTTCGGGGTGCCGCTGATCCCGACCAAGCCGGGCGCGCTCGGCCAGCTGCTCAACAGCGCTCCGGAGCTGCTCGAGCGCGTGTCGACCCTGACCGCGCGGCTCACCGAATTGCTCGGCGACCGCAACCAGAATTCGATCGCCGCGATCCTCGAGAACGTCCAGGTGATCAGCCGCAACCTCGCCGAGCGCTCGGACGAGATCGCCGCGACTCTCGCCGAGGCCCGGGTCGCCATCCGCCAGACCGGAGTCGCGGCCCAGGAGATGGGCCAACTCGCCGACACCGCCGACCGGTCGCTCTCCCAGGACGTCCGCCCGATGCTCGCCGACCTGAGGCAGACGATCCGGGCGGCCGAGACCAGCATGGGCACTCTCGACGCGACTCTGAGCGACGCCCGGCCGGGGCTCCAGGCCTTCTCCAAGCAGACCATTCCGGAGGTCGGCCAGCTGGTCCGGGACCTGAGGGAAATGTCCGATTCGCTGAACGCCGTCGCCCAGCGCCTCAACACCCAGGGGGCGGGCGGGATCATCGGCGGCTCGAAGCTGCCCGACTACAAGCCGAGGAAAAAATGAGACCCAAGCGCCCGTTCCTCGTCCTCGCCGCGGCCCTCGCCGTATCCGGCTGCCTGAGCTTCGGACCGAAGGTGCCGCCCGTCCTGATGCGGCTGACCTCGGACGCCCAGATCAATGCGTCGAGCCGGACCGCGCCCGCGGCCGAGGCGATCACCGTCGTCCCGCCGACCGCACCGGCCGAGCTCAACACGCCGCGAGTCCCGGTCCGCACCGGCGCCACCCAGGTCGCCTACGTCAAGGACGCCCAGTGGGTGGAGGTCCCGACCATATTGTTCGCCCGCCTGGTCTCGGAGACGATCGCGGCGAGGACCGGCCGGGTCGTTCTCGACCCCAAGCAATTCACTTTCGATCCCGGCCAGCGCCTGACCGGAACGCTCCAGACGTTCGGCCTCGACGCCGACCGGATGCAGGCCGTGCTGATCTACGACGCCGCCGTCTCGCGCGGCAAGGATTCGGTCGAGACGAGACGTTTCGAAGCGCGGGTTCCGGTCGCGGCGCTCGATGCGGCGAACGCTCCGGCCGCGCTCAACCAGGCGGCGAATCAGGTCGCGGCCGAAGTGGCGGCCTGGATCGGCTGAGCCCTTCCCCTCCCTGGAAGGGAGGGGCCAGGGGTGGGTAGGCGAGCGTAGCGAGACTTTCCCTGAGTCGGAGTTTCGGCCGCCTTCGGCGGACCCACCCCCAACCCCTCCCTTCCAGGGAGGGGAGTTTTCAGATCGACTTCCTTTTCAGCCGGGCGCGCAGATCGTCCATTCCGATATCCTCGACCACCGCGGCCTTGTCGTCGGCGCGAAGGATGGTCGAGACGTGGCCGAGGATCTGGCCGACCAGATCGAGGCTCTGGAGGGACTTGCCGTGGCGCTGGACGAGGAGCAGGTCGGCGATCAGCTCGTCGCCGAGACCCTCCAGAAGCCGCTGCACGTAGCCGAGCTCGTCCGCCAGCCGCTTGTCGAGATCGGCGACCACCGGGTGGGTGGCGGGCGCTTCGGCGGAGCGCAGAGCGCGGCCGGAAACGGGGTTGGCCCTGGCCTCGGCCTGGATGGCGTCGACCCGCCTCTGGTCGCGAAGGCCGGTGCAGTCGATCGCCTTCGGCTTGCCGCCGGTCCATTCGTTGACCGGGGTCGGCCCTGCGAACCTGACGCCGCGGCGGCCGCCGGCGGCCCAGGCCACAATGGCCGCGACCTGCAGATCGCCCCGCATCAGGGTGAGGGGCGTTCCGGCCTCGGGCAGGCCCGCGCCTTCGACCATGGCTCCGGTTTCGGAGAGGTTGCGGATCCGCACCGGGAGGCTTCGGCCGCCGACCTCGGCGGTCGCGGCGAGCAGCAGATTGGTGCGCGGTGCGACCCGATCCTCGACGCTGCCTTCCGGATTTATCTCGCCCATCTCGCCCACGTCGGTGCCGCCTCCGCCCCCGCGTCCCCATCGCGGTCCGGTAAGCTCCTAACATGGAATGGTTAATTCGGGCTTAGGGCCGCGCCTCCTTCCCCTCCCTGCAAGGGAGGGGGTCAGGGGTGGGCAGGCGAGCGCAGCGAGCCTTTTGCGCCGTCCGAGTTTCGACCGCCTTCGGCGGACCCACCCCCAGCCCCTCCCTTTCAGGGAGGGGAGACTTAGCCCAGCGACTTGCTCGCCTGCTCGAACACGTCCTTGCTGAGGCCCGGCGCCGCGACGATCCGCTCCAGCTCGGCTTTCATCAGATCCTGGCGGGCGGGGTCGAAACGGCGCCAGCGGCCGAGCGGGGGGACCAGCCGCGCCGCCGTCTGCGGGTTCAACCGGTCCACGGCCAGGATCATGTCGGCGAGGAAGCGGTAGCCGCGCCCCGACTTGTCGTGGAAGGCGCGCTGGTTGGCGGCGAAGGCGCCGACGAGGGAGCGCATCCGATTGGGGTTGGACAAAGTGAAGTCCGGATGACCGGCCAGGGCCTCGACCGCGGCAAGCGTGTCGTCGCGGGTCGAGAGCGCCTGCACGGTGAACCATTTGTCGAGCACCAGCGAATCGGACCGGTAGCGCTCGTAGAAAGCGGTCAGCGCGCCGTGACGCTCCGGGGAATCCGAATTGGCGAGCGCTGCGAGCGCGCCCTGACGGTCGGTCATGTTGTCGGCTTCGTCATATTGGCGCCGGGCGAGCGCCGGAGCGTCCCCGGCTCCGGCCGCCATCAGGTAGTTGAGCGCCACGGTCCTCAGCCGGCGGGCGCCCTTGGCCGCCGGCGAATATTCGTAGCGGTTGGCGGCGGTCGACGCATAGGCGGCGCGCCATTGCGGCTCCAGCGCCCGGCCGAGCTCGGCGCGGAGCGAATCGCGGGCGGTGCGAATCGAATCCGGGTCGACCACCGCCATCTGGTCGCCGATGAACGATTCGCTCGGCGGAAGGACCGCGTCGGAGGTGAAGGCCGGGTCCAGAGTCTCGTCTTCCAGAGTCCGGCGAACCGCGTCGACCACCGCTTCGTGGTCCGCCCGGCCCGTGGCGATCGCGGCGAGCAGGGTGTCGAGCATCAGCTGCTGCATCGCCTCGTAGCGCGCGAAGGGGTCGTCGTCGTTCGCCGACAGGAAGGCGAGGTCGGCGGCCGGCCGCTCGGTCTCGACGATCACGGGGGCCGAGAAGCCCCGGTTGATCGAAAGCACGGCGCCCTGCCCGCCGGTATCGAACACGGCCTCAACCTGCGGCTTGTCCAGCACGATCAGCTGCTCGGCCAGCTTCTCGCCGCTGTCCCGGGCGAACAAGGCGAGCCGCAGCGGGATCGGCATCGGCTTCTTGACCGGCTGACCCGGGGTCGGAGGCACCTCCTGCTCGAGCCGGAGCCGCGCAATCCCGTTCTCCCGGCTTAGCCGCGCCCGGACCCGCGGCGTTCCGGCCTGCTGGTACCACAAGCGGAATTGCGATAGGTCCTCGCCGCTCGCTTCCTCGACGGCGCGTACGAAATCCTCGCAGGTCACGGCCTGGCCGTCATGCCGGTCGAAATAGAGGTCGCAGCCCGCCCGGAACCGCTCCGGCCCGAGCAGGGTGTGGAGCATCCGGATGAGCTCGGCGCCCTTGTTGTAGACCGTCGCCGTGTAGAAATTGGCGATCTCCATATAGGAGTCCGGCCGCACCGGATGGGCGAGCGGCCCGCCATCCTCCGGGAACTGGGCCGCCCGGAGCATCTTGACGTCCTCGATCCGCTTGACCGCGGCCGAGCCCATGTCTGCGGAGAACATCTGGTCGCGGAAGACGGTGAAGCCCTCCTTCAGCGAGAGCTGGAACCAGTCCCGGCAGGTGACCCGGTTGCCGGACCAATTGTGGAAATATTCGTGGGCGACAACCCCTGCGACCGCATCGAAATCGGCATCCGTGGCTGTTTCGGGATCGGCGAGGATGAAGCGGGAATTGAAGATGTTGAGGCCCTTGTTCTCCATCGCCCCGAAATTGAAGTCCGAGACCGCGACGATGTTGAACACCGCGAGATCATATTCACGGCCATAAACCTCCTCGTCCCACTTCATCGCCGCCTTGAGGGACTCCATGGCGTGCTTCGTCTTCGGGAGGTCGTCCTCGCGAACCCAGATGCCGAGTTCGACCTTGCGGCCGGTGAGCGTGGTGAAGCTGTCGCGATTGGCGGCAAGGTCCCCGGCGACGAGAGCGAAGAGATAGCAGGGCTTCGGGAAGGGATCGTCCCACTCCGCCCAGTGGCGGCCGCCCTCGAGATCGCCGGCGCCGACCCGGTTGCCGTTCGAAAGAAGCAGCGGATAGGCGTTCTTGTCCGCGATCATCCGCACCCGGTAGCGCGACAGCACGTCGGGCCGGTCGGGGAAGGGCGTGATCCGGCGGAAGCCTTCCGCCTCGCACTGGGTGCACAGGATCCCGCCCGATTCGTAGAGGCCCATGAGCTGGGTGTTGGATCGCGGGTCGATCTCCACGAGAGTCTCGACGACGGCGGCCCCGCCGTCGAGCGCGACGGTCAGGACCTCGCCCTGGAGATCATGCACCGCAGGCTCGCCGTCGACGCTGAGCTCGACCAGCCTCAAACCCTGGGCGTCGAGCCGGAGCGGGCGGCCGTGCGCCCCGTTGCGGGTGACGCTCAGGCGCGCCCGCACCCGGGTCCGTTCAGCGGCGAGATCGAATTCGAGCTGGATCGAGGGCACGAGCCAGTCGGGCGGCCGGTAATCCTCCCGGCGGATCGCAGTGGGCGGAGCGGCGGGGGCGTTCTGGGCGTCGAGCATGGCGCGGACTTAGGCCCGGGGGAGGAGCGGTGCAACGTGCCCCAAATCCTCCCCGGCATTCGCCGGGGAGGGGGACCACCCGAAGGGTGGTGGAGGGGTAGCTGGCGGAGGCCTGTGCAACTGCCCCTCCACCATGCTTCGCATGGTCCCCCTCCCCATGCAGCGCATGGGGAGGATTAACTGACCGCCGCCCTCGACCTCAGAGCGATGACCAGGCCCGCGAAGGCGATCAGCCCTCCGGCGACAGCCAGAGTCGACCAGCGATAGCCTTCGAAGATCGTCGAGAAGACCATGGCCAGGATCGGAACGAGGACGCTCGAATAGGCCGCCTTGCCGGCGCCGACCTGGCGCATCACCGCGAAGTAGAGCGGGAAGGCGAGCGCCGAGGCGAGAAGGCCCAGGTAGACGAGGCCGATCCAATAGGCCGGCCGGGTCTCGAACACCGGCGCGCCGGCGACGGCCCAGGCGAACAGGGCGTTGGCGAGGATTCCGTAGACCATTCCCCAGGCGAGCAGGCTGGCGAGCGGCCACGCCGCCGCGCCCCGGCTCGACTGGAGGATATTGGCGGCGGAGGCGGAGAGGACCCCGAGCACGGTGAGGCCTATTCCGAGCAGGACCTCGCCGGAGGAGGCGGGGCTGGCCCGCATCTCCTGGACGAACAGCAAGGCGACTCCGATGCAGGCGATCGCCGAGCCCAGCGCGAAGGTCCAGGTGACCCTCTGCTTGAGGAACAGCCACGCCAGGGCACTGTTCGGAACCATCAGCAAAGCGAAAACCGTCGCGACCAGGCCGCTGGTGACGTGATGCTCCGCCGCGTAGACGAAGTTGAAGTTAAGGCAGAATTGCGGGACCCCGAAGAGGGCGGCGAGGACGTGCCCGCGCCGCCCGATCCTGAGCGTCGCCCCGCTCGCCGCCGCCCAGGCGAACATGGCCGCGGCGGCGACGACGAAGCGATAGGTCACCGACCAGGCCGCGGGCACCGTCCCGAGTTGGTCCTTGATGACGATCCAGGTCGAGCTCCAGATCAGGGTGACGAGGAGGAAGGGGATCAGGATCCGGGGCTGGAGCATGCTCGGCGGGGAGGGCATGGAGCTGGCCCCGCCGCTCATCTCCGTCACCCCGGCGAAAGCCGGGGCCTCGGCGGGTGAAAAGCTCGGCGCCTTCTCCCCCTGAGGTCCCGGCTTGCGCCGGGATGACGGATCGTCGCTCACAGCGCCCGGATCGCTGCGGCGAGCGCCTCGACATGGGCCGGATCGCTGTCCCACGCCGTCACCAGCCGAGCCTCGCCCGGGCCCCAGTCGTAAAAATCGAAACCCTGGTCGCGCAATTTCTGCGCTTCCTCGGGCCTCACCTTGAGGAACACCTCGTTCGCTTCGACCGGAAGCACCAGCCGGTCGGGCCCCGCCGCCTCCGCGAGCCGCGCCGCGGCGTCGTTCGCAGCCCCCGCGTTGCGAAGCCACACCCCATCCTCGATCATCGCGAGGAGCTGTGCGGCAAGGTAACGGCCCTTGGACAGCAGGTGGCCGGCGCGCTTACGGCGGTACAAGGTCGCCTGGCGGTGCCGGTCGCCGAAGAAGATCAGGGCTTCGGCCGAAATTCCGCCGTTCTTGACGAAGCCGAAGCTGAGCGCCTCGACTCCCGCCCGCCACGTCAGATCGGCGGGCGAGGCCCCTGTGCTGGCGACGGCGTTGGCGAAGCGGGCGCCGTCGACGTGGAAGCCGAGGCCGCGCTCGCGCGCCAGACCGCCCAGCGCCGCCGTCTCCTCTGCGGTGTAGACGAGCCCATATTCGGTGGCGTTGGTGATGGAGACGGCGGCGGGCTGGGTCTGGTGGACGTCGTTGCGGACCGTCCCGAGCAGAGCCGCCACCGACTCCGGGCTGAGCTTCGCGCCCTCGCCCTCGCCGAGCAGCAGCTTGGCCCCGTGGGTGTAGAATTCGGGAGCCCCGCATTCGTCGTTCTGGATATGGGCGTCGCGGTGGCAGACGATGCTGCCATGGGGGGGGCACAAGGCGGCGAGGGCCAGCGCGTTCGCCGCGGTCCCGGTCGCCACCCACAGCGCCGTCACCCGGGTCTCGAACAGATCCGAGAAGGCGCCGTCGAGCCGGGCGCTCAGGGAGTCGCCGTCATAAGCCGTGTCGAGACGGTTGGCGGCGGCGATGGCGGCCATCGCCTCGGGGCATGCCGCGGCCGCATTGTCTGAGAAAAAGCGCATGGCCGCGCCTTAGGACGCGGACCCGGTACTGACAACGGTGGCAGCGAAATTGGCCCCGATAGCTCCCCTCCCTAGAGGGGAGGGGCTTTCCCGCCCGGGCAGCCGAAAATGCTTCGCACGTTTACTACAATTTAGGCGCCTTGAGCCTATTCCTCTCCGCCGAGAGCCAATGAGGAAACGAGGGCATGGGCGTAGAGCATTTTGTTGACGGACCGGTGGCGGGCAAGCGCCAGGCCAAGCGCGCGCGCGTCCTGCTTGCAGCGAAGCTGCAGACGGCCAACGGCGAGATCGACTGCCGGCTGCGCGACCTTTCGCGCAAGGGCGCCCTGGTCGAATGCCAGTCGGTGCCGCCGGTCGGAACCGAGCTGATGTTCAATCGCGGCTCGACCAGCATCCCGGCGCGGGTCGCCTGGACCGGCTCGGACCGGGTAGGGCTCGAATTCGCCTACATGATCGACGAGCATGAGGTGCTGGTCCAGCTGAAGCGCACTTCTGGCGACCAGAACCAGCCGCGCTTCCGCCGCCCGCGGCTGTTCGGCGAATCGATGAGCCACCAGGAGAAGCAGCTGGCCCGCCTCTGGGGTGCCTCGGTGGGCATCGCCATTCCGGGGGAGTGAGGCCTCGAGATGAATTTCACCGCCGAGCTTTCGACCGATCCGGACGATGACGGCCGCCGCGCCGCTCGGGCCGAAGTCGTGCTCGGCGCCGGACTTCGGCAGCGCGGCGCCCATGCCGTCACCGTCCAGGTCCTCGATCTCTCGATCACCGGCTTCCGCGCCGCCAGCCATCTCGAGCTGATGAACGGCACCGACATCTGGCTGAAGCTGCCGGGACTCGAATCGCTTCATGCCAGGGTCGTCTGGCAGAACGGCCATCTGCTCGGCTGCGAGTTCGTCCGCCCGCTCCACCCCGCCGTCCTCGACATGATCGTCCGCAACGCGCCCCGCTGAGGCTGGACGGGAAGCTTTGATCGGGCCATCCTTCTGCTGCCAGGCAGGGGGGACAGGACATGTTGACGACGTTCGCGGCCGCTTTGCTTTCAGCCGCGCCGGCAGCTCCGACGACCTCGATTATCGATACCGACCGGACGATGGCGGATCAGCCGCTGGCAGTGCCGCCCGGCCCCATCCGGGTCGTGGCCACCCGGACGGTGCTGCCCGCCGGGGCGACGATTCCCACCCACATGCATTTGTGGGCGCGCTACGTCTATGTCGAGAGCGGCGAGGTGCAGCTGATTCTGACCGGCTCCGGCGCGACCCGCACCTACAGGGCGGGCGAGATGATCGTCGAGCCGCTCGGGAAATGGCATGGCGGCAGGATCGTCCGCGACTCCGTCCTGGTCGCGACCGAGCAGGTCCCGCCCGGCCGCTGCAACACCGTCAGGCCGCCGGCCGCGGGGGTTTCGAACGATTGTTAGATGAAGCCCGCCCGGGCCCGGGGAGAGTGGTGCTGCCGGTGAGGATTGAACTCACGACCTCAGCCTTACCAAGGATGCGCTCTACCACTGAGCTACGGCAGCATACTCGCCTGTCGGGAGAGGCGGCGCTATGGCCGGATGGGCGGTCGAATGTCAAGGTAAGTCATGGCGAAGCGTGACGGCGAACGGGAGAAAAGGCTGGCGGAAGCGCTTCGGGAGAATTTGCGGCGGAGAAAGGCGCAGGCGCGGGGGGAGGCGGATATTCGTCATCCCGGCGAAAGCCGGGACCTCGGGGCGGAAAGTCTCGGCGGGTCTCCCCGAGGTCCCGGCTTTCGCCGGGATGACGGCTAGAGCGGCGCGCAGCCCGCCTCCAGCCAGGCCTTAGCCTCGCCCTCGAGCTGCGGCCCGACCACCTCCAGCACCCTGGCGTGATAATCGTTGAGCCAGTCCCGCTCCTCGGCCGACAACATCCCCACCTCGATCAGGCGCCGGTCGATCGGAGCGAAGGTGAGGGTCTCGAAGCCGAGCATCCTCTTCTCCGCGCCCTCGATCTCGCGGGGTTCCACCAGCACCAGATTCTCGACGCGGATGCCGTATTCGCCCGTCTTGTAATAGCCGGGCTCGTTGGAGAGGAACATTCCGGCTTGGAGCGGCTCGTCGCCGCCGGCCTGCCCGGAGCCTGGAGGCGAGATTCGCTGCGGCCCCTCGTGGACGGCGAGATAGGCGCCGACTCCGTGGCCGGTACCGTGGGCGTAATCGAGTCCGGCCTGCCACAGATACTGCCGCGCGAAGCTGTCGAGCTGGCCCCCGCGGGTCCCCTCGGGGAAGACGGCCCGGGCGATCGCGATATGCCCCTTGAGGACGCGGGTGAAGCGGTCGCGCATCTCGGCCGTCGGCTCGCCGATCGCGACCGTCCGGGTGACGTCCGTAGTGCCGTCCGGATACTGGCCGCCCGAATCGACCAGATAGAGGGAGTCCATCTCGAGCTTGCGGTTGGTCTCCTCGCTGACCCGGTAATGGACGATGGCGCCGTTCGGCCCCGCGCCGGAGATGGTGTCGAAGCTGGTGTCGCGAAGGTCGCCGCAGGACTGGCGGAACTGCTGGAGCTTCCCGGCCGCGATCAGCTCGTCGACGGTCCCTTTGGGCGCCTCGATCGAAAGCCAGTGGAGGAACCGGCTGAGGGCGGCGCCGTCGCGCGCCTGGGCGGCGCGGTGTCCCGCAATCTCGGTCTGGTTCTTGATCGCCTTGGGAAGCACCGCCGGGTCCCGCTTCTGGACGACCTTCGCGCCCGCTTTCTCCAGCGCCTCGAAGATGGCGTGAACCGCGCGCTCCGGATCCGCGACCACGGTCTTTCCGGCCAGCGAGCGCAGATGCGGCTCGAAGGCGTGGCGCTCGTGGATCCGGACTCCGTTGCCGAGATGCTGGCGGACGTCGTCTCCGATCTTGTCCGAGGCGACGAAAAGGTCGGCGGTGCCGTCCTCGTTCACCAGCGCGAAGGAAAGGGCGACAGGGGTATGCTCGACGTCCTGGCCGCGGACGTTGAAGGTCCAGGCGATCGAATCGAGGGCGGACAGGACCGCGGCGTCGGCTTTCTGCTCGCGAAGCCAATCGGCCATTTCCTGCCTTTTGGCCGCCGAGGACTTGCCGGTATGTTCGTCGGGATGGACGGCCAGCCGGGCCTTGGAGGGCTCCGGCTTGTCGGCCCAGACCGCGTCGATCGGGTTGCGCTGGACCGGGACGAGCTCGGCGCCCTTCTCGGCCAGCGCGTCCCTCGCGCGGCCCACCCAGTCCTTCGTGTGAAGCCAGGGATCGTAGCCGATCCGGCCGCCGTCGGGGGCGTGGGCCCTCAGCCATTCGGCGATGCTGGTCTCCGGAACCGATTGGTAGCTCCAGTGCCGCCCGTCGACCTGGTCGCGGACCTGGAGCGTGTAGCGCCCGTCGACGAAGATCGCAGCCTCCTGCGGAAGCACGACCGCCGAGCCGGCCGACCCCTGGAAGCCGGTCAGCCAGGCGAGGCGCTGGGCGTAGCTTCCGACATATTCGCTCATATGCTCGTCGGTGAGCGGGACGACGAAGCCGTCGAGGCGGTCCGCCTTGAGCTGCTCGCGCAGCGCGGCGAGGCGGGCTTCGTAGGTCGACATGGCAAAATCCTCAGGCGTCGCTATGGCCGTGCGATAGACCAGCCCGCCTCGCCAAGAAAGAGAGCATGACCCTTCCAGCACCGCCCCGCGCCGAACCGCGCCCGTACAGCTATGAACGCCACGGCTACACGATCGAAGATCCCTACGCGTGGCTGAGGGACCCGGGCTATCCGGCGGTCGAGGACCAGGAGATCCTCGACTATCTCAAGGCGGAGAACGCCTATTTCGAGGCCGCGATGGCGCCGCATTCGGAGCTGGTCGAGACCCTCTTCGAGGAGATGAAGGGGCGAATGAAGCAGGACGAATCGTCGGTCCCGCTCCGCGACGGCGACTGGCTCTACTGGTGGGCCTTCAAGCCCGGCATGCAATATCGCACCTGGTACCGGCGGCCGGCCTCGGGCGGCGCCGACCGGATCATCTTCGACGAACCCTCGGAAGCCGAGGGCAAGGATTATTTCCGCCTGGGCAAGCTGGCGCTGAGCCCGAACGGCCGGCTCGCCGCCCTGCTGGTCGACGAAAGCGGCTCCGAACGCTTCGAGCTGAGGATCCGCGACCTCGAAGCCGGCAAGGATATCGAGACGGTGACGGACGTGGCGATCGGCGACCCCGCCTGGACCAGCGACAGCGGCGGAATCGTCTTCACCGAGGTCAACGAGAATTGGCGAAGCTACCGGGCGCGCTACCACCGGCTCGGGCAGCCTGCGTCGGAGGACGTGACCCTGTACGAGGAGACGGAGGAGCTCGGCTTCAGCGTCGGGGTTTCCCGGTCGCAGGACCGGAGCCTGATCTTCATCGCGACCGGGGACAACAGCACCAGCGAGGTCCGCTTCGTGCCGGCGGGCGATCCGCTCGCCCCGCTTACCTTGATCTCGCCGCGGCGTGATAAGCGGCAATATGCGGTCGACGCCTCGCACGGGAAGCTGTGGGTCCTGACCAACGACGATCATGTCAACTTCCGCCTCGCCGAGGCCGATCCGTCGAGGCCGGACGAATGGGCGACGGTGATCGAGGGCTCCGACCGGGTCTATCTTCGAGGCTTCTCCGCCTATCGCGACCATCTCGCGATCAGCGAGCGGGTCGACGGTCTCGATCAGCTGCGGCTGCGGGGCTATGACGGGAGCGAGGAGCGCGTGCCGTTCGACGAGGCGACTTACTCGGCCGGCTACCTTCCCAATCCGGAATATGCGCCGCAAGCCTATCGGCTCTATTATTCCTCCATGGTCACTCCGCTGACGATCTACGATTATCATCCCTCCGACCGCCGGCTGGAGGTGCTGAAGGTCCAGGAGATTCCCTCAGGTTACGACCGGACGCGCTACGCGACGGAGCGGCTGACGGTGCCGGCGCGGGACGGCAAGCAGGTGCCGGTGTCGGTCGTCTACCCAAGGGATTTTCCGAGGGACGGCAGCGGCAGGCTCTACCTCTACGCCTACGGCGCCTACGGCATCGCCATCCCGCCGGATTTCTCGACCAGCCGGATCAGCCTCCTCGACCGCGGCTTCGCCTACGCCATCGCCCATATCCGCGGCGGTGACGACCTCGGCTACGACTGGTTCCTCCAGGGCAAGCTCGAGAAGCGGCTCAACACGTTCACCGACTTCGTCGACGTCGCCAAGGGCCTGATCGCCGAGGGTTTCAGCCGTCCCGGCCGGATCGCAATCTCGGGCGGCTCGGCGGGCGGCGAGCTGATGGGAGTCGTGGTCAACACCGATCCGGAGCTGTGGGGCGCGGTGGTGGCCGACGTTCCGTTCGTCGACGTCCTCAACACCATGCTGGACGAGACCCTGCCCCTCACGCCTGGGGAATGGACCGAATGGGGCAACCCGATCGAGGACAAGGCCGCGTTCGAGCTGATCCGGAGCTACAGCCCCTACGACCAGGTGAAGCCGCAGGCCTACCCGCCGATGCTGATCACCGGCGGCCTCAACGATCCACGGGTCACCTACTGGGAGCCGGCGAAATGGGCGGCCAGGCTGCGCGCCGCCCGGACCGACGACAATCTCCAGCTCCTCAAGATCAACATGGGGGCCGGCCACGGCGGCAAATCGGGCCGCTGGGAGCATTTGCGCGAGGTGGCGGAGGCCCATGCCTTCGTCCTGACCCAGATCGGGTAGAGCGGCCGGCAGCCGCCGGTTGTCACACGGCCTCGATATGCCGCAGCGGCGCCGACGATTCCTCTTCGTCGGGATCGACCGCGCTTCGCCGCGCTATCGGCGGCACCATCAGCGCGCAGCCGAAAGCGAAGACGGCGAGGATCGCCGCCGTTCGGATCGGATAATCGACGATCGAATGGACCAGGACGATCCCCACGACCACTGACCCGGCGCGGGCGAGCGCGGCGCCCTCGAAGTCGCGGGTCCAGGCCGAATAGGCGCGCCGTCCCCACCAATAGAGGAAGGCGAGGACGAGCAGCACGCCCGCGGCCCCGAGCTCGAGCACCGCCTCGATATAGTCGTTATGGGCGTGATTGGCGAATGTGCCGGTAACCCGGCTCGGATCCTCATAGCGCCGGTAGACGGTCGAAAAAGTACCGAGGCCGGTTCCGATCGGGAAGCTGTCCTTGATGATTTCGACCGTCGTCGCCGTCAGGGTCCCGCGGCTGGAAGGGTGGGTAGCATTCAGCTCCCCCTGGAAATTTTCCTTGCTCAGCGGTCCCTGGATCCCGGCAAAGGCGAATATCAGCGCCAGCGCGGCGAGTGCGCCCCACCAGCCGACGGCGACCCGACCCGCAACGGTGCGGCGATAGATGAGGAAGCTGGCGACCGCCGTCGGCACGGCGAGGCCGTATCCGGCGCTCGATCCGCTGATGGCGATTCCGGCCATGAAGAAGATCACGATGGAAAGGCTGATGATCGCGCCCCCGCTGCGCTTGGAGCGCGAGCGGCGGGTCGCCATCCGGCCGGCGATGACCGCGGTCAACGGAAGGGCGCAAAGCAACAGCGTGACTTGGTGATTGATGTTCGCGAAGAGGCCGACCGGCGAGTTCGGATTGGTGATCGCGTACGGGCGCAGCGGGGAATCCGATCCCCCCATGAGCTGGAATGCGCCGAGCACCATCGAGGCGCCGGCGACCGCAAGCAGCACGGTCGTAAGCACCCGGCGTTCACCGTTGGGCAGGCGGATTCCCAGCAGGAACATCGCCGCGGCGGGCAGCAGGTGCAGCAGCGAGCTCAGAGTCCAGGAAGGCGCCAGCGAGCCGGAAAGCGAAGGCGGCGTCATCCCGATAAGTCGGAAGGCCTGGGCGATTTCGGCTCGAAGCGGAAGGCCCGATCCCAGCCCGCCCGGAAGCGGGACGAGGCTGATCAGGCCGACCAGTATCAGCGCTCCGCCGATCCACAGCGGACCTCTCGCCCCGTCCTGGAGGGTGAAATCGCGCTGCCAGAGCAGTGCCACGATCAGGGCCAGGCCGACGAACTGAAGGAAGGCGTTCGCCGCCACGCCGGCGGCGCTGGCGCCGCCGAGCAACAGGCAGAAGCCGAGATAGAGGGCGGCTGCCAAGGTCCAGAAACGTCCCCTCACCGGCCGATCTCCATGCTCGCGATCTCGAGGTTGACGACGGCGGCGACGTCGCCCGGCTCGGCGACGAGGGTCAGCAACTGGCCGGGGCAAGCCGCCGGGACAGTGAAGGCCGCGCTGAACCGGCGGTTGTCGGCGGCGGCGCGGCTCGTGTCGAGCGCTCCGATCTGGCTATCGCCCGGAAGGCAGGCCAGGCGCCAGAAGAGCCGGCCGGACGTGACGCCGTTGGGGCTTCGGGCGACGAGCCGCAATGTGTGGGCTCCCGGCGCCAGCGCCAGCGTCTGCTCGGCGAGCACCACGTTCCGACCGCCGAAATAAGCGACGTCGAGATAGGTACGCTGACCGTCCCTGGCAGGTTCGGCCCGCCCGGCGTCGACGTCCTTGAAAGTCCAGCCGAAGGGCGCCGGGGCCCGGACTCCGCGGAAGGCGCCGTCGAACATGTAGCGGCCCGCCTCGCGTTCCTGCTGGGGAAGCGCGGAGAGCCAGGTCTGCCGCGCGCCGGCATAATCGCCCGAGGACGCCTGGGTCTGGAGGACCAGCTGGCGCTCGAACAACAGGTCGCCGTTCGGTTTCAACCTCCGGATGCGCTCATAGAGATCGCGCGCGTCGCTGGTCGAGAGCTTGCGCGTTCCGGCGACCCCGAAGAAGGGTTCCCTCCAGGTCGGTTCCTTGGCGAGGATCGTCGCGAGCGCCGCCCGGCCCTCCGGATCGGCAATCAGCTTGGTGAGCTCAGGAAGCAGCGCCGGCCGCAGATCCTCGTTGCTGCGAAGGATGAAATCCACTTCCGCAAGGCCCTCGGGAAAACGCTCGGCCTTGATGTAGTAGATCATCAGCTGCATCCGCGCCCCGGGGTGGGAATAACGCCGGCGGCGGACTTCCTCCATCAGCAGGATGGCTCGGCGAAGATCGCCTTTCTGCTCGGCCACCCGGGCCGCGACATAGAAAGGTTCGAAGGCCAGCGGCAGATGGGTGAGACCGTCCTGAGCCGCCCGAACCATCTCTCCGGTCACCTGAATGGTCGACGGCTGCGCGGCGCGGCCGAGGACCTTGAGCGTGGGCGCCGGGTTTTCGGGCGGAAGCGATGCCATGACGATGGCTGTCGACGCGGAAAGGGCGGAAGCGGCGGCCTTCACGATCAGCCACGCGATCAGAGGCGCGGCGGCGGTCACCGCCCAGGCGGCAACGCGCCGCCGGGAGCTGCGGCCTTCCTCCTGTGCGGCGGCGGCCACGATCAGCCCTTCAGGATCTCGATCTGCTTCTTAGGCGAGTCTCCCTCGCGATACGCATAAGCGTCTTCGCCGTAGCCGTAGCCGTAGCCGTAGCCATAGCCGGCCTTGAGCGCGTTGAACTTGGTGAGAATGGCACCCATCAGCCGAGCTTCGGACGCCCGCAGGCGGTTGACGGCGTTGAGCGCGGCGGCGCGGCGAATGGCGCCGGCCTCGATCACCATCAAGGTACCCTCGGTGCTCGACGCCAGCATCGGCGCATCGGCAAGGCCGAGGACCGGCGGGCTGTCGACGATGATATGGTCGAAGCGGGCCAGGGCCTCCTCAAGGATTTCCTTGAATCGGCCGGTGGCGAGCAGCTCGGCCGGATTGGGCGGGATCGGCCCGCTCGGCAGGAGGAACAGGCGCTCCATCTGGGTGGGGTGAACGCAGTCGGCAACCTTGTCCGATCCGGCCAGAAGGCTGGACAGGCCCTGGCTGGTCGAGCTCGGACCGCGGAAGGTCGGCTTGCGCAGGTCGGCGTCGATCAGGAGCACCGAGGCGCCGAGGCTGGCCAGCGTCTGGGCGAGCGCCAATGCGGTGCTCGACTTGCCTTCCGAGGCCCGCGTGCTGGTCACCAGCAGGCTGCGCGGCACGCCGTGATCGGTCGAGAACTGGAGCGCCGTTCGGACCGACTGATAGGCCTCGGAGACCTGCGACCGCGGATCCTCGAGCTGCTCGCGCACCGCCAGGCCCTTGCCGACGCCGGGGATCACCCCGAGCGAGGCGAGGCCGAGCTTGGCGCTGACATCGTCAGGAGTCTTGACCGTGTCGTCGATCCACTCGATCGTGAAAGCGGTGCCGAGGCCGAGCAAAAGCCCGACGAAAAGGCCGATCGCGATATTGAGGGGCAGGTTGGGCTTGAAGGGCCCGGTGGGCGTCTCGGCCGCGTCGACCACGGACACGACGTTCGCGCCGACGCCGCCGGCCACGCCCACTTCCTTGAAGCGCTGAAGCAGGGCGTCGTACAGACTCCGGTTGGTGTCCACCTCGCGCTGGAGGATGGTGTACTGGATGCTGCGCTCGCGCAGCGCCATGAGGCCGGCCTTGCCCTCGTTCACCTTGGCCTGGAGCGCGTTCTCTCGGGCGAGCGCCGCCTGGTAGTCGGCCTGGAGCGTGCCCGAGGCCGAGCCGGACACGTTGCTCCTCTGCCGGGCGATCTCCTTGTCGAGAGAAACGATCTGGCTGCGAAGCTGCACCATCTCCGGGAACTCCGGTTTGTAGAGCGCGAGCTTCTGCTGATACTGCGCCTCGAGCGCGGCGCGCTGCTGGCCGAGCGCCTGGACGGTCGGATCGCTGATCGCGGCGGCGCGCGACTGGGCGCCGGCGCCCTGGCGGAAGCGCTGCTCGGCGGCGATCCGGTCGCTCTTCGCCTCGGCGAGGGCGTTGTTGGTCTGGATGAGGGTCGCTGCGTCGATCGACTGCTCCTGCCGGACGCTTCCGGTGCCTCCGGTATCGACGGCCAGGGTGAGGATCCCCTGCGCCTTGGCATAAGCCACCAGCTGCCGTTCGGACTGCTCGAGGCGGGTCTTCACCGCCGCGATGCGCTGCTGGAGGAAGTTGCGGGCGTAGGACGTCGCCTCGTAGCGCCGCTCCATGTTCGACTGGATGAAATTGGTGGCGTAGGCGTTGGCGAGCTTCGCGGCGAGCTCGGGATTGGCGCTCTCGACGGCGATGGGGATCAGGCTGCTGTCGCGCGGAGGAGTAACGGTGACGCTGGACTGAACCATTCTGGCGGCAGCGGCTTCGCGCGCCTGGCGGGGCAGGTCCTGGTCGAACATATTGGGGTCATTGGCGACGTTGGTGCTTCGGGCGACCCGCTCCGCCAGCGAACGGCTCTTGAGCAAGCCGACCTGGGTGTTGAGGAACTCGCGGTTGTTCATCTGGTTCGGCTGGACCTCGCCCATTTCCTTGCCGACGACCTGCACGCCCTCGGGATTGACCTCGATCGTCGCCTGGGCGCGATACTCGGGCGTGATCATCAGCGAGATGACGATCGCTGCGAGCAGGCAGGCGATGGCGATGCCGGTGATCAGCCACCACCATTTCGCGACGATCCGCCAGATCTCGTTGATGTCGAACCGGGAATCCGACTTGGCCGGGCGGCCGAAGGCGACGTCGGTGAGGCCGGTATGCGCCGGCAGGCGGCCGCTCGGATCGAAAGGCATCACCGCGCCCTGGTTCGGGAGATAGCCCCCATGATTGTTCATGATATTCGAATCCTGTCTTCTAATTCGCCGGGGCCCCTCAATAGGGGCGCAAAATGCCGAGTATCGGGACGGACTGCAGCAGGGTCTGGATCATCGCGCGCGAATTGTCGCCGTCGACGACGACGACGTCGTTGCCGTAGATGATCGGGTCCTCGGCCTGGGCGCGCCGGATCATCTTGAGGTCGAAGGCGCCTGCGACGCGCTTGCCCTGGATGGTACGGAACACATAGACTCGCGAAGGATTGGCGTCCTGGGTGGTGCCGCGGGCCAAAGCGACCGCCTGGATCAGAGTGGTCGGACCCTTGACGGCGTAGACGCCGGGCTGGGTGACGGCGCCGTCGACGGTGACCTTCTGCTCCGCCCGCTCCTTGATCGCGACCTGGACGTTGGGCGCCTGGAGATATTTCTGCGAGAGGCCGGTCACGAGCGTCTGCCGGAGATCCTCGGTCGTCCGCCCCTGCGCCTGGACTTCGCCGAGCAGGGGATAGTCGATCTTGCCGTTGGCATCGACCTTATACTCGCCGGTCAGCGATTCGACCTGGAAGACCGAAATCTTCAGCTCGTCGAGCGCGCCGATCGGCTGCGACGCCGAGGCGACCGGCTCGGCCTGAGCGTCGGGCGCGGTGAAGTTGGCCGGCTCGTAGGGAACCGATCCGCCCCGTCCCGCCGCGCAGGCCGACATGGCAAGCGCCGCCGCGGCGACGACCGCGCCTCGCAGCAGCCGCCTGAATAAGGGATCACGCTCTTCATGCCGAAACGCTCGCATGTTCATCTTTCTCCGGTCGGGGGCGACAGCCCTCTACACAATCCATGGCTTCCGTGGAACAGCCCATGCGCCGATTCGGCGCACACCCCTCCTCGCGGAAACGGTGCCCGCGCCGCCCCTCAAGGCGAGCTGCCTCTATCTCGTTGCGCCGCTTAGCTTATTTCTCCCATGCCGTCCAGAGTTGGAGTTTGCCGGGGCTAAAAGCTTGCAACTGCGGCAAAACACCAAATATCGGCGGCCCCAAGGTCGCCGGAGTCGCCGCCAGTGTTGAGACGACTGTTTTCGAAGAGCCGAACCGCCCCAGGCCGAAGCGGTCCCCCGGGCGGCCGCGCCTATGCGGTCGGCGACGTCCACGGCCGGCTCGACCTGCTTATCGACCTGCTCGCCCGGATCGAGGAGGACAATGCGCGGCGCCCGCCGGCCAAGACCTGGCTGGTCTTCCTGGGCGACCTGGTCGACCGCGGACCCGACAGCCGCGGAGTGGTCGAGCTCCTCGTCGACAATCCTCCCGCCTTCGGCCGCAACGTCTTCCTGAAGGGCAATCACGAGGAGTTCTTCCTCGGCGTGCTCGGCGGCGACGATTCGGGAGTCCAGCACTGGCTCGCCTATGGCGGCACAGAATGCGCGCAGAGCTACGGCCTCACCAGCGGCTGGATGCTGAACGCCACTCCGACGGCGATCATGGAGCGGCTGATCGAGCAGGTGCCGGAAAGCCACGTCCGCTTCCTCGACGAGATGCACGACAGCTTCCGCTTCGGCGACTATCTGTTCGTCCATGCCGGGATCCGCCCGGGGGTCGCCCTCGACAAGCAGGTCAGCCGCGACCTTCGGTGGATCCGCGAGGGCTTTCTCGACGATCGGAGCGACCATGGAGTCGTCGTCGTCCATGGCCACACGATCGTCGAGCGGCCCGAGGAGCATCCCAACCGAATCGCCGTCGACACGGGGGCCTACCGATCCGGCACCCTGACGGCGATCGGCCTGGAGGGCGAGGAGCGATGGTTCATCGAGGCGCGCGAGCCCGGGGCTGCGGCAGCGGCCTGAGCGTTGGGAGTGCGCCGCGGCGCGGCTTGGCAGGGTAGCGCCCCGCAGGTAAGGCCCCAGCGATGAAAATCCTCGTGACCGGCGCCGCCGGCTTTATCGGCCACCATGTCGCCGACCGGCTCCTCGCCCGCGGCGACTCGGTCGTCGGGATCGACAATTTCAACGATTATTACAGCGTCGCGCTGAAGCGGGACCGCGATTCCAAGCTCCGCCGCGACCATAAAGAGGCCTTCACCTCGATCGAGACGGACTTCGCCGACAACGACTCGCTCGAGCGGGCGCTGGACGGGACCGGCTTCGACCGGATCGTCCATCTCGGCGCCCAGGCCGGAGTGCGCTACTCGATCGAAAATCCGCGGGCCTACGTCCAGGCGAACCTGGTCGGCCACGTCAACATGCTGGAGATCGCCCGCGCCCGCGGCCTCGCGCACCTCGTCTACGCCTCCTCCTCTTCGGTCTACGGCGGCAACGAGACCCTTCCCTTCAGGGTCGAGGACCGGGTCGATCATCCGCTCTCGCTCTACGCCGCCACCAAGAAGGCGGACGAGCTGATGAGCGAGACCTACGCCCACCTCTACCGGCTGCCCCTGACCGGCCTCCGCTTCTTCACCGTCTACGGCCCGTGGGGCCGGCCCGACATGGCGATGTGGCTGTTCACCAAGGCGATCTTCGCCGGCGAGCCGATCCACGTCTTCGGCGAGGGCGATATGCGGCGGGACTTCACCTATGTCGACGACATCGTCACCGGGGTCGTCTCAGCCCTCGACAACCCGCCGCCGGACGACGGAGCGCTCAAGGCCGGGGGCAGTCGCGGGCCCCATCGCCTCTACAATATCGGCAACAACCGCTCCGAGGAGCTGACCCGGATGATCGCGCTGATCGAGCAGGCCTGCGGCCGCAAGGCGGAGCGCAAGCTGATGCCGATGCAGCCGGGCGACGTTCGCGACACTTATGCCGACATCAGCGCCATCCAGCGCGACCTGGGGTTCGAGCCCACCACCACGATCGACGAGGGCGTGCCGCGTTTCGTTGAATGGTACCGGCAGTATCACGGCCTTAGCTGACCGTCCCCAGGCGATTAAGGCCGATGGGACACTGAATCCGTCAGCCGGCTCCGCGGAAACTCACCTGACGCTGTATCCGCCGTCGACGACCAGGGTCGTACCCGTGATCCACCGGGAGCCGCCGCCGAGGAGGAATGCCGCCGCATTCGCGACGTCCTCGACCCTTCCGAAGCCCAGCAGGTGCCTGCCCTCATAGTCGGCGATCGCATCCGCGCCGAGGGTGGCGCTGAGCCTCTCGTGCATCTCCGTCTGGACGGCGCCGGCGGCCAGCGCGTTCGCCCGGATCCCGCGCGGCGCGAGCTCGGCCGCCAGCGAGCGGACCATTCCGTCGACCGCCGCCTTTGCCGCGGAATAGCCCACCATTCCGGCGGTCCCCCGCATCCCCGCGACGGACGACATGAACAGCAAAGATGCGCCGTCGGCCACGACTCCCTTCTGAGACGCGGCCCGCGCGACTCCGAGCGCCCCGAAGGTCGCGGCCGCGAACAGCTCGTCCAGCTGCTGGCGCTTCGTCATCCGTATCGGCCGGACGAACTCGCGGCCGGCGCAATGAAAGATCCCGGCATATGGGCCGTAGGCGGCGGCGGACGATTTCACCAGCTCGGCGGTCTGGTCGGCGTCGTCGAGGCTCCCCGGAACGGCGGCGTGACCGTCTCCGGCAAGATCGGAAACAGCCGCGTCGAGCCGCTGCTCGTCGCGGCCGTTCAGGACGAGGCGGGCGCCGCACTCCGCCAGCAGCCGGGCCGCCGCGCGACCAATGCCCGACGACGCCCCGGTAATCAGGATCGTGCGTCCGGCCAGCGCGTCGTTCGAGAATATCTGTCCTTGGTCGTCCATTGCGACGCCGCTAGCTCCCGAACCTTGCAAGAGCCAGTTTTTTTTGATCTTCGCTGAAGAGGCCGGGGCGCCTTCCCGGGCCCCGGGCGCGCCTGGCCAGGGTTCCTTTTGTTCAGGGGGCGGCCTAGAGGCCGTCCGAAGCTTTCCCTCGTCGATACGAATTCAATGGACGCTGAATGATTCAGAACCTGAAACCCGACACTGCGCGCGCGATGGCGGCGGATAAGGAGCTATGGGACCGCCACTGGCATCTCCTGTGCCATCGCTCCGAACTCCCCGAGAGGAACCATTACCTCCGCTTCGACATCCTGGATGAAGAGGTCGTGGTCTTTCACGACGGGCTGGACCTGGTCGCCTTCGACAATCGCTGCCCGCACCGGGGTACGCGCATCTTCGAAGGGTCGTTCGGCGAGCAGCGCTTCGTCTGCCCATACCACGGATGGTCGTTCATAAAGGGGCGCCTGTTCATTCCTTTGAAGGAGACCTTCAGGCAGCCTTTGGATCAGGCCGGACTCAATCGGTACCGCATCGAGTGGATCGGCGACTTCATGTTCGTGGCCCGCGCGCCGGACCGGCCCCTTTCGGCGCAGATCGCGGGTTTCGAGGAAACCATCGACGTCCTGTCGCGCAACATCTCGAACCGTTTGGACTTCGATAACTACACCTATGAGTGTAACTGGAAAATCGCCGTCGAAAATGCATTGGACCAGTACCACGTATCTCTGGTTCATCAGGATACGTTGAATCGGCTCCAGCTCAACCCGGGCGAGAATAAGTTCTTCGGCATGAACAACGCTATATTCGCCGAGATTGGAGATGCCAAAGTCAAGAAACGACTTCAGTCACTTGGCAGATTTTTTGACTTGGAGAATGCGTTTCAGGGATACATGAGCGTCTACTTGTTCCCCTTTACATTTATCTCATCTACATTTGGATATTCTTACTCACTTCAGCAGTTCTATCCCGCGACTCGGCTGACCGCGTCTCACTTCACCAGTCGCTTTTTCGAGGCAAAGACCAAGGCAGGCACGAATCCGGAAATAATGAAACCGTTCTTCGAGTCTTCCATTGGCGTCAACCGCCAAGTCTTCGAAGAAGACGCGCGTATCTGCGGCCGGATTCCGTCCGACACCTGGTCCGTGGATCCCCCGGCCTATTGGTGTGACGGCGAGGAGAAAATACTCCACTTCCGGGAAAGCATCGCGGAATTCCTGCGCCGCGAAGCTTCGGGCGGCGCCTGAGGAGAGGCGCCTCGACCGGACCGCCGTCCCGCCCCGGGGAGCCGCAAGGTGCAGCTCCTCCGATACTAGCGTAGTCGCTTGGCGGGCTGCGCGTAGCTCGTGGTCCCGTCCGGCATGCTGCGCATGACCACCGCACCTGCGCCGATACGGCAGCGATTGCCGACCTTCACCTTTGGGAGGATCGAGGCGTGGCTGCCGATGAAGACTTCCTCGCCGAGCGTCACCCAGCCGGTGACATCTATATAGGCGCTCAAAGTGGAGAAGTCCCCGATGCGTATGTCGTGCCCCCCGCCGCAAAAGCTGTTGAGCGTGACGAAGTCCCCGATGCTCGCCTGGTTGGAAATGACGCAAAAGGGCCCGACGATCGTGCCCTCGCCGAGAGTCGCACTGGCGACGATGATCGAGCTGGGATGGCGAAAACCCTCGAATTGCGCGCCTTTCGACTTCAAGGCGGTGACGGCGGCGCGCTTCTGCGCGGGATCCCCGATTGCGCAAATGAAACGGTCTTCGGCCTGGGGGGCGTAGCTCTCGACCGTCCCCAGATAGGGTGCGGACATGCCCTCTGCGGGACCCGCGTCGTCGAGGTAGCCGGCAATATCCCGAGCAGCACCGCCGTGCTGCATCCAGGACACCAGCTCCCGTCCGAAACCGCCTGCACCAACAATGATCATCGCTTCTACCTTTCTTTTGCACCTCGAGGTGCCTTCAACCGGATGATCATGCCACCCATCATCGGCCCCTCAGCGGCCGGAATCGTAGCTGATCGTCTTCACGCAAGCGAGCGGACCCACCTCGAGAGATGCGCCGCCCCAGCTGTAGCCGACGCCAAAGCCGAACAATGCAAGCCGCGCGCCTTCCCGGGCGAGACGATCGGCAAGATCGTCGGTCATCAAGAGCGGGAGCGTCGTGCTGCTGGTGTTGCCGTACCGGTCGATGTTCATCGGCACCTTGTCCGGCGGCAGCTTGGCTTTCTTCGCCAGATGATTGACCATGAAGGCATTGGCCTGGTGCAGCAGGAATGCGTCGTAGGATTCTATCGGAAGGCCGGCGAACTGAACTGTCTCAGCAACCAGTTTCGGCACGGATTTGAGAGTGAAGTTGAAAATTTCGCCCCCGTCCATGAAGAGCTTGCAGGGATCGTTGGAGCTGCGGTGCTCCGCCGAGCGGTAGGCGCCCGACGGCACGATCAGATTGTCGGCTCCCCGTCCGTCCGTGCCGAGAATGAAATGGGCCTGCGCGTCCCCGGCTTCGATCGCCGTTGCGGTCCCTGCGTCGCCGAACAGCATTGCCGTCGCCCGGTCCGCCGGATCGATGAGCGAGCTGCTCGTATCACCGACCACGAGCAGGGCCCGCTTTGCGGCTCCGCTGCCGACGAGCGTCATCGCCAGCCACAATCCGTAAACGTAGCCCGAGCAGCCCAGGTTGATGTCGAGGCCGATTATCGCGGGGCGCAACCCGAGTTTCGCCTGAATCACGCCCGCTGTAGCGGGCAGCCGATAATCCGGCGTTTGGGAGACGAAGATAATCGCATCCACCGTGTCGCGCGGCCATGCCAGATCGTCGAGAAGGCTGACCGCAGCGGCAGTGCACAGATCCGACGCGGTCACTCCCTCATCCACCCAGTAGCGCGTACGGACGCCCGTCATTTTCGTGGTATCGGCAACGCTGTCGCCGAACTCTTCCAGAAAATATTCGTTGTCGATCCGCCGAGGCGGGATGCACGATACGAGCCCGGCGATTCGAGCGCCGTCGACCCGGACGGCCTGGCCGCTCGCAATGGGTGTCGAACCAATTGTCATGAGGTCATTCCTGGGCCAGCTTTTCGATGTCGCCGACGGTCTTGCATTCCTGCAGACGGGTAGCGCTCACCGTCCTGTCGTAAACCTCGTCGATAAGGGCGATGGTCGAGACGACAGCCAGCGAATCCCAACCTTCATCGAGCGGGAAATCAGGGCCCATCTCGGACTCCTCCACCTCGAATATCTCCGCCATTCCCTGATAAAATTCCGACATAGTATCTCCATCTCTAGACCTGTACGACGGCGCCTGCCCAAGACAGGCCTACGCCGAAACCGATTAAAATGAGGCGCGTCCCTGAGGACAACTTTCCGTCTCGAAGCAAATCGGACAGGACGAAAGGAATTGTCGAGGAAACCGTGTTGCCGATATCCTCGTAGCGCCGCGGCAGCTTCTCATCTTTCACCGCGAGCTTCTTCTGAAGCGCGTCAAGCATGAACTTGTTAGCCTGATGGAGCACGACATAGTCGATGTCCTCGGGCGCGAGGCCCGACCGGTCGAGGAGCCTGCGATAGGTCCGGGGCACCTCCCGCAAGGTGAAGTTCATCACCGCTGCGCCGTTCATGTAGAGATTGTCGCGGGAACGCACATTGCCCGCGCCGTCGTCCGCCTCGATCGCCGTCTCCGCGCAGCGCGGCGCTCGAAATCCGCCTGTCTCGACGATCAGGTCTTTGCCTCCGCTCCCGTCGGTGCCGTAGACGAAGGGGCCGATCGTCCGGCCGCCGCCGTCCGTGGCGGCGACGAGGGTCGCGGCGGCGCCGTCGCCGAACAGGGTGCGAACGCTCTTGTCGCGCGCGTTGATATATTTCGAATAGGTGTCGGCGGTGAGGAGCAGGACCTTGGACGCCATGCCCGCCGCGATGAGCCCGCTGGCCAGCGAAAGGCCGTAGACGTAGCCGGAGCAGCCCAGATTGACGTCGAGCGCGCCGATGTCCCGTCGGCAGCCGAGCCTGTCCTGGAGCAGGCAGGCGGTTGTCGGAAGGACATGATCCGGCGCCTGGGTGCACAGGATGATGAAGTCCACGTCCCCGGGAGAGGCGATTCCCGAGGCGAACAGCTTGAGCGCGGCCTCGAAGGCGAGATCGCCGGCCGTTTCGTCGTCGGCGGCGATGCGCCGCTCGAGAATGCCGGTCTTCTCGAGGATCTTGGCCGCGCTCCAATCGGGAAACAGCCCGGCCAGCTCGTCATTCGTGAGAACGCGATCGGGCAGATGCGTCGCCACGGCCGCGATTCCGGCGGCGGTCAGGCGGGTCGGCGATGCATCATTCATGCGCGCGGATTTTGTCCAGAGCAGGGGGGAGGCGGATTTGGGGGCGCTCTAGCAGAAGAAGTTTTCTGGCAAAAGGCTTTCGGCGAGAGCCGAGGGCCGCCGGATCAACCCTGCGCGGGGTCGGCTTCGCTCTCGAAATCCTGAGCCAGGGCAAGCAGATCGCGCGAGCGCGGTCCGAGCTCCCGCGCGGGATTGCCCCCGTAGATCGTCCATTCTTCGAGGGGTCGGCTCACGACCGACATCGCAGCCAAGGCCGAGCCGTCGCCGAGGGCCGCGCCCGGAAGAATGATGCAGCCCGAGCCGACCGGCACGAAGCGGCCGATGCGGATCGGGGCCGTCTGCACCCCCAACAACTCGGGCGGAAGCGTGGAGTTGGTCATCCGCTTTCCGCTGAAATCGTCGATGGCCGAGAGAAGGCGTACCCCGTGGGACAGGCTCGAATAGTCCGCAAGCTCGATCCCGCCTCGAGCGCCGAGGACGCATCCGGAGCAGATGTGGACATGGTTTCCGATCCGCACCGGGCCTGCGGAGGCAATGATCGTGGTGTAGCCGTCGATGCGAACGAAGTCGCCGATCGTGATGTTCTCCAGGCCGACGATCGTGCACGTGCGCGAGATCGCGCTCCCCTCGCCGACTCGCGCGAAGCCGAAGGCGCGCAGCTCGTCGGACTTGAAATAGCCTTGGTCGAAAGGATTGTGCACTCCGGCCTTGTGGATCGCGCCCCGGACCTTGTCCAGCGGCGGACAGCCCGAATCCGGCTCTGGAGGAGGCGCTAATTCGAGTCCGGGGCTCTAAGCTTGGCGCGGCGAACCTGGAGCCACATCAGGATTCCGGTCACCGCGAGCAGCACCGGGATGAGTCCTCCGATGAAGATGATCGTCTGCCAAACGGCGCCCGTGCCGGTGCCGTCGTGGAGCCGGCGCATCAGCCGGGCGGTCGTCTCGGGCTGCGGCGGCCTGGGCGGAGCGGCGGCTGCGGAGCGGTCGTCGACCGTCACTTCGGCGGTGCCGCCGGGACGGGCGAAGCCGACTTTCCACTTCGGCTCGGTCGCGCCGGGCCAGGCCAGGCCGACCAGGCCGCCGCCGCCCGCCAGCGGCCGCGCCGCCGCCACCGCAGCCTCCGGGCTCAGCTTCGTCTCGGCCGCCGGCGTCGCCGCCATGCGCCGCATCCGTTCCGCCATCGAAGGGCCCGCGGGGTCGCCCGAAAGCCCGGCGAAGAAGGCGGGAAAGGAAATCCAGGCGCCGGTGAAGGAGAGTATGGCCAGCGGCAGGGCGACCCAGAAGCCGCCCTGATGGTGGAGGTTGGCGCTTGCCGTCGACCGCCGCCGCCACCTGAGCCCGCGGCTGAACCGTCCGCTGAGCGGCCACCACAGCCACAGGCCGGTCAGCGAGGAGAGGAGCATCGCCACCCCGATCCAGCCGACGATCTGACGCCCGACGCCCGGAACCATCAACGACCCGTGGAGGCCATGGAGGATTCGAACGGCGCCTTGGTCGCTGGCCCCGCGGTCGAGGAGGCGCGCCGTGGCCGGGTCGAGGTAGAGCAGGGTGCGGACCGGCCGGCCGCCCGCCGGCTGGCCGGTCCGGGCGAGCGTCGCGACGACCGGACCCGTCTCGCGCGGGTATGCGAGGCTCGACAGCCGCTCGTCGGGACGCGCGAAGCGTCTCGCGGCGGCGGCGTAAGCCGAGGGCGGAAGGCTCGGGGCCGCGGTCGCCGTCCGCTCCGGGTTGAGCCGTTCGTCCAGCCAGTCGTGCCAGACGAGAGCCGAGCCGGTCAGCGAAACCGGGACGATCAGGAGGGCGAGGGCAAGGCCGATCCACTTGTGGACCTGGAACCAGAGGCTGCGGAGATTGGATCGGGTCGGGGAAGCCATGGCGCGCCGCTATGACACTTGCGAATGATTATCAATAGCAGTTTTTGCCGGAGCGCGGCGTCGGATATGGCGAAGAATCATGGTTGGAAACGGGCGCCATCTCGCCGTAATTCGCACTCCGGAAAGCGCTCCGTGGCGACGATTGATCGGGCGATAGGGGGCTGCTACGGCGAGCAATGCTCTACGAAAACACCGCTCTGAGAAGGGCCGTCCTGCCGCTGATGCGGCGACTGAACTTCAATTTCACCGTGCGGCACCACTGGGTCCCCGACGCCCGCGTCTACCTCAACTTCTTCCAGCATAAGAATTACTGGTACCAGGGGAAGGCGCGCGAGCGAGAGACGATGGAGACGTTCGCGAAGCTCGTGCCCAAGGGCGCCACGGTCATCGAGGTCGGCGCCCATATCGGCTATATCTCGAGATATTTCGCCTCGCTGGTTGGGCCGGACGGCAGGCTGGTCGTGTTCGAGCCCGGGCCGAACAACCTGCCTTACCTCGCACGCAACCTTGCCGGCCTCGCCAACGTCGAGTGGATCGGCAAGGCCGTTTCGGACTCGGTGGGAACGGTCTCCTTCTATTGTGACAATCTGACCGGCCAGAACAATTCGCTGATCAGCGACTTCAAGATTGCCGACATCAACGCCGCGCGAAGCGGAATCGCCCTCGAACGCTCCGAGGTGAAGGTAGAGGCGACGACCCTGGACGTCTTCTGCGCCGAGCGCGCAATCGTCCCCGATTTCATCAAGATCGACGTCGAGGGTGCCGAATTGATGGTCGTGCGCGGCATGAAGTCTGTCCTGCGCAGCGCCAAGCCGCGGCTCATGGTCGAGATGACGGAGGAAGACGAAGGCCAAGCCTTGCTGGAGCGGGAACTCGCCGACTCCGGCTACATTTTCCTGTCGGAAAGGCTCGAGCCGAGCCCGGACGGCCGTGCGGTGTTCGGCAACAATTTCTGCCTCCATGCCGATGATCCGCTGCTCGGCGAGATCAGGCGCGGCTGACTAGAGCGTCCAGCGGCGTATGCCGGCGAGGGGGCGGTCGCGGTAGATATTCTTCAGATCCGCGAACAATCCGCCCTCGGCCACCAGCCCGGTCAGCCTCGATTCGTCGAGATCGGCATAAGCGGCATGCGGGACCGCGACGAGGACGAGGTCGTAGCTCCGGTCGAAGGCGTCGGCGCAGAGGTCGACTCCATATTCGTGGCGGGCGTCGACGGTGTCGGTGAGCGGGTCGTGGACGGTGACCTCGTGGCCGAGCTCCTGGAGCCTGCGGATGACGTCGATCACCCGGCTGTTCCTGAGGTCCGGCACATTCTCCTTGAAGGCGAGGCCCATGACCAGCGCCTTGCCGGCGCGGCCCAGCCGCTCGTGAACGCAGTCGGCCACCCAGGCGCCCATGCCGTCGTTGGTCGAGCGGCCGGCAAGGATGACGTGGGGGTCGAGTCCGAGCTGCTGGGCGCGGAAGCTGAGATAATAAGGATCCACCCCGATGCAGTGGCCGCCGACCAGGCCGGGCTGGAAGGGCAGGAAGTTCCACTTGGTGCCGGCCGCGGCGAGCACGTCCCAGATCGATATGTCGAGCTTCGAGAAGACCTTGGTGATCTCGTTCATGAAGGCGATGTTGATGTCGCGCTGGGCGTTCTCGATCACCTTGGCCGCCTCGGCGGTCTTGATCGAGGCCGCCCGGAACACGCCGCCGCTGGTCACCGCCCCGTAGATCGCCTCGAGCCGGTCGACGACCGCCTCGTTCTCGCCGGCGACGACCTTCTGGATCTTGTCGACCGTATGCTCGCGGTCGCCGGGATTGATCCGCTCGGGGGAATAGCCGAGGAAGAAGTCCCGGCCCCTTTTCAGGCCCGACACCTCTTCGAGCAGCGGCCCGCAAATCTCCTCGGTGACTCCGGGATAGACAGTGCTTTCGTAGACGACGATCGGCTTGCGGGCCGGGTCGAGCATGGCGGCGACCGAACGGGTGGCGCCGATCACCGGCGTCAGGTCCGGGCTGTTGTTCTCGTCCACCGGGGTGGGGACGGTGACGATGTAGACGTCGCCGCCCGGAGCATCCCCGGTCCGGCTGGTCAGGAGCATGCCCGAGGCCTTCATCGTCTCCGCGTCGATCTCGCGGGTGCGGTCGAAGCCGAGCCTGAGCTCGTCGATACGGCGCCGGTCTATGTCGAAGCCGACGACGTTGAAGCTTCGCGCCAGAGCGACGGCGAGCGGCAGGCCCACATAGCCCAGCCCGATGACGACGATCCGCTCTGAGAAAGGCATGTGGGCTCGGCTCTGCTGTTCAAGGGACGAGGGGCCATAGCCCGAGGTCCTCTACCGCGGCGTTAACGTCCGCGGCCTCGCGGTCATTTCAAGCATTCGGCTTGGCCCGGGCCGGAGCGGCGGGGCGATAAAGCATCGCTCCGCGGGTCTCGAGCTGCGGCCGGTTCGCTGCGGTCAGGGCCTCGAGAAAGGCGCGCGGCTTCTTCATGAGACGCCGGGTGTCCGCGGTCAGGCCGACGCTGGAGGCGAGCTCGGCGACGAAATGGACGCAATTGTGCCGGTCGAGGTCGTAGCTCGGCTGCTTGCCCGCCCGCCAGCGCGCGATCGTCGCCATCGCCCGGTCATATTCGGAATCGGTGAGCGCGAGCGTGAAATGCCGGTCGCTGCCTTTCACATAGCTCACGCTATGGTCGGTGATCACCTCGCCGGCGACCTTGCCCCACAAGATGGCGGGGCTGATCGTCTTGGCCGTGAAACCGTAATCCTCCTCGATTCGCGGCCCGCCGCGATCGAGCGTTCCCTCGAAAACGACGAAGGCATGCGGGAAGCTCGCTCCCAACTCCTTGGAATAGAAAGTGATCGACACCGCCGCCCATCCCGGCGCCGCGGTCAGTGCGAGCAGGGCCGCGGCCAGAAAGGCGGTCAGGCGCGGCAGGCGAAAGCTCAGGGTCACCGGTTCCTCCCCAAGATCGGGTTCGCGAACCCTCTGAAACAAAAAGCCAATTCGAGCAATCCCCGGCCGGTGAGGGGGCGGGCGCCGGTTCGAACCGGTTCGCCGGGACGGCCTTTCTCTGCCCCTCGAATCTGGTGCGGGCCCGAAAGGTTAACGCGTTTTCCGCAAGTCCGGCAGCTTTCTTTTCGGGATAGACACGAAGAGAGGGCTCGATTAGATAAAGCCTCGAAACCGAGACGATCAGATTCGGGATGAAGGGAGAAGCTGACGTGGCTTTCAAGGGAATTATTGCTGCGGCCGCCTCGGTGGCCTTGATGACGACGCCGACATTGGCAGCGGCGCAGGCGAGCGCCAGTGCGGCCGCTTCGACCGCCGAAGTCGCGCCGGCGACGGAGACTGTCGAAGGCGAGCAGCTGCGCGGCGGCTGGATCATTCCGCTGATCGCGCTCATCGCCATCATCCTCGGCATCTGCGCCGCCACCGAGATCTGCGGCGGCGACGACGACGAGCCGCCGACCAGCCCGTAAGCCGAGGCGCGAGTCGCTTCGAGCCTAGAATTTGGCCGGACGGAGTCGCCTTCGTCCGGCCTTTTCGCGTCTCCTTCTTGTGGCGCGCTGCTGCCGTGCGACCGGATTCGGCATTTCCGGAGCGGAAACACGCCCCACAAGGGGCCCGCGAACCCTTGAATCAAAACCATTTTGTATAATTGCTCGCCGCTGTCGCTTTTATGCAACAGATGGCTTTAATCCCTCGGGCGACTGAACCAAAGAGGGGGGGGCTGGCGTTCAGGTCAGGCTTCGTAAACCTGTTCAGAGCTACGAGGCACACTGGGTTTTCGATCGGTGACCAGTTTCCAGGGTAGACAGCCTTGGTGCCCCCGATTAGGTAAAGCCTGAAATCGAGATGACAGGCTCGAGTACGAAGGGAGAAGCTGACGTGCGTTTCAAGGGACTAATTGCTGCGACCGCCTCGGTTGCGTTAATCGCTACGCCGACCATGGCGGCGGCGCAGGCCAGCTCGGCTGCTGCCCGCACCGCCGAAGTGGCGCCGGCGACGGAGACGGTCGAGGGTGAGCAGCTGCGCGGCGGCTGGATCATCCCGCTGATCGCGCTCATCGCGATCATCCTCGGCATCTGCGCCGCCACCGAGATCTGCGGCGGCGACGACGACGAGCCGCCGACCAGCCCGTAAGGGTTGGCTCGGGACATCAACGTCTTGAGTTTTTGGCCGGATGAAGACAGTCTTCATCCGGCCATTTTCTTGTCCTGCGCGAAAGGCTAGCCGTCGTGCGTGAAAGGCCCGGCCCGCGCCGTCGGGCGCCTTGCTTACGCTTCCTGGGTCCGCTTGCTGCGCTCGCGCTGGGCGTTACCGCGGCGGTCGCGCAGCCTTCAACCCCCCCGGGGGCGGAGGCGGCAGGCTCGACCACTTTGCGCAAGGACGATCTGCGCGTTGCGCTGGTCGCCTATCGCCTCGCGCTCGCGGGCTCCGCTTTGTGCCCCGAGCGCTATCCGCTCACCGGAATGCTCTTCCATCACCTCGCCGAATATGAGCCGAGCGACCGGCCGCTGATGGTGGCGCGATACGGGCTCCACCGCGGTCCGGGCGTCCTGACCGTTCTGGCCGGAACTCCCGCCGCTCGCGCCGGCCTGGTCGCGGGCGATGTCCTGCTTGCGGTCAACGGCCGGACGCTCCCGACCGGCGCCTCCGTCGCCGCCGAGCCCAAGCGCGAGAAATGGCGCCGGCTGGCGGACGAGGCCGAAGCCGAGCTCGAGACCGCGCTTCGCAGCGGCCCGGCGGACCTGCGGGTGCTTCGTGACGGCCGTGAGCTTTCGCTCCGCCTCGGCTCCCTTCCCGCCTGCCTGGGCCGGGTCCGCCTCGCCCGCTCGACTCAGGTCAACGCCTTCGCGACCGGCCGCTCGGTGGTGATGACGACCGCGATGCTGAGATTCCTGAGGAGCGAGGGCGAGCTCGCCGTCGTTCTCGGGCACGAGCTCGCCCACAACATCTTCGGCCATCGGCAGATGCGCAACGAGGAAGGCATTTTGCGCGGTCTCGGCCTCAAGCCGAGCGCGGTCTGGAAGCGCGAGGAGGCCGCGGACCGTTTCGGCCTCAGGCTGATGTCGGCGGCGGGCTATGATCTCGACGCGGCCATTCCCTTCTGGCGCCGCTATCTCGGCAAATATGACTGGTTCCCGCAAATCTTCCGGAGCCATCCCAGCCTCGGTGCCCGGGAGCGCATCGCCGCGGAGGAGATCGCCGCCATCCGGCGCGAGAAAGCGGGGCTTTAGGAATCCTCCCCATGCGAGGCATGGGGAGGGGGACCAGGCGAAGCCTGGTGGAAGGGTGACTGGCCCGGAGTCCGCGCATCAGGCGCGAGATGGCGCAAGCCTGGGCCTCTACCCCTCCACCACCCTGCGGGTGGTCCCCCTCCCCATCTCCGATGGGGAGGATTTATCTAGACCTGCGTCCTCAGCGACCACAGCTCCGGAAACGCCCGCTTGCCCAGCGTCGACTGCAGGTAGGCGACCCCCGCAGTGCCTCCCGTCCCGCGCTTGAGGCCGATGATCCGCTCCACCGTCACGACATGCTTGTGCCGCCAGGTCGCGAGCGAATCGTCTATGTCGACCAGCTTCTCGGCCAGCTGGTAGAGCGCCCAGTGCCGCTCGGGCTCTCGATAGACCTGCGCCCAGGCCGCCTCGACCGCCTCGCTGGGCCGGTAGGCCAGGCTCCAGTCGCGAGTCAGCGCCTCGGCGGGAAGATCGAGCCCCGCCCGGGCGGCCGCGGCATTGGCCTCGTCCCACAGGCCGGGCTGGTGCAAGGCTTCGAGCAGCGCCGAATAGGGCCCGCTCCCTTCCTCCTGGAACTTGAGGTGGCCGCCGTCCTTGAGGCCGAGGCGATATTCGAACTCGCGGAATTGCGCGGACTGGAAGCCCGAGCTGGAGCCGAGCACCGAGCGGAAGCTTGTGTAATCGGACGGAGTGAGGGTCGCCAGCACGTCCCAGCTCAAGGTCATCACCGCCTGGATGCGCGACACACGGGAAAGTGCTTTGTGGACTTCGATCAGCCGGTCCTCGCGGATCATGTCGACCGACAGCCTGAGCTCGTGGATGATCTGCTTCAGCCACAGCTCCTTGGTCTGGTGGATGACGACGAACAGCATCTCGTCATGATGGTCCGAGATCGGATGCTGGGCGGAGAGGAGCTGGTCGAGCGCAAGATAGCCGCCATAAGTCATGGAGGCCGGAGTGTCGGTCATCCGATCAGCCCTGGGTCGCGAAGACCGACCGGCGTCCCGCCGAGTCGAAGGCGAAGACCTTGTAAGGCTGCCGGACATTGTGGCCGACATCCATTCCGGGCGAGCCCGCCGGCATTCCGGGCACCGCCAGCCCTTTGACGTCCTTGCGCCGGGACGCGATCAACCGCTTGATGGCTTCGGGTGGGACATGCCCTTCGACCACCACGCCGTGGATGAGGGCGGTGTGGCAGGATTGCAGGTCCGAAGGTACGCCCTGCGCCTTCTTCACCGCAGGCATGCTGCCCGAATCGACCACCGGCAGCTTGCGACCGAAGGCCGCTTCGACACGCTTGGCCCATTCCAGGCAGCAGCCGCAGCCGGGATCGCGCCACATGACGAAGGCGGGCGCCGCCGCCGCGTCCGCCGCGCCGGGCAGGAGCGGAAGAACTGCGGCTCCGCCGAGGAATCCGACCATCCTGCGCCGGTCGATCATAGTCCCGCTCCTCACAAACGCTCCGCGCTGGAAACCACGTCGGCGGCCCTGAGGGCCGCCAGGATGCGCATCAGATGCTGCACGTCGTGGACTTCGATGTCGAGATGGAAGGTGTGGAAGCTGCCGTCCCGGCTCGCCTGCTCCATCGAGACGATGTTTGCCCCGTGGCGGCCGAGGATTCCGGCGATCACCGCCAGCGACCCGGGCTCGTTCTTGATGACGATGCACAGCCGGGCGGTTCCGCCGTCCGATTCGTCGCCCCAGGCAAGATCGAGCCAGTCGGCGTCGACCCCGTCGGCGAGGCTGTCGCAGCCGATGACGTGGACCTCGATCTCGGTGCCTTCGCGTCTCAGCCCGACGATCCGGTCGCCGGGTATGGGATGGCAGCATTCGGCGAGCTGGAAGGCGACCCCGGGGGTCAGGCCCTTGATCGAGATGGCGGTGCGCTGCGGCGGCGGCTTCACGCCCTCCTTGCCGGTCGAGCCCGGGATCAGGGCCTCCATCACCGCAATATCGCTGACCCGCTTCAGAGCGATCGCCTCCATCAGGGCGGCATCGTCGTGGAAATGGAGGCGTTTCAGCGCCTCGGTGATCGCTTCCCAGCCGAGCGGCTGGGGAAGGCGCTGGACGATCTCGTCGAAGATCTTGCGGCCGAGCGCGACCGTCTCCTCGCGCTCCTTCGACTTGACGAAGCGGCGGATCTTGGCGCGCGCCTTGCCCGTGACGACGAAGCTGAGCCAGCCCGGCTGCGGATGCTGGGCCTTGGAGACGAGGATCTCGACTTGGTCGCCATTTTCGAGCGGGGTCCGGAGCGGCATCACCCGGCCGTTGATCTTGGCGCCGACAGTCTGGTCGCCGAGGTCGGTGTGGACGGCGTAGGCGAAGTCGACCGGGGTCGCGCCCTTGGGCAGCTGGATCAGCTCGCCTTTCGGGGTGAACGCGAAGATCCGGTCCTGGTACATCGCCATGCGGGTGTGCTCGAGCAGCTCCTCCGCGGATCCCGCATGCTCGAGTATCTCGAGCAGATCGTCGATCCAGGGATGCTGACCCGCCGCATCCTCCTCGTCGCCTTCCTTATAGGCCCAGTGGGCGGCGAGCCCGTGCTCGGCCGTCGCGTGCATTTCGCCGGTGCGGATCTGGATCTCGATCCGCATCTGCTCGTCGTGGATGACGGTGGTGTGGAGCGATTTGTAGCCGTTGCGCTTGGGGGTGGAGATGAAGTCCTTGAAGCGGCCGGGCACCACCGGCCAGCGCTGATGGATAAGGCCCAATGTCCGGTAGCAATCCTCGACGGTCTCGACGACGGCCCGGAAGGCCATGACGTCCGACAGCTGCTCGAAGCTGACGTGCCGCTCGGCCATCTTGCGCCAGATCGAATAAGGATGCTTCTCCCGGCCCTGCACCTCGGCCTCGATTCCGTGCGCCTCGAGATGCGCTTTTATGCCCCGGCCGATCCTGGCGATGAGATCGCCCTCGCCCTTGTGGAGCTGCTCCAGCCGGCGGGAGATGGAGGCGTAGGCGTCGGGCTCGAGCTCGCGGAAGGCGAGGGTCTGCATCTCCTGCATGAACTCGTACATCCCGATCCGCTCCGCCAGCGGCGCGTATATGTCCATCGTCTCCCGCGCGATCCGCTTGCGCTTCTCCTCGTTGGCGATGAAGTGCAGGGTGCGCATGTTGTGGAGCCGGTCGGCGAGCTTGACCAGCAGGACTCGGATGTCGCCCGACATGGCGAGAAGGAACTTCCTGAGGTTCTCGGCGGCGCGCTGGCTCTCGCTCTGAGCCTCGATCTTGCTGAGCTTGGTGACCCCGTCGACGAGGCGGGCGACGTTGGGACCGAACAGCTTCTCGATCTCCTCCGGAGTGGCGACCGTATCCTCGATCGTGTCGTGGAGGATGGCGGTGACGATCGTCTCGTCGTCGAGGTGAAGGTCGGTGAGGATGCCGGCCACCTCGATCGGATGGCTGTAATAGGGATCGCCCGACGCCCGCTTTTGCGAACCGTGGGCCTTCATCGAGAAGACGTAGGCGCGGTTGATCATCGCCTCGTCGGCGTCCGGGTCGTAGGCCCTTACCTTCTCGAGAAGCTCATATTGTCGAAGCACGTACCGACATTGGGTGGTGCGGTGCTGCGTTGCAACGATAATTGGGCACGGGAGGGATTCAGGTGCTCAATTCCTCCCCTGCATTTGCAGGGGAGGGGGACCATGCGAAGCATGGTGGAGGGGCCTTTCTGAGTTTGAAGAACCCCTCCACCGCGCTTCGCGCGGTTCCCCTCCCCGCGAAATCGCGGGGAGGATTTAAGCGCTCACCGCGCCTTCGCGTTGCACTTTCCGAGCGCTGCCGAATCGAGCGGCTGGCCGCCGACGGTGAAGCTGCGCAGCGTTCCGACCTCGCGGGCCAGGGCCGAGCAGTCGATGGCCGGACGGCTGTTGCCCTGGGGAGCGACGCAGCCGCCCGGGCCGCATTTCCAGACAATGTCGTTGGCGATGAGCCGCGCCGAGGCCGGGGCAGCGGCCGGCTCGGCCCGATATTGGCTCCCCGCGAAGGCGGTACCGCCGAACAGCGAGAGGGTGAGGAAGAAGGCGAGCAAGGAGGAGGTGAGTTGCCGGTTCATGACAGGCTCCTTTCAGTTGCGATATGCAACCTAATAGAGAGAACAGTTTTAGTTTGCAACTGGAAAATTGTCTCTTATGTTACAGGGGTGAAAAAAGCTAAGGTCAGCCGATGAGCCGTGCGGAGCAATTGCGGGAGGTGTTCGCGGAATGCGGCATCGGTGCCGCCCTCGAAGTGGTTGGAGAACGCTGGTCGTTCCTGATCCTTCGCGGCGCTTTCAACGGCCTCAGGCATTTCGAGGAATTCCAGACCAACCTCGGGATCGCCCGCAACATCCTGTCCAACCGGCTGGGCCGGCTGGTCGAGCACGGCATCCTGAGGCGCGATCCGGACCCCGCCGACCGGCGCAAGGTCACCTACCGTCTGACCGAGAAGGGCCGCGACCTGCTTCCCGTCCTGCTTTCCCTTCGCCAGTGGGGCGAGCGCTGGATCTCCGGCCATCCGAGCAATCCGGTGCTGGTCGACCGCTACACCCGCAAACCCATCGCTCCGATGACCGTCCAGTCCGCGGACGGCCGGGAGCTCACATTGCGCGACATGGAATGGGTGGACCGCGACGATCTCGACCGCGAGGCCAATGCGGCCTAACCGGCGGGAAAGCCGGACCTAAACCGTCATCCCGGCGAAAGCCGGGACCTCAGGACAAGAAGTCTCGGCGGGTCTCCCAGAGGTCCCGGCTTTCGCCGGGATGACGACGGCTAGCTCGGCTTCACCCGCATGGGCAGCGATTCGAACAGCTCCGGCTCTCCCGGCCGCCGTGCCCCCTCTATCTCGAGGATCCGGAACTTTGTCGTCACTCCGCCGGGCGCCGAGAAGCCGCCGCTCCTGCCGTCGGCGGCGAGGACCCGGTGGCAGGGAACCACGATCGGCACCGGATTGCGGCCGAGCGCGAGGCCGACCGCCTGGGCGGCGCCGGGAGCGCCGATCTCGCGGGCGATGTCGCCATAGCTCCGCACCTCCCCGCACGGGATCCGCCGCGCCGCCTGCCAGACGTTGCGCTCGAAGGCGGAGCCCCCGGGATCCAGCTTGATGTCGCCGAGATCGGTCTTGCCGCCGGCGAGCAGGCTCGCGATGCGCGCCATGGCCTCGGCGGCAAAGGATGGCGGCTCGGTCTCGACGGCACCGGGGAAGCGGCGCGCCAGCGACCGGCGCGCCCTTTCGTCGGAAGCTTCGGGAAGGGCGGCTCCAACGACAAGGCCGCCGCGCCACACGAGGGCGCAGCGGCCTATCGCCGTTTCGAAGAGAGCATAGCCCTCCTGAAGGTTATTCGTAGTCGCCGCCGGCATTGTTGTTGCGCGGTGGCGCGGCGGCGGTCAGCCGAAGCGCCTCGGCCGAAGCGGAGAGCGAGCCGACTTCGTCCGGAGCCTCGTCGTCGTCGACCTGGACCCGCTGGAGGCCGGAGATCAGGGCTTCCTCGAGCTGCTTGGGCTTCACCGTCTCCTCGGCGATCTCGCGCAGGGCGACGACCGGATTCTTGTCGCGGTCGCGGTCGATGGTGAGCTCGGCGCCACCCGAGACCTGCCGGGCCCGCTGGGCGGCGAGGAGCACCAGGTCGAACCGGTTGGGGATCTTGTCGACACAATCTTCGACGGTAACGCGCGCCATGAACAGCTGCTCCGCTTGACACCATTGCTGGGGGAGCCGGGGAGATACGGACGAGAGGGTCGAAAGTCAATGATTTGGCGAGGAGCCTGGCCAGGACCAGTCCGTAATCCCGGCGAAAGCCGGGACCTCAGGACGAGAAGTCTCGGCGGGTCTCCCCGGGGTCCCGGCTTGCGCCGGAATGACGACAGGGCTTGCCCTTGCCGGCCCGGCCCCGCATGCACCCCGTCATGGCGGAAGTGGAAGCGTACCGAACGGGTGTTTCGCTCGAGGTGGCGGGCAACCGCCTGACCCTCCTCGCCGACGGGCCCGAGCGGCTCGACGCCCTGCTCGAGCTGATCGACAGCGCGAAGGAAAGCCTGCGCTTCCTCTATTACATGTTCATGGACGACGCTTCGGGAACTCGGATCCGCGACGCCCTGATCGCCGCCGCCGGGAGGGGAGTGGGCGTGTCCCTGCTCGTCGACGGCTTCGGCTCGACCGCCAACACGGGCTTCTTCCGCCCCCTCCAGGCGGCGGGGATCGCCTTTTGCCAGTTCAGCCCGAAATTCGGCCGCCGCTACCTGCTTCGCAACCACCAGAAGCTGGCCCTGGCCGACGAGGAGCGGGTGATCATCGGCGGCTTCAACGTCTCGGACGATTATTTCGGAAGCGTCGAATCGGGCGCGTGGCGCGACATCGGGCTCCGGGTCGAAGGCCCTTCGGTCGCCTATCTCACCCGCTATTTCGACAGCCTCTTCCAATGGACCATGGCCCCCGACGCCCGGGTCCGCGACATCCGCCGGCTGCTCCAGCAGAGCAGCGCCACCCAGGGCAAGCTCCACTGGCTTTTCGGCGGACCCTCGCGCCGGCTCAGCCCCTGGGCGCGCGCCGTCCGCCGCGACATGAGGAGCGCCCGCCGCCTCGACCTGGTCGCAGCCTATTTCGCGCCGAGCTTCGGAATGCTTCGCCGGCTCTCCGGGATTACCCGGCGAGGCGGCCGGGTGCGGATCGTCACCGCTTCGAAGTCCGACAACAACGCGACCATCGCCGCGGCCCGCAACACCTATTGGTGGCTGCTCCGCCGCGGCGTGGAGATTTTCGAATACCGGCCTACCAAGCTCCACACCAAATTGTTCGTAGTCGGCGACGTCGTCCATATCGGCTCCGCCAATTTCGACATGCGAAGCCTGTTCCTGAACCTCGAGATGATGCTTCGGATCGACGACGCCCCCTTCGCGGCGGCGATGCGCCGGTTCGTCGACGGCGAGGTTGCGAGCTCCGAGCCGATCACCCTCGAAAGCCACCGCCGCAACCGGACGTTGCTCAACCGACTGCGATGGGCGATCGGCTATTTCATCGTCGCGGTCGCCGACTACCGGATCGCGAAGCGGCTCAACTTCCGGGAGGTGGGCCTGCCCCGGCCCTGATCCTCCCTGCCGCGAAGCGGTGGGGAGGGGGACCACCCGAAGGGTGGTGGAGGGGCAATTGGCGCAGAGTCTGAGGATCCGGTGCGAGACGGCAGAAGCCGGCGCCTTCTACCCCTCCACCATGCTTCGCATGGTCCCCCTCCCCGAGAAATCTCGGGGAGGATTTAGACCTCAGTCCCGCCAGGCCCAGAAGAGGGTCGCGGGCGGGACGTTCACCCATTCGAAGCCGCGGTCGATGCGGTCGAAATAGGGCGAGATGAAGTCGAGCACCTTGGGCGAGAATTGATAGACCAGGAAGGCGCCGCCGGGCCGGAGCGCTTCGGCCGTCTCCTCGGCGATCTTGGGTCCGATGCCCGGGGGCAGGGTCGAGAAGGGCAGGCCCGAGAGGATGTAATCGGCGTGGTCGAACCCGAAATTGCCCATGATCTCGCGGACGTCGGCGGCCGAGCCGGTCACCGCCCGAAGCCGCGAATCGCGGATTTTCGAGCTGAGATAGGAGGTGAAATCGGGATTGGTGTCGATGGTCAGGAGGATCGCATCGGGCGCCAGCTTCTCGAGGATCTTCTCGGTGAAGGTGCCGACGCCGGGGCCGTATTCGACGAACAATTTGCAATTCGCCCAGTCCACCGGAGCGAGCATCTTGTCGATCAGCATCTTCGAAGAGGGGATGACCGAGCCGACCATCACCGGATGTTTGACGAACCCCTTGAGGAACATCAGCCACGGCCCGCCCTTGGCGCCGTGGCGCGCATAAGCGCGGGATCGTTGAGCCTGTTCGCCGGGAAAGGTCATAGGGGGGTTTCCGTAATTAGGTCAGCATGGTGCGTTGGCAAATCAACGCTCCGATGGCAAGGGCGAGACAACCCGCGGCCCGATTTGGGGCGAATCCGGGACGAAATGCTACATTTCCGGGATTTGCCCCCAAATGGTCCCTGCCACCAGCCTCTCCCGGGAGCGTTTCTCACTGCTTTTCGCGGTGATGCTGGTCGCCGCCTCGGGCAATACGGCGATGCAGTCGCTGATGCCGGCGATCGGCCGCGAGCTCGGGGTCGCGGACCTCTGGGTGGCGGTCGCCTTCTCGCTTTCGGCGGTGATCTGGGTGCTGATGGCGCCCTACTGGGCGCGCCGGGCCGACCATCGCGGACGCCGGGCGCTGATGCGGCTCGGGCTCTACGGCTTCATCGCCTCGTCGCTGATCTGCGGCGGGATCCTGGCCGCGGGCCTTCACGGCCTGATCCCGGCGACGATCGTCTTCGTCGTCTTCGTCTTCGGCCGGGCCGTCTACGGCGGCTGGGGCTCGGCCTCGCCGCCCGCCGTCCAGGCCTACATCGCCGCCCGCACCGAGGGCGAGCAGCGCACCGCCTATCTCGCCGCGCTCGCCTCCTCCTTCGGCCTGGGCACGATCATCGGCCCGGCCATCGCGCCTTTGTTCATCTTCGAGCCGCTCGGCCTCAGCGGGCCGCTGATCGTCTTCGCGGCGATCGGGGCCGTCGTCCTGGTCTGGGTCGCGCTTCGCCTGCCCGACGACACGCCGAGCCGGGCGGCCCGCGGCGAGGTGGTCGACTATCCCTCGATGGGCGGGATGCTCGTCGCCCGCAGCGAAAGCGGGGAGGCGCCGCCGGCCGACGCGCCCGAGCGCCTGCGCTGGCGCGACCCGCGCGTTCTCCCCTGGCACATCATCGGGGTCGCCGGCGGTCACGGCCACGCCGCCTTGCTCGGAGTCATCGGCTTCCTCGTCATCGACCGTTCCGGAGTCGCGCCCGCGCAATCGCAGCCGTCGATCGCGATCGTCCTCATGGCCGGGGCCGGGGCGACCCTGCTCGCCCAATGGGGCCTGATCCCCTTCCTCGCGCTGAGCCCGCGCCGGCTGGTCCTGTGGGGTCTCGCGGTCGCGGCCGCCGGGACTGCGGCGACGGGCTTCGCCGGCACCATGTACGGAATGACGCTCGGCTTCGCTTTGGCCTCCGTGGGCTTCGGCCTGTTCCGCCCCGGCTTCACCAGCGGCGCCTCGCTCGCCGTCAGCCTCGACGAGCAGAACGCCGTCGCGGGCATGGTCACCTCGGTCAACGGAGTGGCCTATATCGCGGCGCCTGCCGTCGGGGTGCTGCTCTATGGCTGGTGGATGCCGCTGCCCTTCCTGGTGACGGCGGCCGGGATGGTAGCGCTGGCTCTGTGGGTGTGGGCGCGGGTGAAGGGTTGAGGCCGGCCGGAGGCAGAGAACAGAAATACAAGGTGGAGCTTAGCGAGTGGCCGACGCGCCGCACCGGAAATCAATGCGTCAGGGTTTTCGGGTGCACTCGGTCGGGCCGAGCGCTCGCCGAAGCGCTGCCTCGGCACCCCGCTTCAAGAGAAGGCACGAAGGCGCGAAGGCACAACGTGGAAAGCGAATTTGCGTCTTCGCGAGGTTATCGGCGTCAGACACCGATTTATGATGTAGGCTCGGCGGATCGGAGGGCCCGCGAGGATTCGCTTCTCCGCCTTCGGCCAGGTTGGCCAACTCCGCCGCTTCCCGATGAGGACCTAAGCTTTCATGCTGCTTTCGCGCTTCCTGCGTCTCCCGTCGAACGACATGGCGATCGACCTCGGAACGGTGAATACCGTCGTCTACGTTCGCGGGAAGGGCATCGTGCTCAACGAGCCTTCCGTCGTCGCCCTCGAGACGATCGACGGCACCCGACGGGTGAAGGCGGTGGGCCGCGACGCCAAGCTGATGATGGGCAAGACGCCCGACCAGATCCAGGCGGTCCGGCCGCTGCGCGACGGGGTGATCGCCGACATCGAGGTCGCCGAGCTGATGATCAAGCATTTCATCGACCGGGCCCATGGCGGCCCGTCGCGCCTCGGCCGCCATCCGGAGATGGTGGTCTGCATCCCCTCCGGTGCCACTTCCGTCGAGCGCCGGGCGATCCGGGACGCGGCGACCAATGCCGGCGCCTCGAAGGTCTGGCTGATCGAGGAGCCGATGGCGGCGGCGATCGGAGCCGGGCTACCGGTGACGGAGCCGGTCGGAGCGATGGTCGTGGACATCGGCGGAGGGACGACGGAGGTCGCCATTTTGTCCCTTCACGGCCTTGCCTACAGCACCTCCATCCGGGTTGGCGGCGACAAGATGGATGACGCGATCACGGCCGCCGTCCGCCGCAAACACAACCTCATGATCGGCGAAGCGACGGCGGAGCGGATCAAGCTGGAGGTCGGAAGCGCGCTGCCGCCCGGCGGCGAGGCCGCGACGATCCGCGTTCGAGGGCGCCACCTTACGGCCGGAATGCCCCAGGAAATCTTCATCAGCGAGGCCGAGATCGCCGACGCCATCGCCGAGCCGGTCAGCCACATCATCGGAGCGGTCCGCACCGCGCTCGAGAACACCGCCCCGGAGCTGGCCGCCGACATCGTCGACCGCGGCATCGTCCTGACCGGCGGCGGGGCGCTGCTTCGCCGGATGGACGAGGCCCTGTCGCTCGCCACCGGCCTTCCGGTGGCGGTCGCCGAGGACCCTTTGACCTGCGTGGCGATGGGGGCAGGGCGGGCGCTGGAGGACCCCGACTATCGGGGGGTGCTGTCAGAAGCTTAGGGCGTCGGCGGCGTCTAGCCGGGAGTGACAAGCACGCGGCTCCCTTGCGCTGTCAGACAAAAAGCGGTATTTGTCATACGACGGAGGATTAATGGCGAAGACGAAGCAGGAGGACACTACCCGCAGGTCTTCGGCTGCGGTTGCGGCGCATGTCGGTGTGGCTGCGGCTGCGGCTGCAATGCATGTCGATGTGGCTGCACGGGTCGCCGCTACGCTCAGGGCGGCAGCGGCTGCCGGGCTGACGGCGGGCAGCAAGGGCAAACGCGTTTCGGGTCGTGCTCATGAGCGGCTCTTCGAGGCCGCGGCCGAACGCTCCGGTCTCGAGGGCAGCGAACTCATCGAATATGCGCTCGCCAAAGTGGCCCTAGAAGACGAATTCGCAGCGAAGTTGCTCGGGAGGGAGGGCAGCGTCAGTCGAGACCTAGACCTTGAGTTTTGACGTCCGCGCGACACTCCGGCGACTGAAGCCACAAAAGCGGATCGCGCCTCTCAACCGTCGCCCGGATTCCGGCTTGAGTTTTGTGAACCCGAATCCTTCGGCGGGAGCAGGCCTGCTCCTGGACACCTCGGTATATATTGATGTGCTGCAAGGCCGGCTCCCAACGGAAGTAAAGGCGCTGCTTTCCGTCAGAGAGGTCAATCATTCTTCGATCGCCGTGGCCGAGCTCAGCCACGCCTTCGGCCGACTGGACCCTTCGCATCCGGACACCGCTGCGGCCCTGGCGGAGATCCAAGGCGTGATTGAGGACATCCCCGGTCATCGCCTCAGCGGACCGAGCGTCCAGGCGATCGTCGAGGCCGGGATCTTGACGGGCGCTATTGCCCGCACTCGAGGACTCGCGAAGTCCGACCGGCAGCCGCTCTTCAACGACGCCTGCATGTTCCTGCAGGCCCTCGAAAGCGGTTTGCACCTGTTGTCGCGCAACATAAAGGACATGGATTCAATCCAGCAGCTGGTGCCTTCAGGGCGGGTCCTATTGTACCGTCAGGCGCCCTGAGGGGCTGGCCCCTGCTGCGGATGGGGTAAAGTCGCGGCCTTCGCGAGCAAACTGCCCCGGCGGGCACCTATTCCACCCCCTTCGGCCCCCGCGGGGTCAGCATTCCCGGGGAGATAAAGCCGATGCCGCCCGCGCCGGTGCTCATCGCGTCGCGCTTGAGGCTTTCCTGGATCTTCTCGTAATCCTTTTCCATCTCGGGGGTGACCGAGGCGCGGGTCTCGTCGAGCGCCATCTCGAAGTCGGAGCCGGTGACCTGGACGGAGTCGATCGAGCGGCGGAGAGCGAAGAGGCCGGCCCGGCGGACGAGGTCCTCGAGGTCGGCGCCGGTGAAGCGGTCGGTGCGGGCGGCGAAGCTGTCGAGGTCGACGTCCTCGGCGAGCGGCATCTTCGCGGTGTGGATGGAGAGGATCTTGCGGCGGCCGGCCTCGTTCGGGACGGCGACGTAGATGAGCTCGTCGAATCGGCCGGGGCGGAGGAGGGCGGGGTCGATCAGGTTGGGGCGGTTGGTCGCGCCGATCACCACCACCGAGCCGAGGTCCTCGAGCCCGTCCATCTCGGCGAGGATGGTGTTGACCACACGCTCGGTCACCTGCGGCTCGCCGAGGCCGCCGCCGCGGGCGGGGACGAGGCTGTCCAGCTCGTCGATGAAGATGACGGTGGGTGCGACCTGGCGGGCGCGGGCGAAGAGGCGGGCGATCTGCTGCTCGCTCTCGCCATACCATTTGGAGAGGAGGTCGGAGGATTTGGTGGCGATGAAGTTCGCTTCCGCCTCGCGCGCCGTCGCCTTGGCGAGAAGCGTCTTGCCGGTCCCGGGCGGGCCGTAGAGGAGGAAGCCCTTGGCCGGGCGGATGCCCATGCGCTTGAACGCCTCGGGGCTCCTCAGCGGAAGCTCGACGCCCTCGCGGAGCCGCTCGCGCGCCTCGTCGACCCCGCCGATATCGTCCCAGCGGACGGTCGGCGCCTGGACCATGACCTCGCGCATCGCCGAAGGCTGGACCCGCTTCAGCGCCTCCTCGAAATCGCTGCCCTTGACCGAGAGATTGTCGAGCACCTCCTGGGGGATCGTGCCCTCGTCGAGGTTGATCTGCGGCATCATCCGCCGCACCGCCTCGATCGCCGCCTCGCGGGTCAGGGCAGCGAGGTCGGCGCCGACGAAGCCGAAGGTCCGGCGGGCGAGCTCCTTGATGTCGACCCCGCCGTCGAGCGGCATTCCGCGGGTGTGGATCGCCAGGATCTCGCGGCGGCCGCCCTCGTCGGGGACCCCGATGACGATCTCGCGGTCGAAGCGGCCGGGGCGGCGCAGCGCCTCGTCGAGCGCCTCGGGCCGGTTGGTCGCGGCGATGACGACGAGGTTCTGGCGCGGCTCGAGGCCGTCGAGAAGGGTGAGCAATTGCGCCACGAGGCGCTTCTCGGTCTCGCCCTGGACCTGGCCGCGCTTGGGCGCGATCGAATCGATCTCGTCGATGAAGATGATCGCCGGGGAGGCTTTGGCCGCCTCCTCGAACACTTCGCGAAGCCGGCGCTCGCTCTCGCCATAGGCCGAGCCCATGATCTCGGGCCCGGCGATGTGGAAGAAGCTGGCGTCGCTCTCGTTCGCCACCGCCCGGGCGAGCCTGGTCTTGCCCGTGCCGGGCGGGCCGTAGAGCAGCACGCCCTTGGGCGGGTCGACCCCGAGCCGCTCGAAGATCTCGGGGTAGCGCAAGGGCAGCTCGACCATCTCGCGAAGCTGGTCGATGGTCGTCCCGATCCCGCCGAGATCGTCATAGGTGACGTCGGCGCGGCGGGTCTCGGTCGCCTCGGCATATTCGGGGCGGAGCTCGACCTCGGTATTGGCGTCGATATGGACGATGCCCTTGGGCGCCGTCGAGACCACCGTCAGCCGGATTTCCTGCAGGGCATAGGCCGGCGCGTTGAGCATCTGGCGAAGCTCGGGCGGGATGTCGCCGCGCTGGATCTGCTGCTGGCCGGTGGTGGCGACGACGTCGCCGGCGGTGAGCGGCTTCATCCCGAAGCTTCGCTTCAGCGCCTGAGCCGAACCGTGAAGCCGCAGATTCTTCTGGGCGGGGGCGAAGACCACGCGCTGGGCGGGCTTGGATTCGACCTTGCGCAGGGTGACGAAGTCGCCCGAGCCGATCTCGGCATTGGCGCGCTGCAGGCCGTCGAGGCGGATGATGTCGAGCCCCTCGTCCTCCGTATAGGGCCCGACGGCGCGGGCCGGCGTGGCGCGCTTGCCGGTGATTTCGATGACGTCGCCCTCGGCGAGCTCCAGCTGCGCCATCAGCCTGCGCGGCAGCCGGGCGAGGCCGCGGCCGCTGTCTTCCGGCCGCATCGTCGCAACCTGCAGCCGCGTCGGCTGCCTTTCCTCGTCGGCCATTCCAGCTTGTCCCTTCGCTGCTCTCGCGAGTGAGATTAGGGAAGGACAACGGGCCTGCCACCCCGAGGGGTTCCGCGGTCGGGTAAAAAAAGGGTCCTCCCCTCCCTGGAAGGGAGGGGTCGGGGGTGGGTAGGCGAGCGCAGCGAGACTTCTTCGCTGACTCCCAGTTTCGGCCGCCTTCGGCGGACCCACCCCCAACCCCCTCCCTTTCAGGGAGGGGAGCGGTCCAGAGAAGACAAAAAAAGGGCCGGTCCCGGTGGACCGACCCTGAAAGTTTTTTAGGAGAGGATGCCTGAAAGGCACGCCCTTTCTCGTCCTGCGCGGGTCATTGTGCAAGTGCGAACAAGTATGCTACACATGCAATAACTGCACCCTGATTTGCTGAGTTTCGCGCTTGTTATTGCACTGCCGGTTCTTAGGTGCAGCGCACAAGAGGAGACGCCTCCCATGCGCCGACTGCCGCCGCTGACGTCCATCGAGGCCTTCGTCCAGGTCGCCCGCCTGGGCTCGGTGAAGGCCGCGGCCGAAGCCCTGGCCCTGTCGTCGCCGGCTTTGTCGCGCCGGATCCAGGCGCTCGAGCGCTTCGTCGGCCATCCTTTGTTCGAGCGGCGCCACCAGGCGGTCCATCTCAACCCGGACGGCGAGCGGCTGATGGCCGAGATCGGCCCGGCGATCGACGCCCTCGCTCTGGCGATGGAGCGGGCGACCGGAAGCGTCGAGGTGATGCGCCTGAGGCTCGCCGTGCCCTCGCTCTTCGCCTCGCAGCGGCTGATGCCCAAGCTGCCCGGCCTTCGCGAGCTTCATCCCGACCTCCATATCGACATCGACACCGGCTCCAACCGCGTCGCCCGGCTCGACGAGGGCCTCGACGCCGCGATCGCCATCACCACCGAGGTCGACCCCTCGCTTTATTCGCGGCGGATCGACAGCAATTGCGTCGTCGCCATCGGCTCGCGCGCGCTCCAGGAGGGGCCGGACGCGATCCGGGAGCCGGCGCAGCTGGCCGGAGCCACCATCTTCCTCCACCGCGACATGCCCGACAGCTTCGCTTACTGGCGCGACTCGATCGGACTGCCCGACCTGCAGCCGGCGGCGATCGACCATTTCGATTCGGGCCAGCTGATCCTCGACGCCGCCGCCCAGGGGCTGGGAGTCGCCTTCATGCTTGAGAGCCACCTCTACGGCTCCGGCGACGACAGGCTGGTGCGGCTGTTCGACCACAAGGTCGAGAGCCCCTACAGCTATTGGTTCGCCTGCCGCCGATCGGCGCTCAAGCGAAGGCCGGTGCGAATCTTCCACGACTGGCTGTTCGACAGGCTGCTGAAGGAGGAGATGAGGGAGGCGGCCTGACTTAATCCTCCCTGCGCCGAAGGCGTGGGGAGGGGGACCACCCGAAGGGTGGTGGAGGGGTAGCTGCCGGGGAAATCAGCGGGTCCGGCGCGAGACGGCGGAAGCCTGCGCCAATTACCCCTCCACCATGCTCCGCATGGTCCCCCTCCCCATCTTCGATGGGGAGGATATCTAGCCCTTCAGCGCCGCCACCGCGCGTCTCAGCACCTTGCGCGGCAGGATCCGCCCCGCCTGCGAGGTCATCTTGTTCATGATCCCCGGGACGACGATCGCCTTGTTGCGGGCGAGGCCGTCGAGGCCGGCGCGGACGACTGCGGCGGGGTCGGTCGCCATCTTCGCCAGCCGGCCGTCCGGGCTTCCCGCCACCTCGAAGAATTCGGTCGCGGTCGGGCCGGGGCAGAGCGCCGAGACATGGACTCCGCGTCCTTTCGACTCCTCGTGAAGCGCTTCGCTGAGCGACAGCACATAGGCCTTGGTCGCGTAATAGACGGCGCTGTACGGCCCCGCCTGGAAGGCCGCGGTCGAGGCGACGTTGAGGATGAAGCCGCGGCGGCGTTCCAGCATCTGCGGGAGCGCCAGGCGGCACAGCTCGGTCAGCGAGCGGACGTTGAGGTCGATCATCTCGAGCAGCCGCTTCGCCGGCGCCTCGACGAAAGTGCCGGCGGCACCGAACCCGGCATTGTTGATCAGCGTGTCGACCTCCAGGCCGGCCCCGGCCACCTCGGCGAGCAGCCTCTCGGGCGCCCCCGGTTGGGCCAGGTCGGCGACGATGACGTGCGCGGAGCCGAGCTCGGCGGCCAGGGCCTCCAGCCGGTCCTTGCGCCGGGCGACCAGCACCAGCTCGTCGCCCCGCTCGCGGCATTGCCGGGCGAAATGCACTCCGAGCCCCGCCGAGGCGCCGGTGACGAGCGTGACCTCCCGCGGCACCGTCAGGGCCTCAAGGAGGCTTTGACGATCTTGCCCGGCTCACGCGGCGGCTCGCCCTTCGGAAGCGCGTCGACATGCTCCATGCCCTCGGTGACCTCGCCCCAGACGGTATATTGGTTGTCGAGGAAGCGGGCGTCGTCGAAGCAGATGAAGAACTGGCTGTTGGCGCTGTTCGGGTTTTGCGAGCGCGCCATCGAGGCGATTCCGCGGACGTGCGGCTCGCGGCTGAACTCGGCCTTGAGGTCGGGCTTGTCGGAGCCCCCCATTCCGGTGCCGGTCGGGTCGCCGCCCTGGGCCATGAAGCCGGGAATGACGCGGTGGAAGACGACTCCGTCGTAAAAGCCTTCCTCGACCAGCTCCTTGATCCGGGCGACGTGACCGGGCGCGAGGTCGGGCCGGAGCCTGATGACGACGTCGCCGCCGCTGCTGAGGTTGAGGACCAGGGTGTTGAGCTCGTCGGCCATGGTTTTCTCCGTTTTCGTCATCCCGGCGAAAGCCGGAACCTCGGCGAGACCCGCCGAGACTAATTGTCCTGAGGTCCCGGCTTTCGCCGGAATGACGGGTTAAGGCCGACATAAGCCCGCCGGTTCCCCCGCGCTACCCCGCTCGACACTCCCGCCGGCCCGTCCTAGGAAGCGCTCGGCGACACCATTCCGGGGAAAGGAGGGGCGGATGAGCGACAGCGATATCGATCTGTCCGGCGCTCCGCCCGGCGCGCTGGCGGAAGGCCGGCTCGACGAGGACGACCGGCTCAAGCCCGAATATGTCCGCGAGGTGATGGAGCGGGTCGAGGCCGGCGACGACGACGGCGCGCGCGCCCTGGTCGAGCCGCTCCACCCGGCCGACCTCGCCGATCTGTTCGAGCTGGTCGACAGCGACGACCGCCGGGCGCTCGCGGCGGCCATCGCCGACCTTCTCGACGGCGACGTGCTCGCGGAGATGAACGAGCATGTCCGCGAGGAGCTGATCGACGCGCTCGACCCGCGCCAGGTCGCCGACCTCGCCGGCGAGATGGAGACGGACGACGCCGTCGCCATGATCGAGGACCTCGAGGAGGAGGAGCAGCGCGCCGTCCTTCGCGAGCTCGATCCCGACGACCGGGCGGCGATCGAGGAAGCGCTC
>DASVVM010000121.1:0-35778 GCA_036386555.1 Allosphingosinicella sp.
CGACTGTTCGGGGTCGACAACCTCGTGGCGGGAGGATCAGGCTGAACTACGGGCTCAAGCACCCCAGGGTGAGACGACCTTCCCGCCACGGCCCCAAGCCCAACGCTACAAAGGGCGAAGTCTAAGTTACAAGGGTGACGGCTGAGCGTAAAATCACTGTCTGACGCCGACCTATCAGTCGGCGTCGCACCTTTCCCAAGTCGACAGGTCGGGACGCTCGGCTTCCCTCAGGCGGCGGCGGAGGAGCTCGGCGAGGCGACAGGCGATTGTCACGTTGGGATGGGGAGCGTCGCTCTCCAGCGGGCAGGAGCCGGCGAGGGTTTCCACCGCCCGACCCCGGATTCGCTCCGTCAGATAGCCCGGACCGTCCGTGCAAACGATCATCACCGGGTCATCGATATCCCCGGTCGAGCGGCGATAAGCCGCCAGGGCGGCATCGAGCTCGCTCAGCAACCGGCGTTGCTCGTCCGCGGACAGGCGGAAGCGGGCGGAGCCGGTCCGGGTCCACCCAAGCTGCGGATGCCCTTCGAACGCGAAGGTGCGAACCTCGGTGCCGCCCTCCGGCCGTGGCGCTATCTCGATGATCGCCGCGCGGCCGCCGAGCGCAGGGCTGGTCGAGAATCTGAAGGCGCCGTCGCCGAGCTTCCTCATGGAGGGGCGACCGGCGGCATCGAGCACTTCGCGCTTGCCCCGCTCGAGCTCGCAAGGCTGAACATGGTAATCGAAGCGCACCCGCCCGCATTCGGGCCCGACGTCCGAGCCGAGGATCAGGAGGGCCAGCCCAATCAGAAGGCCTCTGCCGGAAGCGCCATCAGGGTGTCCGACCCCGCTTCGATCTGGCGCCTCAGCGACCCCGTCTCCGGCATCATGCGCTGGGCGAAGAAGCGGGCCGTCACCAGCTTGGCCTCGTGGAAGGCCTTGTCCCCGGCGCCGTCGGCAAGCGCCGCCTTGCTCGCCTTGGCCATTCGAAGCCACATCAGGCCGAGGCAGACGATCCCGGTCAGGGTCATGTAGGGATAGGCCGCGGCGCCGGCGTGGTTGGGATTGGCCATTCCGTTCTGCATCAGCCACATCGTCGCGGTCTGCAGGTCGGCGACCGCCTTTTCGAGCGCGGCAGCGACCTCGGCGGCCTCGCCTTCGCCGCCCTTCCCCTCGGCGATATCCTCGGCGAGCAGCTTCAGAAAAGCCTGGATCGCGCGGCCGCCGTTGGCGCCCAATTTGCGGCCGACGAGGTCGAGCGCCTGGATGCCGTTGGTGCCCTCGTAGATCTGGGCGATCCGGGCGTCGCGGACGAACTGGTCCATGCCCCATTCGCGGATATAGCCGTGGCCGCCGTGGATCTGCTGGGCGTCGACCGCGACCTTGAAGCCCTGGTCGGTCATATAGCCCTTGATGACGGGGGTGAGCAGGCCGAGCAGGTCGGACGCGGCCTCGCGCTCCTCCTCGGTCTGGGCGCGGCGGGAGATGTCGACCTGGAGGGCGCCCCAGAGGACGAGCGCTCGGGCGGCCTCGTTGAACGCCTTCATCTCCATCAGCATGCGGCGGACGTCGGGGTGGACGATGATCGGATCGGCCCTGGCATTGGGATCGCGCGCGTCCGGGACGAGGGCCCGGCCCTGCCTCCGGTCCTTGGCGTAGGCGACGGCGTTCTGGTAGGCGACCTCGCCCTGGGCGAGGCCCTGGAGGCCGACTCCGAGCCGCGCCGCGTTCATCATGATGAACATGGCGGCCAGGCCCTTCTCCGGCTCGCCGACGAGATAGCCGGTGGCCTCGTCATAGTTCATCACGCAGGTCGAATTGCCGTGGATACCCATCTTGTGCTCGATCGAGCCGCAGGAGACGCCGTTCGCGATCAGGGTGCCATTGTCGTCGAGGATCCGCTTCGGAACGATGAACAGCGAGATGCCCTTCACATTGTCCGGAGCGCCCTCGATCTTGGCGAGGACGAGGTGGATGATGTTCTCGGCCAGGTCGTGCTCGCCCGACGAGATGAAAATCTTGGTGCCGCTGATCGAGTAGCTTTCCGCCACTCCGTCGGTCACCGGGCCCTGCGGGACGGCGCGGGTGCGGAGCAGGCCGAGATCGGTGCCGCAATGCGGCTCGGTGAGGTTCATCGTCCCGGTCCATTTGCCGGCGACCATGTTGGGGAGGTATTTGTCCTTCTGCGCGTCCGAGCCCTTGGTCAGGATCGAGGCGATCGCTCCGGCGGTGAGGCCGTGATACATTTCGAACGCCTGATTGGCGGAGAGCAGATATTCGGTGACCGCGGTTCCGATCGTCTGCGGAAGGCCCTGGCCGCCATATTGCTCGGGCGCCGAGAGGGTCGTCCAGCCGGCCGCGGTGAACTGGTCCCACGCCTCCTTGAAGCCGGGCGGCGTCGAGACGCTTCCGTCCTCGTGACGGACGCAGCCCTTCTCGTCGCCGATCCGGTTGAGCGGAGCCAGCACCTCGGAGGCGAAGCGGCCGCCTTCGGTGAGGATCGCCTCGATCATGTCCGGGGTCGCGTTCTCGAAGCCGGGCAGGTTCGAATAGCGATCGATCCCGAGCACTTCTTCGAGCACGTAGCGGGTCTCGCGGACGGGGGCGGTGTAGCTGGGCATGAGGTTCCTCTAGAGCGTCATAGGATAGTTTGATTCGTCATGCCGGACTTGATCCGGAGTCCACCTTTCTCCAGCGACTGGCGCCGGGGAAGAAGGTGGATGCCGGATCAAGTCCGGCATGACGAAATCGGGAAATGACGAACGCCCATCGCTCTAATGACCGCCGCCGTCGGCGGCTTCGACCATGGCGATGAACTTCTCGAGCTCGGCGATGGTGGCGTCGATGTCGGCGCGCTGCTTGGTCAGGAGATCGACCCGGCCGCGGCATTTCTCGAGGGTCACCCGGCGCTGCGAGGCCCGGCCGTCGCCGAGGTCGTAGAGGTCGATCATCTCGCGAATCTCGGCGAGGCTGAAGCCGACCCTCTTGCCGCGCAGGATCCATGCGAGCCGGGCGCGGTCGCGCCAGCCGTAGACTCGCGACAAGCCCTGCCGGCGGGGGGAGATCAGCCCCTCGTCCTCATAGAAGCGAAGCGCTCTCGGGGTGACCGAGAACTCCTCGCACAGGTCCGTGATGGTATAGGATTTTACGCCGGATTCAGGCGCTGCAAAGTCCGAATGAAGGGCATGCGGCATGTCAGGCGCGGTAGTTTACGTTCACGTCAACGTCAAGGATTACGCCGTCATTCCGCCGGAAGCCGGGAAATCCGCGACGCGGGGTTCGCGACCCGGTGCGGCGGTGTTCAATGGGGTCGCAGACCGGTCGGCCATGACGGAAACGGTACGACTGGAAAGGGTGGCAGAAACCGGTTCATGAGGCCCTCGACACCGGATTCCGCGTTAATTGGTGCCAGGCACCAATTTCTAAGTGGTTGAAAAGGCGCCCGGATCAGAACGGAAAATGGTGCCTGGCACCAATTTCCGACATTGCTTTGTGCCTTGCGCTGACGCAGGATGACGGCTGGCCTATCGATGCGGAGGGGAACATGCGGGAACTGATTGGGGTGGTTCTGGCGGCGGCCATCGCCCTTGGCGGAGTTTCGACCGCAGCCGCGCAAGGCTCAGGCGAGGCGCCGGGCAAGAAAGAGCCGGTCAAGAAGGAGCGGAAGGTCTGCAAGACCTTTGCAAAGACATCGACTCGAATCGGCAGCGACACGATCTGCAAGACCAAGAGCCAGTGGGCCGCGGATGCGCTGAGCGACGCCATCGCCATGGAAAGGTTCAAGACCGAGAATACCGGCCGTCCGATAGTCCTGAATCCTGGAGACCCCAGATAGCCTCGCCGGCGCCGGCCGGCGACAGCGCTTCGAACCGCGTGGCGGGGGGCGCCGTCGTCCCGGCGGAAGCCGGGACCTCGGGCCGCAATGGCTCGGCGGGTCTCCCCGAGGTCCCGGCTTCCGGGTTCCCATCAAAGTACTACTTTGATGGGGTCCCTCCCGGGATGACGGGTCAGTCGCAGAGCGGATCGCCGGCTATGTCCGTGGCCTTCCTGACGTCCGCCGGGCTCGATCCGCTTTTCGTGAAGCTCGCGCCGGCGAAGCTCGCCCTCGCGCCGCAATAATAAGCGCAGCCTAGCGGGAGGGTTTCCGGCAGGGTGACCGCTCCGTCCCTGAGGCTTGCCTGGATCGTGCAGGTCTCGTCGCCGGTCATCGTCAGGGTCAGCCGCTCGCCCGAGCGAACCGCCCGTCCCGCGCCCGAGCAGCTGTGCATATTGCCGCCCCAGACGAGCATCCCGAACTCGGCCTCGCCGCCTTTCTCGACGATGCACATCTGGTTCTTCTGGGCGCCCCGGCCCCCTTCGTAGAGGCCGGCGAGGCGCTTTCCGGCGGCAGCCGTGGACGGGGATTCGGGCCGCGACTTCGAAGCCGCGGGCCCGCCCGGTCCGGGCGCGGCCTCGTTGCCGGGCGCAGGATCGTCGCGCCCGCAGGCGGTCACGAGGAGGAGGATGAGAAAAGTCTTTTTCATGGCCTGTCCCAAGGCAAGATTCGCGACGGGGCAAGCCGTTCCATTATCCACATCAAATTCAGCCGCGCGGGGCGACAAGCGCGGGCTCGGGCCCTATATGGCGAGCGGGGCAAATCAACGAGCGAGCGGACGTCTCTCGAATGCTGACCACGCATCCATTTGATACCGGCCCCGACGGCGACAAGCTGCGCGAGGAATGCGGCGTGTTCGGGATCTGGGGCTCGGACAGCGCGTCGGCGGTCGTCGCTCTGGGCCTCCATGCCCTGCAGCATCGCGGCCAGGAAGCGGCGGGGATCACCAGCTTCGACGGCCGCAACTTCCATTCGCACCGGGCGATGGGCCATGTCGCGGGCAATTTCGACACAGCCGACGTCATCCGCCGACTCGCCGGCGACTCCGCGATCGGCCACGTCCGCTATTCGACGACCGGCGAGACGGCGCTGCGCAACGTCCAGCCGCTGTTCGCCGAGCTCGCCTCGGGCGGCTTCGCCGTCGCCCATAACGGCAACATCTCCAACTCCATCCGCCTCAGGCGCGACCTCAACCGCCGGGGCTCGATCTTCCAGTCGACCTCCGACACCGAGGTCATCATCCATCTCGTCGCCACCTCCACCTACCGGACCCTGCTCGACCGGCTGATCGACGCCTGCAAGCAGGTCGAGGGCGCCTATTCGCTGATCTGCCTGACGACCGAGGGCATGATCGCCTGCCGGGACCCGCTGGGCGTCAGGCCGCTGGTCATGGGACGGCTCGGCGATTCCTACATATTCGCGTCCGAGACGGTGGCCCTGGACGTGGTCGGCGCGACCTACATAAGGAGCGTGGAGCCGGGCGAGATCGTCATCGTCTCCGCCCAGGGCGTGCGCTCCCACCGCCCCTTCGCCGACGTCCGGCCGAGGCCCTGCATCTTCGAGCATATCTATTTCTCGAGGCCCGACAGCGTCCTCGACGGCGCTTCGGTCTACGAGGTGCGCAAGGCGATCGGGGCGCAGCTCGCCCGGGAGAATCCGGTCGAGGCCGATTACGTCGTTCCGGTGCCCGACAGCGGCGTTCCCGCGGCGATCGGCTACGCCCAGGCGAGCGGCATCCCGTTCGAGCTCGGGATCATCCGCTCGCATTATGTCGGGCGGACGTTCATCCAGCCCAGCGACGCGGTCCGCCACCTCGGGGTGAAGCTCAAGCACAACGCCAACAGCGCCCTGATCGCGGGCAAGAGGCTGGTGCTGATCGACGATTCGATCGTCCGGGGCACCACGTCGCTGAAGATCGTTCAGATGCTCCGCGAGGCCGGCGCCCGCGAGGTCCATATGCGGATCGCCTCGCCCCCCACCCGGCACAGCTGCTTCTACGGGGTGAACACGCCCGACCGGGCCAAATTGCTTGCCGCGCAGATGAACGTCGCCCAGATGAACGACTATATCAAGGCGGACAGCCTCGCCTTCATCTCGATCGACGGGCTCTACCGGGCGCTGGGCGAGGATGTGCGCGACGACTCCCAGCCGCAATATTGCGACGCCTGCTTCACCGGCGCCTATCCGACGCGGCTGACCGATCAGGAGGATATCGAGGCTCCGGACCAGCTGGCTCTGCTGGCGGAGCGATATGCGTGATCCCATCATCCCGGCGAAGGCCGGGACCTCAGGACGAGAAGGCACGGCGGGTCTCCGCGAGGTCCCGGCTTTCGCCGGGATGACGTGGTGACTGGATTCCTCCAGGGCCGGATCGCCCTCGTCACCGGCGCCAGCCGCGGCATCGGCGCGGCGGCCGCCGAGGCGCTGGCGCGCGAAGGCGCTCACGTCATCCTCACCGCCCGGACCGCGGCCGACCTGGAAGCCGCCGAGGATCGGATCCACCAGGCCGGCGGCACGGCCACCATCGCTCCGCTCGACCTCGTCGAGACGGACAGCATCGCGAAGCTCGCCGCGGCGGTGGCGGAAAGATGGGGCAAGCTCGACATCCTCATGCTCAACGCCGCGACGCTCGGCTCGCTGACCCCGGTCGCACAGATCGACGGCAAGGAATTCGGCCGGGTCCTGACCCTGAACCTGCTTGCGAGCCAGGCGCTGATCGCCGGCTTCGACCCTTTGCTCCGCAAGAGCGAGGCGGGACGGCTGCTCGCGGTCACGTCCAGCGTGGGCCGGCAGCCCCGCGCCTATTGGGGTGCCTATGGGGCTTCCAAGGCGGCGCTCGAGATCCTCGCGCTGAGCTATGCCGAGGAGGTGAGGAACGTCTCTTCGGTCCGGGTCGCGATCGTCGACCCGGGCGCCACCGCCACCACGATGCGCGCTCGAGCCTTCCCGGGCGAGGATCCGGCGACTCTCAAGCCGCCGGGCGCGGTGGCTGAGGCGGTGGTGGACCTGCTCAGACGCGACTTCGAGACGGGTGAAAGGCTGGAGGTCTAGCGTCATCCCGGGTCTTCGCTCCGGCTACCCCTTCACCAAAGTCACCTGCGCGACGTCTATCCCGCCGCCCCTGAATCCGCCTTCGCAATACATCAGATAATAGCGCCAGAGCTGGTGGAACGGTTCGTCGAATCCCGGCGGCAGCCGTCCCTCCGCCACGGCCTCGTCGTATCGGACGCGCCAGCGCTTCAGTGTCTCGGCATAATGGAGGCCGAAGCCCTTGCGGTCCTTCCAGGCGAGGCCGGCCTCGGCGGCCAGCGCCTCGAGCCTCGCTTCGCTGACCAGCATGCCGCCCGGGAAGATGTAGGTCTGGATGAAGTCGGCACTGGCGGCATAATCGTCGAACAGGGGCTCGCGGATCGAGATGAACTGGAGGGCGGCGCGCCCGCCCGGCTTCAGAAGCCGGGCGATGCTCTCCAGATAGGCGGGCCAATAATCCCGGCCCACCGCTTCCACCATCTCGACGCTGGCGACGGCGTCATATTGGCCCCGGGCGTCGCGATAGTCGGTGAGCTCGATCGCGCATTGCCGGCCCAGGCAGGCGGTTTCCAGGCGGCGCTCGGCCAGGGCCTTCTGCTCGGCGGACAGGGTGAGGCCGTCGACCTCCACCCGGTAATCGCGCGCCGCGGCCTCCGCGAGGGAGCCCCAGCCGCACCCTATGTCGAGCAGGCGCTGGCCGGGCCTGAGCTCCAGCCGGTCGAGGAGGAGTCGAAGCTTGCGCGTCTGCGCCGCTTCGAGCGGCTCGCCGTCCGAGATCGGCTCGGCGAAGACCGCGCTTGAATAGGTCATGCTCCTGTCGAGCCAGGCCCGGTAGAAATCGTTGCCGAGGTCGTAATGGTGCGAGATGTTCTCGCGGGCGCCTTTCTTGTCATTGGCGCGGAAGCGGTGGGCGACGCGGTTGACGAGGCGGAAGAGCCCCTTGGCGCGAGCGGTGGCGCCGAGGCTTTCGGCATTGAGCATGAACAGCTCGAACAGGGGCACGGGATCGGGAGACGACCATTCGCCCTGCTCCCAGGCCTTGTACCAGCCGACGGAGCCCGAGCTGACCAGCCGGGCGAGCGAGCGCCAGCTGTGCAGGCGGACGATCGGGCGCGGACCGGGCCGGCGGCCGCCGAGGATCCGGTGCGAGCCGTCGGGCAGGATCGCCTCGATCGCGCCCTGCTCCAGCCCGCGGTCGATGCGCCCGAGGATCCGCGAGAAGCTCCCCGAGAGCAGGTGCGCGAGCAGCCCCCCGCCGGTGGCGAATCGGCGGTCGGCGGCAACGAGATGGCGCCCGCGGGGGTGGTCGTTCATGGCCCGCTTGGTGGCGGGGTTGCGCGGGCAGCGCAAGCCTTCTCCCCTCCCTGCAAGGGAGGGGCTGGGGGTGGGTCCGCCGCAGGCGGCCGAAACTCCGAGTCGGCAAGAAGTCTCGCTGCGCTCGCCTACCCACCCCTAGCCCCTCCCTTCCAGGGAGGGGAAATCAGATGGCGTGCGGCTCCTTGGTCACCATCCAGCTCTGGCCCTTGGACACCAGGGCCTGAAGGTCGGGCTTCTTGCCCGCGCTGGCTTCCTCGTTCTGGCGCACCACGGCGCTCTCGAAGGTCGGGGCGGGATCCTCGTAGAGGACTCCCAGGGCCGTCGGGAAGGCGCCGAACGGCATCTCGACCAGCATGTGCGCGACCGAACGGTTCCTCGGGTCGTGGACGAGCACTCCGGCCGACTGCCAGTCGCCGCCCTCGACGTCGACGACCTTGAGCGCCAGCGCCTCGCGGTCGAGCGCGATTCCGCGCGCGCCGCCGTCGAAAAGCATCGGCTCGCCCGCCCTGAGCCAGAGCTGCCGGCCCGAATTCTCCTTGGCGGTGAAGGGCGCGAAGACGTCGTCATTGTAGACGATGCAATTCTGGTAGATCTCGACGAAGCTCGCACCCTTGTGGGCGTGGGCCGCCTTGAGCACCTCGGGAAGGTTCTTGTGGACGTCGATTCCGCGGGCGATGAAGCGCGCGCCCGAGCCCAAAGCGAAGGCGCAGGGGCTGACCGGCCGGTCGACCGACCCGAACGGGGTGGAAGGACTGCGGGTCCCGGCCCGGCTGGTCGGCGAGTACTGGCCCTTGGTGAGGCCGTAAATCTCATTGTTGAACAGCAGGATCTGGCAGTCGAGGTTGCGGCGAAGCACGTGCATCGTGTGATTGCCGCCGATCGACAAGGCGTCGCCGTCGCCGGTGATGATCCACACGTCGAGCTCGGGCCGGGCGAGCTTGATCCCGGTCGCGAAGCTCGGCGCGCGCCCGTGGATGGTGTGGAAGCCGTAGGTCTCCATATAATAGGGAAAGCGGCTCGAGCAGCCGATGCCGGAGACGAAGACGGTGTTCTCCGGCCTGACCCCGAGCTCCGGCATGGTCCGCTGGACCGCCTTCAGGACGGCATAATCGCCGCAGCCCGGGCACCAGCGCACCTCCTGGTCCGTGGCGAAATCCTTGGCGGTGAGCTTGGTCAGTTCGTTCATGCTGTCCTCGATGGGGATGTGGTGAAGACCCGCCCGCCCGTCATCCCGGCGATAGCCGGGATGACGGAAGAGTGCATCATGCCAGCGCCTCCTCGATGGCCGCCTCGATCTCGGCGATCTTGAAGGGTTGGCCGGACACCTTGTTCACCGGCCGGGCGTCGACCAGATACTGGTCGCGGAGCAGGGTCTTCAATTGACCCTTGTTCATCTCCGGAACGATGATCCGGTCGTAGCTCGCAAGCAGCTCGCCCAGATTCCGCGGCAACGGCCAAATATGGCGGATGTGGATATGCGCGACATCGAGGCCGCGCCCACGGGCCCTGCGGACGGCCTGGTGGATCGGGCCGAAGGTCGAGCCCCAGCCGACCACCGCCAGCTTCGCGCCCGGCTCGCCCAGGCAGACCTCCTGCTCCGGGATCGAATCGGCGACCCCGAGCACCTTGTTGGCGCGGATGTCGGTCATCGCCTGGTGGTTGGCCGGAGCATAGTCGATATGGCCGGTTCCGACATTCTTCTCGATCCCGCCGATCCGGTGGGTGAGGCCGGGGCTTCCGGGCCGGATCCAGACGCGGGCGAGCTTGCCGTCCCGCGCGTAGGGATTGACCCCCTCGCCTTCCGCCGGAAGCTCGGAGTGGAATGCGACCGGGAAGGGCTCATAGCCCGCCATGTCCGGCACCTTCCAGGGCTCGGCGGCGTTGGCGATATAGCCGTCGGTCAGAAGCATGACCGGAGTCATGTACTGGACCGCGATCCGGCACGCCTCGATCGCGCAGTCGAAGGCGTCGGCCGGCGAGCGGGCGGCGATGACCGGAAGCGGGGCGTCGCCGTTGCGGCCGTAGACCGCCTGGTAGAGGTCGGACTGCTCCGTCTTGGTGGGAAGGCCCGTCGAGGGCCCGCCGCGCTGCGAGTTGACGATGACCAGCGGAAGCTCGGTCATGATGGCGAGCCCCATCGCCTCCATCTTGAGGGCGATTCCCGGCCCGGACGAGGAAGTGACCCCGAGGCTTCCGGCATAGCTCGCCCCGATCGCCGAGCCGATCGCGGCGATCTCGTCCTCCGCCTGGAAGGTCGTGACCCCATATTCCTTGAGGCGGGAGAGGTGATGGAGGATCGCCGACGCGGGCGTGATCGGATAGCCGCCGAAGAACATCGGAAGGCCGGCCAGCTGCGCCCCGGCGACGAGGCCGATCGAGATGGCTTCGGCCCCGGTGACGGTCCGGTAAAGCCCCGGCTCGGCCGGCGCCGGATCGATGTGGCGCTGCGGGATCTGGCCGCCGATCTCGGCCGTCTCGCCATAGGCATGGCCGGCATTGAGAGCGGCGATGTTGGCCTCGGCGAGCTCCGCCGCCTTGGCGAACTTGGAACGAAGCCACTCGACGATCGGCTCGCGGTCGCGGTCGAACATCCACAGCGCCAGGCCGAGAGTCCACATGTTCTTGCAGCGCAACGCCTCCTTGTTGCCGAGGCCGAACGGCTTCACCGCGTCGAGGGTGAGCTGCGAGATGTTGAAGCGGATGACCTGCCACTTGCCCAGGCTTCCGTCGTCGAGCGGGTTGGCCTCGTAGCCGGCCTTGGCGAGGTTGCGCGGCCCGAACTCGCCCTCGTCGGCGATGATCAGGCCGCCGGGCTTGAGGTCATCGACATTGGTCTTCAGGGCAGCGGGATTCATCGCGATCAGGACGTCGGGCGAATCGCCGGCGGTCTCGATCGCGGCCGAGCCGAAATTGATCTGGAAGGCGGAGACCCCGAAGGTCGTCCCCTGGGGCGCCCTTATCTCGGCCGGGAAATCGGGGAAGGTGGCGAGGTCGTTGCCGGCGAGGGCGGTCGACAAGGTGAACTGGCCGCCGGTCAGCTGCATGCCGTCGCCGCTGTCGCCGGCGAAGCGGACGACGACGGCCTCGCACGGCGTGCCGGCGGAGGCTTCCTCGGGAGTCAGATAGTGGGTGGCCGTCGCCAATCTCGCTTCCTTCATCGCGCCTTGCGGGGACAACCCTAGCGGCGCGCGCGCGCGCTCACAACGGGTGGCCGCCGCTCGAGGTTCGTTCGTGGACAGCTAGATAGGCGATTGCGCCGCCTTCTCAACGGACGGGGCGGCGGACCGGCGGCTTTGTCCGGTCAGTCGGCCGTGTTGCCGGACGGGTCCGGCTGGCGAGGGGTGCGCTGCCCCCCTTCTTCCGCCGCGGGCCGCTCGACCTTGCGGCAGATCCGCTGTGGTGTGATGCGCCCCGACATCTGCACGGTGCGGCAGACCTTCTTTACCCGGGGCTGATCCGGCTTTTCCTTGGCGAGGGCCGGACCCGCGGTCAGGGCCGCGGCGAAGGCGGCCAGCACGACAAACTTGCGCATCGCTCTCTCCCGGCGAATCCTGGCACTTCCGCCGCCCCCCGCGACGGGTCGTGACCGGTATAGCTTAGTCGCGGCCGCCGGAGGCGGTGCCGGCCTGCGCTTCGGCGCCCTTGGCCTTCGCGACGGTAGGCTCTTCGGCCTGGACCGTGCAGATCCGCTTTGCCGGAAGGCGGCCGACCGCCGGCTCCACGACATGGCAGACCTTCTTCGGCTTGGCCGAAGCCGGCTTGTCCTTGGCGACGGCGACGCCGCCGGCCAGCGAGATGGCGGCGACAGCCGCCAGCACATTGATAATACGCATTTTTCCTCCGCTCGAATGGGGGCCAAATGGTCGACGAAGGCAAGAAAGTCAATCCTCGTAAATGCTTAGCGGCATTTCCAGCAATAACGGTTCGGCCGGTTGGCGGATCGTTCGTGCCGCAATAAGGGTGGAAGCCGCTCCCCGGACAATGATGAGGCAAGCATGAAAGACCTCCCCTATCGTCCCGCCGCCGGGATCATGCTGATCAACGCCGAAGGCAAGGTCTGGGTCGGGCAGCGGCTCGACAGCACGCTGGAGGCCTGGCAGATGCCGCAGGGCGGCCTCGACCCCGGCGAGGACGCGGAGCAGGGCGCGCTTCGAGAGCTCGAGGAGGAGACCGGGATCCGCCGCGACAAGGTGGAGATTATCGCGCGGCACGGCGAGGAGCTCACTTACGACCTGCCCGAGGAGCTGGCGGGCAAGCTCTGGAAGGGCCGATGGCGAGGCCAGCGCCAGACCTGGTTCCTCGCCCGCTTCCTCGGCACCGACGCCGACGTCGACATCGCCACGCCCGAGCCCGAGTTCCGCGCCTGGAAGTGGGCCGACCCGGCCGACCTTCCGGCGATGATCGTCCCGTTCAAGAAGAAGCTCTACGAAGAGGTGCTCGAGGCGTTTCGCGACCGACTGTGACGTCTCCCCTCCCTTGCAAGGGAGGGGAGCCCGTCGTCTTACCCGTCAGGTCGCGATGGTCGGCGTGAGTCCGCGCATCCGGGCGAGGATCGTGTTGACCTTGGCGCCAAGGGCATTGAGCGCGGCCTCGACCTCCGCATCCGAGAAGGTGGCGTTGAGCGCATGAGCCGTGTTGGCGTCGGCAATCGCCGCGCCCTTGGCGATTTTCATCACCGCGGCTCCGTCGCGCTGGAGGTAGACGCCGTCGCCGCCGCCATGCTCCATCGAGGCGAGCGAGCCGTCGGCGGCGCGGACGTACAATCCATTCTGCGACAGCCGGGCCGCGCGGACCGTGGCGGAGCCGAGGCCGTAGCCGGCGCCGTTGGCGGAAACGTTAATCATCTCGTGAGTCACCAGACCGGCGGAAGGCGAAGCCTCCAGCCTCGTATTCCAGCCGGGGGCGAGGTTGGTTTCCGGGACGGCGCCGGTGGACTGGAGGATCAGGCCGGGCGTGCCGATGTCCCAATGGGGGCCCGTCATCGGATCGCCTTCATCGTAGCAGAAGGCGAAGAGCGATTTGTTGATTCCGCCATTCGACACCGACTTGTAGCTGCTGACCGTGTTGGCCGTCACGCCTTCCCGAAGGCAGCCGGAGTAGAGATTTCCGAAGGCCGAGGCCTCGTGGAATCCGATGCGATCCGGCGCCCAGGCCTTGCAGCCGATGAAGGTGATTGCATTCGCATCGCTGCCGTCGGTGAAGAAGCCGTCCTGGGTCGCGTAGAAGCTGCGGCAGTTGGCCACGTAGGACATATTGGCATTGCCGGCGACGGTTCCGGTGCCGACGGTCAGCATTCCGCCGAGGAACTTGAACCCGCCGTTCTGAACATGGACGTTGTCGACGGTCGCTCGAGCGGCGCACCAGATGCCGTGGTGAAAGTCGCTCGGCCGGGTTCCTTCGATGAAGATCGCGAGATGGCGAACGGAGGAAAAGTCCGCGCCGCCCGCTGCATATTCGTTCGACGGCGCAACGGGATAATTGTTCGGATTCATCGTATATGTGTCGATGGTCGTATAGATGCCGAGAGCGATCGCTCCGCGCATCGTGGCGTTGCTCGACGCGAGGTTCTTGAACGTGAGGCGGGCGACTTCCATGCCGGCGCCGACGAGCTCGATCTGGCGGCGGGGAATGATCTGCCGCGAGAGCAGGTAATTGCCGGGCGGGATGAAGATGTGGATCTTGTCCTCGCCGGGCAGAGCTTCGTAGATTGCGGCCTCGAAGGCATCCGTATCGTCGGTGGTGCCGTCACCCTCCGCACCAAAATCTCTGATATTCAGCACCTCATCCTCCTCTGATTGAATTGTCACGGCTCCGGTCGAGCCGAATCGGAAAATCGGTATGGAGCCTTGGCGGCCGGCCGTATCCTTCAAGTTCATGGTATGTTCTGCTCTATGGCTAGGGTTGCGGGCCCTCGGCCCGGTGGTGACATCGGCGCTCGTCGTCGGCTAAGGCTTCGCCGATGCGGGGCCTTTCCAACGACGAAGCGGCGGCGGTCGAACGTTCGGCGGCGGAGCCGATGCTGGCCCAGGTCGAGGCCTGGGCGGCGGTGAACAGCGGGTCGCACAATCTCATCGGCCTCGGCCAGCTGGCCGGCTTGCTCGCCGACGCCTTCGCTGCGCTCCCGGGGGAGCCGGTCCTGCGTGAGGCGGGGGCGGTCGACGCGGTGACTCCGGCGGGCGAGCGCCTCGGCGTCCAGCACGGCCGAAACCTCCATCTCACCGTCCGTCCGCAAGCGGCGGTGCAGCTGCTCTTCACCGGCCACATGGACACGGTGTTCGCCGCCGATCACGCTTTCCAGGACGTCTTCTGGCGCGACGAGGGCGTGCTCGGCGGTCCCGGAGTCGCCGACATGAAGGGCGGGCTGGCCGTGCTCCTCGCCGCTTTGAAGGCGGTCGAGGCCTCGCCGCTCGCCGCCTCTCTCGGCTACGAGATCGTGATCAATTCCGACGAGGAGGTGGGATCGCCCGGCTCCGCGGCGCTCATCGCCGAGGCGGCGCGCGGCAAGAAGGCGGCCCTCACCTACGAACCGTCCGCCCTTCCGGACGGAACTCTGGCCGGAGCGCGGCCCGGAAGCGGCAATTTCTCGCTGATCGTCCGGGGCAAAAGCGCCCATGCCGGCCGCAACCCCGAAGAGGGCCGCAACGCCCTGCTCGCCGCGGCCGAGCTCGCGCTCCGGCTCGCCGACGCGCAAGCCGAGGGGCTGAGCGTCAACCCGGCCAGGATCGACGGCGGCGGCCCCAACAACGTAGTGCCCGATCATGCAGTCCTGCGCATAAATATGCGTCCAAGGACGATCGCCGACCAGACCCGGGCGCAGGCTGCGCTGGACGATGCCGTGGCCGAGGTCGCCGCGAAGCGCGAGGTCCGCATAAACATGCACGGCGGCTGGGGCCGGCCGCCCAAGCCGCTCGACGAGGCCGCCGGGAAATTGTTCGCTCTGGTCGCGAGTTGCGGCGCCGATCTGGGACAGTCGATCGGCTGGCGCGATTCGGGCGGAGTCTGCGACGGCAACAATATCGCCGCCTGCGGAGTCCCGGTCGTCGACACGATGGGCGTGCGCGGCGGCGCGATCCATTCGGATGCCGAATATCTGATCGTCGAGAGCCTGGCGGAGCGGGCGTGCCTGTCGGCGCTGACCATCCTGAGGCTGGCGCAGGGGGAGGGTTTGTGAGCTTCCGGATCCGGCCCGCCCGCAACGACGATTTCCAGGCCCTCTACGAAATGGCGAAGCTGACCGGCGGCGGCTTCACCAACCTGCCTGCCGACCGCGGCGCGCTCGTCGAGAAGCTGATCCGCTCGGAAAAGGGCTTCGCCGCGGAAGCGACCGAGGCGGGCGACCAGCTTTACGTCTTCATGCTCGAAAATGCCGATACGGGGCAGATCCGCGGCACCTGCCAGATCTTCGGAATGGTCGGGGTCGACACGCCTTTCTACAGCTACCGGATCAGCACCCTGACGCAGACGTCCAAGGCGCTCGGCCAGACCTTCCGCAACGAGATGGTGACCTTGACCACCGATCTCGAAGGCTCATCCGAGGTGGGCGGCCTGTTCCTCCATCCCGGCGAGCGCGCCGGCGGGCTCGGAATGCTTCTGGCGCGAAGCCGCTACCTCTTCATCAAGCTTCACCGCGAGCGATTCGCGAAACGGGTGATCGCCGAGCTTCGCGGGGTCATCGACGAGAAAGGGGGCTCGCCTTTCTGGGACGCGATCGCCGGACGCTTCTTCGGGATGACCTTCCAGGAGGCCGACGAGTTCAACGGCGCCCACGGCACCCAATTCATCGCCGACCTGATGCCAAAGACCCCGATCTACACCGCCATGCTGCCCGAAACGGCCCGTGCGGTGATGGGCGTCCCGCATCCTTCCGGGCGGGCGGCGATGAAGATGCTGGAGCGGGAAGGATTCCAGTTCGACTGCTATGTCGACATCTTCGACGGCGGCCCGACCATGACCGCGCCGACCGACCAGGTCCGGACCGTCCGCGAATCGCGCGATCTGGTGCTCGAGGCGGTCGCCGAGACGGTGGAAGGGACGAACATGATGCTGGCAAGGGGGCGCCTTACCGACTTCGTCGCCTGCTGCGGCGACGTCGCCATCTCCCCCGAGGAAATGGCGACGGTTTCCCGCGAGACCGCCGCCCTGCTCGGCATCCGACCCGGCGACCGCTTCCTCGCCATGGGGCGATGATGCCGCTCGCCGAGATCAATTTCGACGGGATCATCGGCCCGAGCCACAATTATTCGGGCCTGAGCCTCGGCAACATCGCCTCGGCAACCAACAAGGGCCTGGTCTCCCACCCGCGCGCGGCGGCTCTGCAGGGGCTGGAAAAGATGCGGCACAATTTGCGTCTCGGCCTGCCCCAGGGGGTGCTCCTCCCGCATCGCCGGCCGGACCGGGCCTGGCTGGCCGAGCTGGGGACCGGGGTGGAGGACGTGCCCGAGTCGCTCCGCCCGGCCGCGTTCTCGGCCTCGGCGATGTGGGCGGCCAATGCCGCGACCGTCTCCGCGGCTCCGGACACGGCCGACGGCCGCTGCCACCTGACCGTCGCCAACCTTCGAACCATGGCCCATCGAAGCCACGAATGGCCCGAGACGCTCGCCCAGCTCCGCCTCGCCTTCGCCGACGAGGCGCGCTTCTCGGTGCACCCGCCGATCCCCGGCACGTTCGGCGACGAAGGCGCTGCCAATCACATGCGCCTGTGCGCCGGCCATGGCGAGCCGGGGGTGGAGGTGTTCGTCTACGGGATTCGCGGGGGCCCCTACCCTGTCCGCCAGCATGACGAGGCGAGCCGGGCGATCGCGCGCCTGCACGGGCTGGATCCCGAGCGCACCCTGTTCGTCGCCCAGTCCGAGGAAGCGATCGCGGCCGGCGCCTTCCACAACGACGTCGTCGCGGTCGCCAACGAGCGGGTCCTGTTCGCCCACGAGCAGGCCTTCGAGGACCGGCCGAGCTTCTACGCAGAGCTGAAGCGCCTGCTGCCGGAAGTAGAGATCGTCGAGGTCCCGGCCAGCGCCGTGAGCCTCGACGATGCGATCCGAAGCTACCTGTTCAACGCGCAGCTGGTGACCCTGCCGGCCGGGGGAATGGCGCTCATCCTGCCCGAGGAGGCTCGGGAGACTCCGAGCGTCTGGACCTGGCTCCAGGCCATGGTGGCCGGCAACGGCCCGATCCGCGAGCTGTTCGTCGTCGACGTCCGCCAGTCCATGGCGAACGGCGGGGGACCGGCCTGCCTCAGGCTGAGGGTGGTTGCCGAGCCGGAGACGGTGGATCCGAGATTCATGGTCGACGAGGCGACGCTGGATCGGATCGCCGCCGTGGTCGACGCCGAGTGGCCGGAGCGGATCGAACCGGAAGACCTGCTCGACCCGCCGCTGTGGACGAGGATGGAGGGCGCGCGGGCGGCCTTGCTCGGAACGCTCGGGCTCGAGGAGCTGATCTAAATCCTCCCCGAGCTTGCTCGGGGAGGGGGACCAGGCGAAGCCTGGTGGAGGGGTGATTGGCGCCGTGATCAGAGCCTCGCGCGAACCGATCGATCTGCGCCATTGACCCCTCCACCACCCTTCGGGTGGTCCCCCTCCCCATCTCCGATGGGGAGGATTTAAGCTTCCGCACTCCAGAAGATGTCGATCGGGGAATCGATCGCGGCGAGCAGCCGACCGATGGCGGTCGAGGACAGGGGCCCTTCCTTGATCGCCTGCTCGAGCGTCGCCCGCTTCTGGGCGCCCGCGATGACGATCATGATCGCCCGGGCGGAGGTGAGCGCCGGCGCGGTCAGGGTGACCCGGTCGACCGGCGCGGTCTCGGGCATCGGATCCGCCTTCACACCGACGGCGCGGCGCTCGCGCGGGCCCGCGACGGCGCGCTCGAGATCGGGTCCCGGGAAGATGCTCGCAGTGTGGCCGTCGGCGCCCATTCCGAGGCAGGCGAGGTCGAGCGGCCAGCCGAGCAGCGACAAGCGGGCGTCGGCAAGGCGGCCGGCTTCCTGGCGGTCGCCGAGCGCCGCCTCGTCGACCAGCGAGACCAGCTGGGCGCCCCGGGCGGCAAAATAGCCTTCGAGCTTGCGGTAGTTGCTGAGCGGATCGCCGAGCGCGACGAGCCGGTCGTCGGTCGGCATGATCGTCACCTTCGACCAGTCGATCGCCTTCGACCTGGCGAGCTGCGCGAAGATGAGGTCGGACGTCGAGCCGCCGGGCAAAGCGATCCGGGCGCCCTTATGCGCCCCGATCGCGCTTTCGATGACGAAACCGATATCACCGGCGGCCTGCTCGGCCATTTCCCTGGCGGTGTCGAACTCCCACCATTCGATCTCGTCCGTATCCATGCTCTCTTGTCTTCCTCGTTGCGGTGTGAGCGGCGGGGAACCCCGCCAGGCGAAACCCGTTCCAGCCGCGATCCGCCTTAGGGAGACAAACCATGCCTGCCAAATCGAAAGCGCAGCAGAAGGCCGCCGGCGCCGCTTTGTCGGCGAAGCGCGGCGATACGCCCAAATCGAAGCTGAAGGGCGCCTCGAAGCAGATGGTGGAATCGATGAGCGAGAAGCAGCTCGAGGAATTCGCCTCGACCAAGCGCAAGGGCAAGCCGGAGCGCGCGGGCGACTGATCGGGAGCATACTCCCCTCCCTGCAAGGGAGGGGTTGGGGGGTGGGTCCGCCGAAGGCGGCCGAAACTCCGAGTCAGCGGGAAGTCTCGCTTCGCTCGCCTACCCACCCCCCGCCCCTCCCTTCCAGGGAGGGGAGAGAGAGGGTTACCAGCCGCTTAGCCTTGCCCGTTCATCATCCGGCAGCCGCCCGGGGCGCATCAGGACCGTCCCAGTCAAGGAGGCGAAGATGGACGCGGTGCAGGTCCCCGAGCAGGATGACGAACGGACCGACGAAGTGCATCCCCAGGCTCCGATCTGGGCGGAGCCGCGACATTTGTTCTTCTTCCGGCTGGGCACGTTGCTGGGCGACGGCGAGCAGAGGCCGATCGAAGTCCTCGCCCTTGCCGAGAGCGGCGCCATCGTCCGCGCCGGCGAGAGCCTGGAGGAGGGCGCGCGGGGGGTGCTCGAGCTCAACTCCCATCATCGCTTCGACGTCCGGGTGGAATGGTCTTCGGAGTCGGTGGCCGGCCTCGAGTTCGTCGATCGCGAGCATGTCCGGGCGACTCTGGCGGGACGCGACCGCGCCCACCCCTACCGGGCCCCCCGGCTCGAGCTCGCGGCCGAAATCGTCCTTCGGTTCGGCGAGACCTGCCTCAAATCGCGCGCCAGGGACGTCTCGGAAGGCGGGATCAAGGTCGAGCTCGCGGAGCCGGGGCATGTCGGCCGCGAAGCGAGCGTGATCTTGCCGGGAATTCCACCGGTCGCCGGCCGGATACTCTGGTGCCGCGACGGACGCGCCGGAATTTCGTTCGAGCGGCCCCTCCCCTTCCGAAGCCTGATCGACTGCCTCACCCGCGAGCCCGCGGCCTAGTTGGAAATTCCTCCCCGGGAATTAGAGCTCGTGCATTGCCCGACCAGATGGGCGGTCCAGCTCGTCGTGCCGTCGGGCAGACGCGCCGGATCGAACTCCCGGACCTCCGCAATCTCGAAGCTGCGCCGGGGGCGATAGGCGACGTCGCGAACGAGGAAGAAGGCCGAGGGGTCGCCCGGCCGGACTTCCTCCAGCCGCTCGACGGCGCCGTGGGAGAGCAAACCGATCTCCTCCCGCAGCTCCCGGAGCATTCCCTGCTCGGCACTTTCCCTCCGGCCGAGGCCGCCGCCCGGCACCCGCCACCCGGGCGCGTAGGTGAGCCGGACCAGCACCACCTTGCCGCTTGCGGTCATTGGTACTGCATGGACTCCGGCCCGGCCCGGGCCGGTCACCTTCCGAAGCGCCAGGCGGAGGCCGTTGAGGAAGGTGAAGACGGTTCGGACCAGGCGGCGGGGGAGGCTCATCCGCTCAGTCTACCCTGAGGCGCAGGAAGAGCATCCCCCCTTTCGGGTCGCCCGAATAAGAGGGCTCGAGGGCGCCGGGGACGAAGCTGAAGTCGAGGAGACCGCCGAGCCCGAGCTTCACATGCCGGGCGACGGGAAAGTCCCGGATCGCTCCGAGCGAAGCCTTGCCGACGGCCTGGACGGGCCCGTGATGGCCGCCGGCCCGGCTGAGCTCGTCCGTCTCGACCCGTTCGGCGCGGCCGAAAATGGTCCATCGGCCCAGCGCCATCGCGCTCTCGAGAACGAAGGCGTCGAGCGAGTCATGAGCCTTCGTCCGGCGGCCCCAGGCGAGCGTGGTCGACCACCGGCCTTTGTCGCCGAGGGTACGGGTGTGGAGGGCGCTCATCGACCAGCGCGTCTCCTTCTCGTCCGGCTCGAGCTGCTCGGGCCCGATGAGCCGCGCCCAGCTCGCCTGAAGCGACAGCGAGCGCCCCGGATTCCAGGACAGGCGCGCGGCCGTCGAATCGAGCGGCCCCGTCTCGATGTCGAAGCGCCGCTGGTTGGGCTCGCGGCCGTTGAAGCGCGACGCGTCGACCTTGACGTCGCCGAGGACGAGCCCGGCGGTGACGACCCCGAAGACGATGTGGGTCGAATCGAGCCAATGGTGGCTGATCGGCGCCTGCGGGGAATCCATCGCTGCGACCCGATGCATGAAGGTCGGCGGACCGAAGGCGGGCTCGCCCGGAAGGCCGCCATAGACGAACAGGCTTGCCCGGTCGGACAGGCGCAGGCCGTAGCTGGCCGAAAGCTCCATGAACAGGTCGTGCGGATGCTGGCGATCGACCAGCGTGTCGATCCCGTTCGCAGTCTCGCCGGCCGCCAGAAGCAGCGGATAGCCCCGCCGGCCCATCAGCGGCTCGGGGCTGAGGCTGGCTCTGAGCTGAAGGGAGCCGGAGCCGAGCGGCCGCCGCGCCATTGCCATGACCATTCCGGAGACGAAGGCCTTTTCGCCTCCGCGGGGGCCGCCTTGGCGGTCATAGACTCCATGCAGGACCGTGTGGCCCATCAATGTCCAGGCGCCGGACTTGAGATGAACGCCGCCGTGCGGCGAGGAATCGGGCTGCCAGGCGGTGCCCGAGGCCTCCCGGCTGAGCCGGTACCGACCGAGCACGCCGGTCATGGCATGGACGGGATCAACAGGCGCCGCCCCCGCCCCTGGCGACATATCGTGGCCGTCGTGCGGGTCCACCACCGGCGGCGGAGGAGCAGCCTCGGGCGAATCATGGCCCTCATGCTGGGCGAAAGCCGGCGACGCGGCGAGCGCCAGGGCCAGCGCCCCGGCGGCAAGCTTCACTTTCATCATTGTTACTCCAGAGCGGAAACGGCGACGGATCGAGCCGCGCCCTGCGCTTACTCAGTGGCTGCCATGGCCCTTATGAGCGTCCGACTGGGACTGACCGTCCTTGTCCTTCCGCTTCATATGCTCCTCGCAGCACGCCATCTTGCGATCCATTTTCTCGCAGCAGCATTTCATCTCGGCCCTGGGCGCAGGTGTCGGAGCGGCCTGCGCGAAAGCGGCGGCGGGAAAGGCGACCGCGAGCGCGGTGGCGGCAAGGTAGATCTTCATGGTCTGTCTCCTGATCGCGTTCTTCGGGTTCCGAAAGGGTCAGGAGGTTCGGGGCGGAGGCGTCGCGGCCTCCGGATGAAGGCCGCGGATTCGAAAAGCGATCGCCGCCGGTCGTGCGGCCGCTTCGAGGCCCGGAAGGACGGCGAGGGTTCCGCTCTGTGTCGGAAGGCAGCCCGCGCAGGCGATCATGCAGTCGGCCGGGGCCGAAGGCGGAGCCTCGGCGGGCTTCTCGGTCTCCGCGCAATGGCCGGCCGCCGCGGGCCGCGCGTGTGCGGCCGCAGGCGACCCGCCGATCATGGCCAGCGGCGCAAGGAGCAGCGCGAGGAGAGTGAGCCACCTGAGCAGGTCGGTTGCCGACATGTGCGCGAGATAGGCTCCTCCCCACCCGCTTGCAACGACGCCCGCTTTCCCTCAGGCCGCGAAGGTTCATTGGCAGGGAGAAACGCGATGGGAAGAGCCGTTCGCCGGATCGTGACCGGCCACGACTCCCAGGGCCGCTCGATCGTCCAGGAGGACGGCCCGCCCGGGCGGGTGGTGACCCTTGGCGGCGAAAGCGGCACGACTTTTCACGAAGTCTGGAGCACGCGCTCCACCCCCGCGCCGATCGACCGCGCCTCGGGCGAGCCCGGGGAGTCCGGGATATCGCTCCTTCCGCCGCCGGGGGGCACGAGGATCCGGATCCTCGACATTCCATCGGACGACGGGAGCGTCGCGGCCTTGCCGCGCGAGTCGGTGCGGGCTCTGTTCGAGGCGATCGGGGCCGGCCACGCCTTGGCCGAGAACCCGCCCCACCCGCTGATGCACCGCACCGAGACGGTCGATTACGGAATCGTCCTCGAAGGCGAGCTGGTCCTGGTGCTGGACAAGAGCGAGACGATCGTCCGCGCCGGTGACATAATCGTCCAGCGCGGCACCAGCCACGCCTGGGCCAACCGCTCGGCGAGCAACGCCAGGATCGCCTTCGTGCTGGTGGACGGGAGATACGAGGAGGAGCTCAGCGGCTGATTCGGAGACAGCCCGCACGATCGCTCCCCACGCCCGATCAACTCAAGATCGGCTGCATTGAGAGTCCGTTACTCACGCACATAGACCTCCAATGCCATTGAGATGCCGCGGTCGACGAAAGCGACAGATTTGATCAGGGGCGGACCTAATCCGAGTCACCGCCACCCTCTCGGGGCTGGTCGACGGGGAAGGAGAAAGTGGCGCGCCCAGAAGGATTCGAACCTCCGGCCCCCAGATTCGTAGTCTGGTGCTCTATCCAGCTGAGCTATGGGCGCGCGGGAGACGGGGACATAGGACCAAGGGCGGCGGGGCGCAACCCCGCCCGCGCCGGCGGAGGCGGTGTTGCCGGGCACCGGCGCGCCCCCTAGGAGGAGGCATGGCAAGCCTTGGTCATACCCTCGCGGCGCTCGCTTCACTGATCCTCGCGGCGGGCTGCGCGGCGCCGGGCCCCTACCCTTCGCTCGCCCCGCGTCCCGCCGAGAAGGCTCATGCCGAGGACGCCGAGGAACGGAAGCCGACTCCGCAGCCGGACGATCCGGCGCTGGCCGGGGAGATCGACCGGTTGCTCGCGGCCGGCGAGGCCGGAGCGGCCGAGTTCGACGCCGCGCTTCCGGCGGCGCAAAGGGCGGCGGGCGCCGCGGGCGCCGCGGGAAGCGACTCCTGGATCGAGGCTGAGCAGGCCCTGTCGAGGCTGGAATCGGCGCGGGCGCGGACCACGGCGGCGGTCGCCGATCTCGACCGGCTTGCGGTCGAGCGCGCCAGCGCGGGCACCCTCGGATCGGGGGATTCGGAACGGCTGCGCGCGGCCACGGCCGAGCTGCAGGCTCTGAGCGACTCCCAGTCGGACCGCCTCCGGCGCCTCGGCGAAAGCCTCCTGCGGCTCTGATTACCCCCCTCCCTGGAAGGGAGGGGTTGGGGGTGGGTAGGCGAGCGCAGCGAGACTTCTTCGCTGACTCCGAGTTTCGGCCGCCTTCGGCGGACCCACCCCCCAGCCCCCTCCCTTACAGGGAGGGGAGATTCAAGGCCGCTGCGTGGGCCTTCGCCAGCGCGACGTAATGGGCGACCCCGGCCTGCTGGCCGGCGAGCTCCTCCTCGCTGAGGTCGCGGACAAATTTGGCGGGCCGCCCCGCCCACAGCTGGCCCGCCGGGATCCGCCGGCCCGGCGTGAGCAGGGCGCCGGCGGCAAGCATCCCCCCGCTTTCGATCTCGCAGCCGTCCATGACGATCGCGCCCAGGCCGACGAAGGCGCGGTCGTGGAGGATGCAGCCATGGACCATCGCCATATGGCCGATCAGGACGTCCTGGCCGATGATCGTCGGGAGCCCGGCCTCGCTGCCCGGGCGGGGCGAATCGACGTGCAGGACGGAGCCGTCCTGGATGTTGGTGCGGGCACCGATCCGGATCCGGTTGACGTCGCCCCTCAGCACGCAATTGTACCAGATGCTCGCTTCCGGCCCGACCTCGATGTCGCCGATCAGCACGGCTCCGGGGGCCACGAAGGCAGCCGGATCGATGCGCGGCGCCTTGCCGCCGAAGGGGATCAGCTTCGCCATTGCTCGCGCCTCATTTCGTAGACGATGACCTGACCCTCCGCCCAGAAGGCCGTATCGTAGTCGAGATCGGCCCGCCGGGTCATTCCGAGCCGGAGCATCAGCCCCCAGCTCGGCGCATTGCCCTCGACGGTGAGCGCGACCACGCGCTCCGCCCCGAGACTGTCGAAGGCGAAGTCGAGCGAGGCGATTGCCGCCTCCTTCGCATAGCCCCGGCCCCAGGCGTCCTCGCGAAGCCTCCAGCCGACCTCATATTCGCCCTCGACCGGGCTTTCGGGATCGTCGGCGATCTTGATCCCGCAAAAGCCGAGCAGCGCGCCATCTTCCTTGCGCTCGATCGCCCAGAAGGTGAAGCCGAGCGTCTCCTGCCAGACCATGAAGCGCTCGCGGACCGACGCTTGCTGCTGCTCGGGCGTCCGGACTCCGCCGAGCCAGCGCATCACCGGCTCGACGTTGAGGTGGCGGATGAAGGGCTCGATATCGGCCTCGGTCCAGTTGCGCAGCCTCAGCCGCTCGGTCTCGATGGTCATGGTTTCAGAACCCCGGGCAGCCAGGCCTGCCAGTCCTCCAGCAGGGGCAGGATACTCGCATAATCGTCGGTCCAGCCCGGAAAGCCCGGCCGTCCCAGCAGCGGCCTCCAGACGTGGGCGTCCTCGGCGCTGGCGATCCTCAAGGTCATCAGGCTGTCCTTGTCCATCGTCATCGCCACCCAGATCGAGCGCGACAGGTTGCGCCCCTCCTCCCCCGCTTCGGGCGAATAATCGAAGGCGGCGGCGTGCCAGCCGTCGCTCTTCGCCGCGGCGGCGAGCACCGGCTCGAGGTCGAGATAGCGGTTGGAGATATGGACGAGAAGCAATCCGTCCGGCTTCAGCGCCCGCCTATAGACCTGGAGCGCCTCGCGGGTCAGGAGGTGGATCGGGATGGCGTCCGACGAAAAGGCGTCGACGGCGAGCAGGTCGAGCCGCCCCGCAGGCTCCCTCGACAGGCTCAGCCGGGCGTCGCCGAGCACCACCTTCGCCTGCGGAGCGCAGCGCGAGAGGAAGGTGAAGATGGCGGGGTTCCTGGCGATCCGGACCATCGCCGGGTCGATCTCGAAGAACCGCCAGTCCTGCCCCGGCCGGGCGTAGCAGGACAGGGTCCCGGTGCCGAGGCCGACCACGCCTATCGCCGCGTTCGGGCTGTGGAAGACCGGGAGTGCGCCGATCGCATGGCCGACCCCGGAGCGCCGCGCATAATAAGAGGTGGGCTCGGTCTCTCCGCCCGGAGTCAAATTCTGGACTCCGTGCAGCGTGGTGCCGTGGGTGAGCTGGCGCGACGGGGGATGGCGGCGCGTGGTGACGGTATAGACTCCGAAATAGGAACGGGTGCGGATGCCCTCCCGGCTTTCCTCGAGCTTGGTCCACCCGCCGTAGCTCAGCATCAGGGCGAGCAGGCCCGCCGCGAAGACCCAGTTCCGGCCGATGAAGGCCAGAGCGACCAGCGAGATGAGGATGCTTCCGACGAGAGCCGTACCGGGGCCGGTGAACGGCCCGAGATTCTGGTCGACCGCCCAGGACAGGGCCAGCAGCCCGGCCGCAATCAACCAGCGCAAAGGCGCCGGCATGTCCTGCGCCCAGGGAATGAACGGTGTTTGCGGCATGAGCAAAGCGGCGGCGACGATCAGGAGCGGATGCTCATAGGCCCAGTCGAACAGGGTCGGGGCGAGGATCGCGCAGAAGGCGCCGCCGAGCACGCCTCCGACCGCCATGGCGAGGTAGAAGGCGGTGAGATGGGCCGGCTCCGGCCGCCGGCGATACATTTCGGCATGGAGTGCGACCGCGATGATGAAGAGCAGAAGCAGCCCCAGGGTCGCCGTGAAGAAGGGCTGGTCGGAGCCGCCGCTGAAGGCGAAGCCGCCGGCGACGAGAAGGAAGAGCGGTGCGATCGCGACGACGATGGCGGCGGCGCCCCGCCGGTGGGCGAAGGCGATGACGAAGCTGAGCAGATAGAGCGCGAGCGGAAGCACCCAGAGCAAAGGAACCGCGACGATGTCGGTGGTGAGGTGGGTGGTGGTGGAAAGCATCAGCCCCGAGGGCACGGCCGCGAGCGCGACCCAATGGAGCAAGCGGCGCCAGGACGGGGCCGATCCTTCCGCTTTCGGCATCGCCTCGACCGCCGCGGCCGGGACGGTCAGGGCGCAGGCCACGACCATCATCACCAGCAGCAGATAGCCCGCCGACCAGACCAGGCTCTGCTGATGGAGCGTGAGGAGCGGCTCGACCAGCAAAGGGTAGGAGAGCAGGCCGGCGAAGCTTCCGAGATTGGACGCGGCATAGAGCGGATAGGGATCTCCGCGCGCGCCTTCCAGCGCGTACCAGCGCTGCATCAGCGGCGCCTGGGCCGAGACGATGAAGAAGAGCGGGCCGATCGAGCTGGCAAGGAACCAGGGCGCCCACAAGGCCGGCACGGCGTCGGCCGGGAGCACCGCCCCGGAGACTCCGATCGGAAGCCACAGGGCCGCGACCGCGAACAGCGCCAGGTGAAGCCCCGCCTGGCGCCGCGGCCGAAGCCGGGTCAGGAAATGGGCATAGGCATAGCCGGCGAGCAGCAGCCCCTGGTAGACCAGCATCGCGCTGTTCCACACCGCCGGCGCTCCGCCGAGGCGGGGCAGCGCCATCCTCGCGATCATCGGCTGGGTGAGGAAAAGCAGGAAGGAGCCGGTCAGCACGGTCAGCAGGAAGAGCGGCTTTGCGAACCGCTCGCGGTCCGGGCTCGCTGCGCGGACGTCGGTCATTCGGCCTCCAGCGCGGCGGCGAGTCGGCACAGCGCCTCGATCGCCTCGTCGACATGCTCGAGATGGGTCCGGAAGGACAGGATCGCGCAGCGAAGCCAGTCGGCGCCGTCGATCCGGGTGCCGCTGAGGAACACCCGGCCCTCTTCCTGGAGGCGCTGCAGGAGGCGCCGGTTGAAGCCGTCGGGCTCGCCTCGCGCCGGCCGATAGCGGAAGGCGACGATCGACAGGTCCGGCTCCGCTCCGGTTTCCCATCCCGGCAAAGCCGACAGCCGTTCGTGAAAATAGCGGGCGAGCGCGATCTTTTCCGACTGGGCCGCCCGGAAGGCGCCGACTCCGGCGAGCTGCAGCGGAAGCCACAGCCTGAGCGCCCGGAAATGGCGGGTCAGCTCCGGGGAGAGGTCGCCGGGCGAGAGCCCGACGTCGTCGTCGGCGAAGGGCCGGATATAATCGGCGCTGGCGCTGAACGCGTCGAACAGGGTCCTGCCGTCGCGGGCGACGACGGCTCCTGTGCCGTAGGGCAGGAAAAGGGTCTTGTGCGGATCGAGCGCGGCGGTGTCGGCCCGTTCGATCCCGGCGAGGGCGCGGCGGCCCTCCCCGCACAGCATGAACAGGCCGCCATAGGCCCCGTCGACGTGGAACCAGGCGCCATGCCGATCGCAAAGCTCGGCAATGTCGGCGAGCGGATCGACGGCCCCGGTGTCGACCGTTCCCGCCGAGGCGACGACCAGCCACGGCCGCACGCCTCGAGCGCGGTCGCGCTCCAGCGCCTCGGCCAGGGCGTCGGCACGCATCCGGTGGCGCTCGTCGGTGGCGAGGAGACGGCGCGGCGCCCGGGCGCGTCCGGCGATCCGGAGAGCCTTGTCTATGCAATGGTGCGCGGTCCGCGACAGATAGACGGCACCGCCGCCGTCCTCGTCGAGCGCTTCGCGGGCGGCGACGATTGCGGTCAGATTGGCCATGCTTCCGCCCGACGTCAGGGTCCCCGCCGCCGTCTCCGGAAAGCCGATCGTCCGGGCCAGCCAGGCGGTGGTGGCATTCTCGATATAGACGGCGCCCGGCGCGGCGGGCGCGAAGCCGGCATATTTGTTGGCGGAGGCCGCGAGGAAGTCGCCCAGCGCCGAATGGAAAAGGCCGCCGCCCGGCACATAGCCCATGAAGCGCGGCGACGCCGTCGTGATGCCGGGGCTGTCGACCCAGCTGTCCAGATAATCGAGGACTCTTTGCGGGTCCCGCGGGCTTTCTGCGAATTCGAACTCGCGCTGGTGCGCGGACGTGCCCTGCCACGCGCGGTAGGTCGGCGCGTCCGCCAGCCCGGCCTGGAAACGTTCCGAATGCGCCATCGCCGCGGCCGCCAGGAACGCCCTTTGCTCCGGGCCGGGCTCGAGCGGCTCGGCCTCCCTGCGCAACCTGACGAGCTCAGCCCGAGCGGCCTCGATCATGCGCCGAGCAGTCTCGCCGCCACCGGCGCGTGGTAGGTGAGCACGCCCGAGCAGCCCGCCCGCTTGAACGCCATCAACGTCTCCAGGACGAGAGCGTCGCGCTCGCCCGCGCCGGCCGCGGCCGCGGCTTCGATCATCGCATATTCGCCCGACACCTGATAAGCGAAGACCGGCACCTCGAAGCGTTCTTTCACCCTTCGGACGATGTCGAGATAGGGCAGGCCCGGCTTCACCATCACGCTGTCGGCGCCCTCCGCGAGATCGAGCGCGACCTCGCGAAGCGCCTCCTCGGCGTTGGCCGGATCCATCTGATAACTTTTCTTGTCGCCCCTGAGCAGCCCGCTCGAGCCCACCGCGTCGCGGAACGGCCCGTAGAAGGCGCTCGCATATTTGGCGGCATAGGCCATGATCTGGACGTTGACATGGCCCTCGCGCTCCAGCGCCTGGCGGATGGCGCCGACCCGGCCGTCCATCATGTCGGAGGGGGCGACGATATCCGCCCCGGCCGCCGCCTGGACCAGCGCCTGCCTGACCAGCATGTCCTTGGTCGAATCGTTGACCACGTAGCCGGCCGCGTCGACCAGCCCGTCATGGCCGTGCGCGGTATAGGGATCGAGGGCGACGTCGGTGAGCACTCCGATATCGGGCACGGCATCCTTCACCGAGCGGATGGCGCGGCAGATCAGATTGTCGGGGTTGAGCGCCTCGCGCGCATCCTCGGTTCGAAGCTCGCGCGGAGTGTTGGGGAACAAGGCCACGCATTGGATGCCGAGGCTCCGGGCCTCGCGCGCTTTGCTCGCCAGGCGGTCGGCGGACCAGCGCGAAACGCCCGGCAGGCTGGCGACCGGCTCTTCCACCCCTTGTCCTTCGGCGACGAACAGGGGCCAGATCAGATCCGCCGGAGTCAGCACCGTCTCCGCGAACAGGGCCCGGCTCCAGGCGGCGGCGCGGGTGCGGCGGAGCCGGAGGGCGGGGAAAGCGGAATGGCTCATGGGCGCGGCTGTAACGCCCCTTCGATCCCCTTGCAAAGCGCGGCTCGACGAGCGGCGGGACTTCCTTGTGCCGCAGCCGGAACGATGGCATTCTCGATATTCCAATACGCAGACTTCCGGGCTCACTCTTGGGGATGAAAGGGGCAGTCGATGAAGTTCACCAAAACGCTCGCATTGCGGATCGGGATCGTGGCGGCGGCGATGTTCGCCGGAACCGGGCCGGCCCAGGCCCAACCGAACCCGATACTCTATCTGACGGGCCTCGAATATTATACGGCCGGCGGAAAGAACTGGGTGCGCCACCGCTACGACGTCTTCAACAAGGACCAGTATCCCGCCGCGATGTTCGCGCCGGCGCCGGCGCTGCCGCCCTGCGGGTCCAACACCAATTCGTCTCGCTCCTGGGTCGACTTCTTCGATCAGGCGGGCAAGCGTCTCTATGGCTTCTGCGCGCTGGGTAGCCCGGCCAACCTCGGCAAGATCTGGTTCGCGACCGAGGAGGGCACCATCGCGCCCAGCTACGTCTATATCGTGATCCACGACCGCCAGACCAACAAGAAGTTCAAATCGAACCTGGCCGAGACGACGCTGTAACGCAAAAATCCTCCCCTGCATTTGCAGGGGAGGGGGACCATGCGAAGCATGGTGGAGGGGCTTGCCGAGTCTGAAGGACCCCTCCACCACGCTTCGCGCGGTCCCCCTCCCCGCGAAATCGCGGGGAGGACTTAAGTCTGGCACTTGCGCCCCTACCCCGGCGTTGCCACCTTGTGACCTTGAGCCGCCCCGTCCCCAGAGAAGCCGTCCTCGTCGTCAACGCCGCCTCCCGCAAGGGGCAGGCGCTGTTCCGCGAGGCTTCGGACAAGCTGCGCGCCGCGGGGATCGAGCTGACCAGCGCCTTCGCGCTCAGCGATCCGAAACTGCTCGTCCCGACCGTCAAGGAAGCGGTTCGAGGCGGAGCGCCGATGGTGATCGTCGGCGGCGGCGACGGCTCACTTTCCTATACGGTCGACGAAGTGGTCGATCACGATTGCGTCTTCGCACTGCTTCCGCTGGGCACCGCCAACAGCTTCGCCCGAACGCTTGGAATCCCTCTCGACCTCGACGGTGCGATCGAGGTGATCGCGACCGGGCAAAGGCGTCGGATCGATCTCGGGATGATCGACGACGATTATTTCGCGAATTGCGCGGCGATGGGCCTCTCCCCGATGATCGGCGAGGGCGTTCCCCACAATCTGAAGCGCTATCTCGGCCGGGTCGGCTATCTGATCTGGGCGGTGTGGTGCTTGCTCCGCTTCCACGCCTTCCGCCTCACCGTTCGCGGCGATGGCGTGAACGAGACCTTCTGGGCGACCGAGGTGCGGATCGCGAACGGCGGCCATCACGGCGGAGTGGAGCTGATCGAAAGCGCCGAGGTCGACAGCGGGCAGATCATCGTCCAGGCCGTGGTTGGGCGAAGGGCCTCGAGCCTGATCTGGGACTGGTTCTCCAAATATTTCAAGCTCCCGGCCCGGCACCGGACGACCCGCGAGTTCCACGGCGCCAGGCTCACCATCGAGACCCGGCCGAGGCAGCGGATCTCGATCGACGGGGAGGTGCTGGCGAAGACCCCGGTGGTCGCCCAGGTCGCCGAGCGCGCCATCGAAGTGGTGGTTCCCGCCTGACTCCCCTCCCTGAAAGGGAGGGGTTAGGGGTGGGTAGGCGAGCGTAGCGAGACTTTTGCTGACTCTTAAGTTTCGGCCGCCTTCGGCGGACCCACCCCCGGCCCCTCCCTTGCAGGGAGGGGAGTCTATCCAGTCGGGCCGAGCCTCCCTCCCGGCTCCGCCGCGGCCTGCGCTTCCTCGAGGCATTCCTCTGTTCCGGGCGGCGCGCCCATCCGGCCCTTTCGCCAGCCGCCGTGGAGGTAGAAGGCGATGGCCATCGCCATGTTGGCGAACGAGCTGACCGGGAAGCTCAGCCACAGGGCGTCGGCGCCGAGCCAGGGATAAGCGCCGAGCGCGAAGCCCAGGCGGATCGGGACCAGCCCGACGAACAGGATGATGAGCGGTCCGATCACCGAGCCGTTCGCCCGCACCGTCCCGAACAGGACGAGGGTCACTCCGAACAGGAGGAAGCTCCAGGTGGCGAGGATCTGGATGTGGCGGGCGATCGGAAGGGCCGGGCTGTCGCCGCCGAGGAACAGGGCCAGAGCGGGCCGGTCGGCGAGGGCGAGAAGGACGACCAGGCCGAGCGTGATCAGGACCGCGAAGGTCACGCCCGAGCGGGTGATCGCGCTCACCCGGTCCCAGCGGCCGGCGCCGATATTCTGGGCGACCATCGCGCTCACCGCCGCGCCCAGAGCCATCGCCGGCATTTGCAGATAGGTCCAAAGCTGCATCGCCACCCCGAAGGCGGCGGCCGTCGCCACGCCCTCGCGGTTGACCAGCCCGATCAGCGCCAGCGCGGACGCGGAGATGACAATCATCTGAAGCCCCATCGGCAGCCCCTTGCGGACGATCGTCGCGAGCAGGGCCCGGTCGGGCTTCAGGTAGCGCCATTCGGCGCCGCGAAGCCGAAGCGGAAGGTCGCGGGCGTAGACATAGGCGATCAGTGCGGAGAGGCTGATGAAATTGGCGATCACCGTCGCCGTCGCGGCCCCGGCGATCCCGAGCCTCGGGGCCGGGCCGAGGCCGAGGATGAAGACGGGGTTGAGGCCGCTGTCGAGCAGCACCGCGAGGATCATGAACCACAGGGGAGTCAAAGCGTCGCCGCTCCCCCTCAGGGCCATCATCCAGGAGACCATGACCAGGGCCGGCGGCATGGCGATGAAGATCACCCGCAGATAGGCGAGCGCGAGCGGCGCGGCGTCCGCGGGCGTTCCGAGCGTCCGAAGGATGGCCGGCGCGAACAGCCATCCCAGAGCCGAGACGACCAACGAGACGACCAGGAAGGTCCCGGTCGCGGTGCCGATCACGCGCCTCGCCCCGTCGACGTCGCGGCGGCCGAAGCACTGCCCGACGAGGATGGTCGTCGCCATCGAGAAGCCGAAGACGAAGGCCGTCACCATGAACATGATGATATTGGCGTTGGACGTGGCGGCGAGCGCGTCCTCGCCGAGGAAGCGTCCGACCCAGATCGCGTTGATCGATCCGTTCAGCGACTGGAGGATCGAGGAGCCGAGCGTCGGAAGAGCGAAAGCGAGCAAAGTGGGGCCGATCGCGCCCGAGGTGAGATCGCGCCGTCCGGGACGGCGCGCTGGATCGGAATTTTCCGCCATGGACCGCTCCTTATTCGCTCCTCCCCGGAACGGGGAGGGGGACCGCGCGCGCAGCGCGTGGTGGAGGGGGCCCAGCGTCGGAGCAGCGGAGAGGCGGGCCCCCCTCCACCATGCTTCGCATGGTCCCCCTCCCCGTTCCGGGGAGGAACTAGCCCAGCCGGGCCAAAGCCGCTCGATACTTCTCGGCGTCGGAGGCCTTCTCGGCGTGGTCCGCCCTCGCCTTTTCCACCGCCTCCGGCTTCGCTCGCTCGACGAAGCTCGAATTGGCGAGGCGGCCGGCGAGGGAGTCACGCTCCTTCTCGGCTGCCTCTGCGGCCTTGGCTAGGCGGGTCTTTTCGGCAGCGATGTCAATCACGCCTTCGAGCGGTATTGCATAGGTAGCACCGTCAGACACAATATAGGCGGCGGGGCCGTCGAAGCTTCCGTCCGTAAGCGTTACTCGTGCCAGACGCTTTAGGCTTCCCTGATTTAGAGAAGCACGCAAGCCCGCGTCTGGTCCTAAATCCATGACGTGAAGTGCCAGGTTTGCGCCGGGTGGTATGTTCAACTCCGTCCGCGCCGTTCGAATGCCGCCAACCAGTCCGATCAGCCATTCAATCTCTCTTGTCGCCTCCGGATCCAGCGCCCGGGCGTCCGGCATCGGCCATTTCGCCACGATCAGCGGATAGGGCCGCTCGTTCGCGTTCCACAGCTCCTCGGTAATGAACGGCATGAACGGGTGGAGCATGACCAGGATCTGGTCGAGCACCCAGGCGGCCACGGCCTTGGTCTCCTCATCCACCTGACCCTTGATCAGCTCCAGATACCAGTCGCAGAAGGTCGCCCAGACGAAATGGTAGAGGGTGTTCGCGCTCTCGTCGAAACGGAGCTCGGCGAGGCTGAGGTCGAGCGCCTGGACCGTCTTAACCGTCTCGCCGATTATCCAGCGGTTGACCGGAAGGCCGGCCTCCGGCGGCTCCAGCGCCGCGCTCGCTCCGATGCCGTTGGTCTGGCAGAAGCGGGCGGCGTTCCACAGCTTGGTGGCGAAGTTGCGATAGCCCTCGACCCTTTTCTCATCGAGCTTGATGTCGCGGCCCTGGCTCTCCATCGCCGCCAGGGTGAAGCGGAGGGCGTCGGCGCCGAAGCGGTCGATCAGGCCGAGCGGGTCGACCGTATTGCCCTTCGACTTGGACATCTTCTGGCCTTTGGAATCCCGGACCAGGCCGTGGAGGTAGAGCGTCTTCCAGGGGATCTCCTTCATGAAGTGGAGGCCCTGCATCGCCATCCGGGCATCCCAGAAGAAGATGATGTCGAAGCCGGAGATAAGCACGTCGTTGGGGTAATGGCGCTTCAGCTCTTCAGTCTCCTCCGGCCAGCCGAGCGTGGCGAACGGCCACAAAGCCGAGGAGAACCAGGTGTCGAGCACGTCGGGGTCGCGTCGCAGCGGACGATCGCCGGCCTCGCGCCGCGCCTCCTCCTCGGTCTCCGCAACGAAGACCTCGCCGCGATCGTCGTACCAGGCCGGGATCTGGTGCCCCCACCAGAGCTGGCGCGAGACGCACCAGGGCTGGATGTTCTCGAGCCAGTTGAACCAGGTCTTCTCCCAGGTCTTGGGCACGACCTTGATGTCGCCCTCGCGCACCGCCTCGATGGCCGGCTTCGCCAGAGTCGCCGCGTCGACATACCATTGGTCGGTCAGCCACGGCTCGATCACCACGCCGGAGCGGTCGCCATACGGGGTCTGGATGACCCGATCCTCGACTCGCTCGAGAAAGCCCTGCGCCTCCAGCATCTCGACGACCCGCTTTCTCGCCTCGAAACGGTCGAGGCCGATCAGCTGCTCCGGGATGAGGCCGTCCTGGGTCTGCACAACCCTGGCGTCGCCGCTCAGCATGTTGAGCATCTCGGCCGCCCTGAACCCAGCCCGCCGGCCGACCTCGAAATCGTTGAAATCGTGGCCGGGCGTGATCTTGACCGCGCCCGAGCCGAGCTCGGGATCGGCATGCTCGTCACGGACGATCGGCACCAGCCGGCCCGTGAGCGGAAGCCGCACGTTCTTGCCCACCAGCGCCGAGTAACGGGCGTCGTCCGGATGAACGGCCACCGCCATGTCGGCGAGCATCGTCTCGGGCCGGGTGGTGGCGACGTGGATGAAGCCGCTGCCGTCCTCGAGCGGATATTTGAGGTGCCAGAACTGGCCCTGAACCTCCTTCGTCTCGACCTCGAGATCGGAGATGGCGGTGCCGAACTTCGGGTCCCAATTGACCAGGCGCTTGTCGCGGTAGAGCAGCCCGTCGCGATAGAGCTGGACGAACACCTTGAGCACCGCGGCCGAGAAGCCCGGGTCCATCGTGAAGCGCTCGTTCGCCCAGTCGCACGACGCGCCGAGGCGGCGGAGCTGCCGGGTGATCGAGCCGCCGGACTGGGCCTTCCATTCCCAGACATGCTCGACGAAGGCTTCGCGGCCCATGTCCGTGCGCTTGACGCCCTGGCTCTCGAGGTTGCGCTCGACGACCATCTGGGTGGCGATCCCGGCATGGTCCATCCCGACCACCCAGAGCGAATCCTTCCCCTGAAGCCGGGCGTGGCGGATGAGGATGTCCTGGAGCGTATTGTCGAGCGCGTGGCCGATGTGCAGCGAGCCGGTGACGTTGGGCGGCGGGATGACGATCGTGAAGGGCTCGGCCTCGGGCCGCTCGGGACGGAACAGACCCTGCTCTTCCCAGCGGGCGTACCAGCGGGATTCGATTTCGGCCGGATCGAAGGTCTTGGGGAGCTCGGTCATGGGGGGCGCTTAGACGATGGTTTGCAGTGCGCAAACCCGGAACTCCCCTCCCTGGAAGGGAGGGGCCGGGGGTGGGTCCGCCGAAGGCGGCCGAAACTCCGAGTCAGATAAAGTCTCGCTTACGCTCGCCCACCCACCCCTAACCCCTCCCTTGCAGGGACTGTTGCAAAACTCATCGGGTGCTGATTCTCTGGCCGCGGGGAGGGAGGTCGGCATGGCGGTGAAGAAGGCGGGTCAGTTCACTTTCGTGGAGGCATTGGCTCCGCAACTGGCGAGTGGCGGC
>DASVVM010000122.1:0-4578 GCA_036386555.1 Allosphingosinicella sp.
TGTCAGGGCAGACGCTGATCCGGGTGGCGCTGAGCGGCACGACGGCGCGCGAGGCGGAGCGCTGGGACATGGGGGCCCGCATCCGCGAGGTCGAGCAGGGGCCGGACGGGGCGATCTACGTGCTCGAGGACGAACGCGGTGGCTCGGGCGGGCGCCTGCTTCGGCTTACGCCGGCGCGCTGATCCGCCGGTAGCGGAAGTACCAGACTTCGTGGCCCTTGCGCCGGGCCTTGGCCTCGTAGCGGGTCTCCGGCCAGCCGCCGGGGCGGGTCAGGAAGTCGCTGGCGCTCTCGGCCAGCCACTCGAAGTCGCGGCGGCCGTTCATCACCATCATCGACCAGCGGCAATAGGTCGGGTCGTCGGTGCCGAGCCGGAATTCGCCGCCCGGCCTGAGCTTCGCGGCGATCAGGTCGAGCGGCCCCGGATTGACCATCCGCCGCTTGGCGTGGCGCGCCTTGGGCCAGGGATCGGGATGGAGCAGGTAGACCATCGTCAGCGCCCCGTCCGGGATCCGCTCCAGCACGTCGAGCGCGTCGCCCATATGGAGGCGGATGTTGGCGAGCCTCTGGCCGCGGATATGCTGGAGCGCCCCGACCACTCCGTTGAGGAAGGGCTCGGCGCCGATGAAGCCATGGTCGGGAAGAAGGTCGGCGCGATAGGCGAGATGCTCGCCGGAGCCGAATCCGATCTCGAAATGCAGCGGCCTCGAATCGCCGAACAGGGCTTCCGAAGTGACCGGTCCCTCTTCCTGAACGCTCACCGCCGGAAGCAGCCGTTCGAGCAGCGCCTCCTGCCCGCCGCGAAGCTTGTGCCCGGAGCGGCGGCCGTAGAGGCGGCGGATGGTACTGGGATCGTTCACGTCGCCGCGCCTAGTCTGCGGCCGCCCGTCAGCCAAGAGGCCACCATGAGATACGCCCTCGCCGCCGCCGCCCTCGCCTGCTCGACCCCCGCCTTCGCGACCGGCGGCTTCGAATGCAAGCCGGTGGCCGGACCGGGGCCGACCCTGATCGTCGGAATCGGCCACGGCCTCTCCCTTCGGCCCTTCACCGTCTGGCTTCGGGAGGGGAAACGCCAGCTCGCCGCCCAGCAGGATGGAAGCGGGCAGCTGGCGATGGGGCAGAGCTGGATCGACGCTCAATATCTCTGGATCGACCTGCTCGACTCGAACCACGAGCGCTTCGAAGCCAAGCTCAGGGCCACTTTCCAGCCGAAGCTCAAGGACCGCCCCGCCATCGGCACCCTCGTCCGGGGCGGCCGGACCTGGCGGGTTCGTTGCATCGAGGCCTGAGGCGGCGGCCGGAAGCTAGCGCGACGGTTTGTCGGAAACGAGACGAATCCGGCTGCCGGCCGTTTCCCAGAGCCGGGTGCGTTTGCCGCTCTGGGTCGAAACGTAGATCGGAAGCCGAGCGGCGAGCGACGAGAAGACGTGCAGCTCGGTGGGCACCGGGTCCAGCAGATGAGTCACCATGAGCGCCGCCGGCCGGTCGCCACCTTTCTGTTCGAAGGGCATTTCGAGACAGCTCTTGGTGAAGGCCCGCGGCTTGCCGGCTTCGCCGTCGGCGGAGACCTCCACCAGATGGTGCCCTCCCAGGGGGATCGACTTGAGAGTCGACTGCGGGGTGAGGACATAAACGAGCGTCGGGCCGGCCGGGGAGGCGGGCGGCAGGATGACCGTATTGGGCATGGCCCTGCTGCAGAACATCGCCTTGGCCGCGACGATGGCCTTTAGCGCCGCCCGCCTGGCGGCGACCATCGCCTTTCGGCCGGGGCTCAGCGAGCGGTCGTCGGACTCGGTGAGGATCCGGCTCGAGACGAGCTGCGTTCCCTTGAAGTCCGCCCTGTAGACGATCCGCGGATCGGCCTCGTCCTGGTCGTAGAAGACGAGCTGCGGCGCGTCCGCCGGGCCGTCGACGATCCAGCCCCTGACTTTGCGGGCGAAGTCGGGAAGCTTGGCCTTCAGGTCGTCGGTGCCGTGCCAGGCGACCCGGTCGTAGGCGTAGATCAGCGTCCCCCTATCGATGGCCCGCTGAACGAGGGCCGCTTCCGTCTCGGACAGGCGATCCTTGGGCGCCGCGCTCGCCGGCGCCATGGCCCACAGCCCCATTAGCGCCAGAACCGGCAGTCGGCGCCGTGCCGCGCCGGTCATTTCAGCGCATCCGGTCCGACGGTGATCTTCCCCTTGTCCTTGCCCCACGTGCCGTAGGACGAGGCGAAACGGCCTTCCTTGACGATCGCCAGGGCTTGGGCCGGCGGCGGCAGCCGGTCCAGAAGCCGGGATGCCGCCCTCATCGACAGGAGGACCATCTGAACTTCGTATCGTTCGCTCCCCGCCTTCTTCTGTTCGTCCAGGTCGATAAGGGCTTGTCCCGCGCTCGGCCCCGCGGTGATCGCCCGGCCGGCGTCGCCGACGGCGAGGAGGTAGCCGTTCTTCTGCTCGTCCGCGCGATAGACGCCGGCCTCGGCAAGCTCGGTCGGATCGCGGCACCAGCGCGCCTGCGGCGGCACAGCGGCCTGCTTGGGCGGCTCCTTGGTCGCGCCCATCTGGCCAAGCAAGGCGCCGAACAGCATCGCCGCGCCGCTTTTGTCGTCGCCGACGACCGGGATCGCGTCTCCGGAAAGGGCAAGAGCGGTCGTGCACGGGACAACGGGCGCGGCCGCGGGCGCCGGGGCCATCTTCTTGGGCCAGACTATCTCCGCCAGCGCCGCCTTCATCCGTGCCTCCAGCTCGGCGGCGGAGAGGCTCTGCGACGAGGAACGCAGCTTGACCAGCCACTCGCCCACCGGGACCAGCGCCAGCCCGGTGCTTCGGAAGCTGTTGCCGCTTAGGGCGTAGGTGGCGAGAAGCCCGCTCGCATTGGTGCGGCCCGGCGGCACGAAATCGCCGGCCGCATGCAAGGTCGCCGTCCCGATTCCGCGACGATGCTCCACCATCCAGCGGGCGCGGTCGAACCAGATCGGCAAACCGCCGGCGACGTTGCGATAGATGTAGACGGTATGGACCTCGCCGAGGCCCGCCGTCGCATATTCCGACAGCGTGTCGAGTTGGTCCGCTTCAAATTCCGTCGACCTGGTGCGGGGCAGGCCCGTCAGTACGGGCGGCAACTCGACCTTCGAATGACGGTGCTTGAAAACCGCTTTTGCGGAAAGCTCGATCGCCCGCGGCCCCTGCGCTTGCGCTTGCGCTACGTCGAAGCAGAACATCAAAGCCGCGAGCGCCGCAACCTTCGGTAGAAGCCCCATCTCATCCCCCGGTTTCGTTCAGGCGTAACAGGGGTCTGCCGAAAAGCAAGGTACTCCCGGGCCGTCATTACGGCGAAGGCCGGAGCTGATCCGTCCTTCCCCCCTCTCCCGTCCTTACCGGAGAGGGTTTTGGGCGCGACGCCGAACTGAAAGTTCCGTCTAGAGCGCCGCCTTCAGCCTGTCGGCCAGGTCGGTCTTCTCCCAGGGGAAGAAGTCGCCTTCCGCGGTCCGGCCGAAATGGCCGTAGGCGGCGGTCTTGCGGTAGATCGGCTTGTTGAGGCCGAGATGGGTGCGGATCGCGCGCGGGGTGAGGCCGCCCAGATCCTGGATCGACATGATCGCCCGCTCGATCTCGGAATCGTCGGCGCCGTTGCCGGTGCCGTGAGTGTCGACGTAGAGCGAAAGCGGCGCCGAGACCCCGATCGCGTAGGCGAGCTGGATCGTGCAGCGCCGGGCGAGGCCGGCGGCGACGATGTTCTTGGCGAGATACCGCGCGATGTACGCCGCCGAGCGGTCGACCTTGGTCGGGTCCTTGCCCGAGAAGGCGCCGCCGCCGTGCGGCGCCGCTCCGCCATAGGTGTCGACGATGATCTTTCGGCCGGTGAGGCCGGCGTCGCCGTCGGGGCCGCCGATCTCGAAGCTGCCGGTCGGGTTGATGTGGTAGACGGTCTCGTCGGAGAGCAGCTCCGCGGGGAGCACGTCGGCGACCACCCGGCGGACGTAGGACTTCAGCTCGGCTTCCTTCTCGCCCTCGTCATAGCCCTTGCCGTGCTGGGTCGAGACGACGATCGCGGTGGCCGCGACCGGCTCGCCATTCTCGAAGCGGAGCGTGACCTGGCTCTTGGCGTCGGGCTCGAGGAAGGGGGCGGCGCCGGAGTGGCGGTCGGCGGCCATGCGCTCGAGGATCTTGTGGCTGTAATAGAGAGTCGCGGGCATCAGGTCCGGGGTCTCGTCGCAGGCGAAGCCGAACATGATGCCCTGGTCGCCGGCGCCCTCGTCCTTGTTGCCCGAGGCGTCGACGCCCTGGGCGATGTGCGCGGACTGCGGGTGGAGGTTGTTCGAGAAGTCGAGGGTCTCCCAGTGGAAGCCGTCCTGCTCGTAGCCGATCGCCTTGACGGTCTCGCGCACCACCTTCTCGATCTCTTCGGGGACGCCCGGGGCCCAATTGCCTTCCTCGTCCATGATCCCGCGGCCGCGGATCTCGCCGGCGAGGACGACCTTCTGGGTCGTCGTCAGGGTCTCGCAGGCGACCCGCGCCTCCGGGTCCTTGGCGAGGAAGAGGTCGACGACGGCGTCGGAAATCTGGTCGGACACCTTGTCGGGATGGCCTTCGGACACG
>DASVVM010000123.1:0-10034 GCA_036386555.1 Allosphingosinicella sp.
GCTGAAAGCATCTAAGCGGGAAGCCTCCCTCAAGATAAGTTATCATAGAGCCGTCGAAGACCACGACGTTGATAGGCCGGATGTGGAAGTGGGGTAACCCATGGAGCTAACCGGTCCTAATTGCTCTATTCGCGCTTGAGAATCCCACCATCAACGACAGCTTTGGCTGTTGGATGGGTGATCTCAGCCAGACGGTCAAAACGTGCACGATTTCTAGAACTTCTTATGCGCCGGCCCCATAGCTTGGTGGCCATAGCGTCAGTGACCCACCCGATCCCATCCCGAACTCGGCCGTGAAACCTGACAGCGCCGATGGTACTATTGCCTAAGCAATGGAAGAGTAGGTCGTCGCCAGGCTTTGAAGCCGGCGCATAAGATAGCCCATTCACAAGATTGAGCCGCCCGTCGGTACGCCCCAAAAGCGTATTGCGGGCGGCTCGGTTACATTGGCGCGGGGTGGAGCAGCCCGCCGCCGTTTCGCTTTCTGCGAAACGGGAATCAAAAGAAGCTTCCGGGCTGCCTCGCCGCGGCTCGTCACTGGTGACGCGGGGTGGAGCAGCCCGGTAGCTCGTCAGGCTCATAACCTGAAGGTCGTAGGTTCAAATCCTACCCCCGCAACCAACGAAGGCCCCGCCGCAAGGCGGGGCCTTCCGTCGTTCCGGGCCCGCCCGTCACCGCGGACCCGATCCGGGCTCCCTGATCACGCGGCTCGAGGCCGGGCCGACGATGTCCAGGGATCCCGGCGTCCGACCGAACGCGGCCGCGCCGTCCTTCTAATGATGTCCCGGCCCGCCCGGCGAGTTGACGCTGGCCGGATCGCCCCCGGGCAGCACGATCGCTACGTTCTGCATCATCCCCGAATCCTCATGGTCGAGGATATGGCAGTGGAGGACGAACTCGCCGATATAGCGCTGATAGCGCGTGCGCACGGTGAGCGTATAGCCGTCCTTCACCCACAAAGTGTCCTTCCACATGCCCTTCATCCCGGGATATTGCGGGTCCCCGCCGTCGTCGGCGCCGGGCGCGCTGACGTCGATTCCCGGATTGGCGTTGTTGACGATCGAGACGATTTCGAACGGGTTGACGTGGATATGGAAGGGATGGCCCGAAAGGTTCGAGGTCAGCTTCCACTCGTCCGCGGTGCCCAGCGTCAGCTTCCGGTCGAGTCGGTCGGGCGCATAGGGTTGCGGATCGTATTTCGGCGAGGTCGGCAGCTGGTTGGCCACCCGGAAGAGCAATTGGTCGGGCGGCAGCTGGATGTTGAACGTGAGTTCCTGACGCCCCTTGATCTCGGAATCGGCGACCGGCGCGTGCGGAACGAAGCGGCTCAACCGCAGGCCGTTGCGCAGGTCGGCGACGACGGCTGGCCGGACGTCGGCCGGCATTTTCGCTTCGGCCGCGGCGACGAGCTGGGCGGCGACGTCGCCGCGCGCCAGCTGAGCCGCATCCGGCGAGACGTTGATCATCGCCAGCAGCCGCGAGCCGGAGGGCAGGTTGCCGACGCTGCTCGTCGACTGGCTGTCGGCGTCGATCACGCAATAATTGCCCGCCTCCGGGAACCGCACCAGCGCATCGAAGCGATAGCCCGGCTGGAGCGTCGCCGAGCCGCCGTGCCGCGCCTGGGCGAGCGTGAGCCCGTCCGCGGCCACCAGATGAAAGGGAAGGTCGTCGCCGGCGCAGCTCTGCTCGATCAGCGCCCCCATCCGCGCCGCCGCCAGCCGCGGGCCCGCCTTCAGATCGACGTTGGTCCGCGCCTTGCGGAAGCTAAGCTGGATCGTGTCGCGCACTCCGCCGTGAATCAGCCGCCAGCGCTCGACTGCGCCCTGCCTCGCCCGGAAGGTCGGGATGATGAGGCCGTTGATGCTCGTATAGCGGTTGGATTGGCCCCAGCTGCGCGGCCCGAAGCCCGTCGGCCCGAGCGGTCCGGGCCGCTTGTCGTCATAGGTCTCGATCCCACCCACGTCGCCCAGATCGCAGACCCAGGCGACGACCTTCTCCTGGCCGCCGGACTTCTCCGTCCTGATCTTGATGTTCTGGTCCTTGTCGAAGCAGCCATATTGGATCTGCTGGAATATCAGGGTCCGGTCCCGGAGCCGGTCGACGCTGTCGAGCAGGGTATCGAGATCGCCGTTGCGGGCCGGCGTCGGAAGCCGGTCGCCGCGGATGAGCAAAGCGCCCGCCATCCCGCTCGAGACCTGGAGAGCGGTCGAGCCGTGCCGGTGCGTGTGGTACCAGAAGGTGCCGGCCGGATGGTCGGTCGGGATCGCATATTCATATTCGAAGCTGACTCCCGGATTGATCGATAGCAGCACGTTGTCGCCATTGCCGGAAGGGTTCACCCACAAGCCGTGAGTGTGCAGGTTCGTGCCGTTGAAGCAATGCGGGACGTTGGGCTCGGCGTGCGATCCCCCGGTGCAGCCCGGATCGTAGGACGTCGTCGTCGGCGGCAGCTTATTGTAGAGCTTGACCCGTACCGTGTCGCCCGGGCGGGCGACGATCGCCGGCGACATGTAGCGCCGCGGCGGAAGCTGGCCCGGTTTGGTATAGCTGCGCAGCCTGACCTTGTCGTCGACGCCGGTCGTCGGGTTGTAGATGACGCCGTCGACATATTCGATGTTGAGATCGAGCAAGATCTCACGGGTCGGCGCCGGAGCGGCCGGACGGGCGGCGGCAGCCGCAGGGTCCGCGGCGACGGCGACGGGCGGGGAGGCCTGGCGAGGCTGGAGCGCCGGCGGGTCGCTGACCTCCTCGCCCGTCTGGGCGCAGCCGGTACCGGCGGCCAGCATTGCCGCCCCGGCTGCCGTTCCCAAAGCGAATGCGCGCAGCTTCGGCGCCTTCAGACCGCGGTCGATCATGCTTTCCTCCCCCAGGATGTTCGGAACCGGCGCCCCCGCCAATCCGAAACCTGGATCAGGCTATGCGCCGGCGGCCGGCAAGGCAACGGCGCCGGAACGATTAATTAGGTCCGTTCCGAACCGGCGCGACGCGCTCGCCGCCGGCTCACCAACGAAAAAGGCCCCGCCGTGAGGCGGGGCCTTTCGTCGTTCGGGCGGTGTCGGGGCCTAGTGGATCCCGTGCGGGTCCGCCAGCGGCCCGTTGACGCTGGCCGAGGTCCCGCCCGGAAGCACGATGGCGACGTTCTGCATCATGCCCTCGTCCTCATGGTCGAGGATGTGACAGTGGAGAACGAAGTCGCCGATATAGCGCTCGTAGCGGGTGCGCAGAGTGATCGTATAGTTCGGCTTGATCCACAACGTGTCCTTCCACATGCCCCGGAGGCCGGGATATTGCGGATCGCCGCCGTCGAAGGCGCCAGGAGCGCTGACGTCCACCGACGGGTTGTTGTTGTTGGAGATCCGGACGATCTCGAACGGGTTGACGTGGATGTGGAAGGGATGGCCGGCGGTCGGCCCCGAGGTCAGCTTCCACTCCTCGGCCGTCCCCAGCGTCAGCTTCCGGTCGAGCCGGGCCGGATTATAGGGCTGGGGATTGTAGCCGGGCGACGATCGCAGCTGATTCGCGACGGTGAACAGAGTCTGGGTCGGCTGCGCCAGGATGTCGAACGTGAGCTCCTGGTTGCCCGAAAGCTCGCTCTGAGCGACCGGCTTATGCACGGTGAAACGGCTGAGCCTCAGGCCATTGTTGAGGTCGGCGATCACCGCGTCCCGGACGTCCGCCGGCATCGTCTTGCTGGCGGCGTCGACCAGCTGCTCGGTGAGGGTCCCGCGGTTCACCGCCGACGGATCGGGCTGCACCCTCACGACGGCGAGGAGACGCGCACCGGGGGCGAGTCCGCCGCCGACGCTTTCGCCCGCCTGGCTCAGGATGTCGAGCATGCAATAATCGCCCTCGAGGGGCAATTGCACCAGCAGGTCCCAGCGATAGCCCGGCTGCATGGTGGTGAAGCGCGTGCTCTGGGCCTGATTCAGGGTGAGACCGTCGGCCGCCACCGTGGTCACCGGCGTGATCGCCCGCCCGCACACCAGATCGGTGAACGATTCCATGTTCTCGGGCTCGAGGCCCTCGCCCGGCTTGAGATCGAGGACCGGGCTGTTGGCCTTGACGAAGATGACTCGGACCGTGTCGCGCACGCCGCCGTGGATCAGGCGCCAGCGCTCGACCGCGTTCTGCTTGACGTGGATGGTCGGCAGGACGTGCCCGTTGAGGCTCGTATAGCGCCCCGACTGGCCCCAGCTGGAGAAGGCGCCGAAGCCTTGGCCGTTCTTGTCCTTGTAGGCCTCGATTCCGCCGACATCGCTCGGATCGCACTGCCACCGCCTGATCGACCCGTTGGCGCGCCGCTCGACCTTGATGTCCTGGTTGGAATCGAAGCAGCCATATTGGATCTGCTGCAGGACGAAGGTGCGATCCTTGGTCTCGCGGACGCCGTCGAGCAGGGTGTCGAGATCGCCGTTCTGGGTCGGGGTCGGCGCCTTGTTGCCCTTGATGATCAGCGGGCCGGCCATGCCGCTGGAGACCTGGAGCGCGGTCGAGCCGTGCCGGTGCGTATGGTACCAGAAGGTGCCGGCCGGATGCTCGGGGGCGATCGCGATCTCATATTCGAACTTCACGCCGGGATTGATCGACAGCAGCACGTTGTCGCCATTGCCCGACGGGTTCACGTTGAGACCGTGGAAGTGGAGGTTGGTGCCGTTGAAGCAGTGCGGCACGTTGTGGTTGAAGCCGGGTCCTCCGCCGGCGCAGCCGGGATCGTAGGAGGTCGTCGTCTGCGGCAGCTTGTTGTTCAGCGCGATGCGGACGGTATCGCCGGGACGGGCGTTGATCGACGGTGACACGAAGCGCTCCGGCAGCGGCAGGCCGTCCTGGGTGTAGGCGCGCAGCCTGACCTTGTCGTCCAGCCCGGTGCCCGGGTTGTAGATGACGCCGTCGACATATTCGATGTTGAGATCGAGCCGGATCTCCTTGCTGGCCGGGTCGAACGGGTGGTTGGGGCTCGCGCCCCGCTGCTTCAGCTTGGGCGGCTCGGCGACTTCCACGCCGATCTGTGCGGAAGCGGTTCCGGCTCCAAGAAACGCCGAAGCGGCCGCCGTCCCTAAGGCGAGCGCGCGCAGGCTGAGTGTCTTCGTACCACGAATGAACATGTTACCATCCCCCATGAAGGTGTCGGAGCCAGATTCGTCCGACTCGCCGGTCAGGCTATTGGGCGCCCCCTGAATAAGCAACTGGGCCGAAAGGGAAAATTACATCCGATTCAGGATGGACCATGCAACTTAGGGCATTTAACCACGGGATTTGAAACAATGAATGCGCGTTTTTAACTATATCCGATGTCGGACCCTTCGCGTTGCCGAAGCAGTGCAGCGGCCGATCAGGACGAATCCTTCCTTTTGCTGAAGAATCATCCGCCGGCTCTTACTTTTGAAGATAAGCTGCACTCACGCCGCCTTTGCGCGACGCCATTTCGGCATCGGGCGAGAGCCAGGTCGCCTGAGTCGGCGTTGGCGCTCTCAGGGCCTTGACGCACCGGCTAGCCTCGCCGTCCCGCCTATCCTAGAACCGCGGGCAAGGGGGAATTTGCCATGGAATTATGGATTGCGCTCGGCCTGCTCGCGCTGGTCCTTCTCTACGCCGTTATCGTCTACAATCGGCTGGTGCGCCTTCGGGCGCTCACCCGGGAGGGTTTCAGCGGGATCACCGTCCAGCTCCGCCGCCGCGCCGATCTCGTGCCCAACCTCGTCAGCACCGTCGAAGGCTATGCGACCCACGAGCGGGGGGTGCTGACCGAGGTCACCGCCCACCGCGCAGACCCCACCAGAGCGGGGAGCGTCGAGGCCACGGCCCAGGCCGACAACGCCTTCGGCGCCATGCTCGGCCGGCTGATGGCGGTCGCCGAGGATTATCCCGAGCTCAAGGCGGACGAGAATTTCCGGGCGCTCCAGGACGAGCTCGCCGAGATCGAGGGGGAGCTGCAGGGGGCCCGCCGCTATTACAACGCCACCGTCCGCGACCTCAATACGCGGGTCCAGTCCTTCCCCGACGTGCTTCTCGCCCGGCCGATGGGCTTCAGCGAGCAGCCTTTTTACGAGGATGGCGACGCCTCGATCCAGGCCGCGCCCAAGGTCAGCTTCGGCCGGGCGGGCTGATGCGCCGGCTTCTGCTGCCGCTGCTGGCGGCGTTCGCCTTGCTGTGGCCGGCCGGCGCCGCGGCGGAGGAGCGGATCCTCCATTATCTGAGCGACGTCGCGATCCAGGCCGACGGGGGGCTCGACGTAACCGAGACCATCCGGGTCCGCTCGGAAGGCGCTCTGATCAATCACGGCATCTATCGCGATTTCCCGACCCGCTACACCAGCCGCGCCGGCTCGCAGGTGCGGGTTGGTTTCGAGGTCCTGAGCGTCCGTCGCGACGGCGCCGACGAGCCCTGGCATTCCGAGCGCCAGGGCAATGGCGTCAGGGTCTACATGGGGTCCGCCGAGACGAGCGTGCCGCCCGGCGAGCATGTCTACGAGATCCGCTACCGGACCACCCGCCAGCTCGGCTTCTTCGAGGATCATGACGAGCTCTACTGGAACGCGACCGGCAACGGCTGGGTCTTCCCGATCGACGTCGCCGAGGCGCGGATCCGGCTTCCGCAGCCGGTCCCTTTCGGCCAGCGCGCCTTCTATACCGGCCCGCAAGGGTCGACCGAGCGGAACGCGGAAGTGGTTTCGGAGGCTCCGGGCGAGATCGTCTTCCGGACCACCGCTGCTCTCGCGCCGGGGGAAGGGCTGACGGTCGCGCCCGCCTGGCGGAAGGGCGTGGTGAGTCCGCCGCCCCCGCCCTCGGCCGCCCGCCTGTGGATCCAGGACAACGGGCCCCCGGCCGCCGGCGCGCTCGCCCTCCTCGCGGTGCTCGCTTATTATTTCCACGCCTGGCGCCGCGCCGGCCGGGATCCGAAGCCCGGCACCATCGTCCCCCTCTTCAGCCCGCCCGACGGCCTTTCCGCCGCCGCGATGCGCTACATCACCGAAATGAGGGCCGACAGCCGCGCCTTCGCTTCCGCCCTCGTCGAGCTCGGCGTCGGCGGACATATCCGGCTTACCGAAGAGGAAGGCGGCTTCTTCAGGCGGGACAAGACCAGGATCGACAAGACCCCGGGCCGAACCGCCCCCGCCGAGGCGGAGGCCGCGATGCTCTCCCGGCTGTTCGCCGGCGGGGATTCGATCCTCATGGAGCAGAAGAACCACGCCACCTTCAGCGGCGCCAAGGACGCGCTCGAGGAGGCGCTGAAGTCGCGGCACGAAGGCCGGCTCTTCGTCCGCAACCGCATCTGGGCGGTCCGCGGCCTGGTCCTGATGGTCGGAGCGCTCGCCGTCCCTGCCGCGACCATACTGCTCTCGACGCCCGGCGATTACGGACGCAACGACATCCTGGTCGCGATCGCCGCCCTGCTTCTGCCCGCCGCCGCGCTCGGCCTCTATGTCCTGGCCGCCGGCAAATATGGCGCGATGGCCATGTCGGCCAAGATATCAGCCGTCTTCCTCGGAGTGATCGGGCTGCTCGCCGGCGTGGTCACAATCGGCAATGCCGTCGAGGGCGTGGTCGCCTATGGCGAGATCCGGCGGCTCATCCCCCTGGCGCTGCCGCTGCTCGCACTTCCGGTCGTTCTCACCGCCTTCAGCTGGATGGCCGCTCCGACCCGCGAAGGCCGCGCGATGCTCGACCGGATCGCGGGCTTCCGCCACTATCTGTCGGTCGCCGAGGAGGAGCGGCTCCAGACCCTTCACCCGCCGGAGAAGACGCCCGAATTGTTCGAGCGCTATCTTCCTTACGCGATCGCTCTCGAGGTCGAGAACGACTGGGCCTCGCGCTTCACCTCGATCCTCGCCGCTTCCGCGGCCTCGGGCCAGACCCACCATATGGGCTGGTATTCCGGGAACTCGGACCCCTGGAACGATCCGGGCGACTTTGCCGACAGCGTCGGCTCGTCGCTGGCGAGCACGATCTCCTCCGCGTCCACCGCGCCCGGATCGAGCGGCGGCTCAGGGGGCGGCGGATCCTCCGGCGGCGGCGGTGGAGGCGGCGGCGGGGGCGGCTGGTGAGTCGGCCCGAGCCGCCAGGATGCGCTCGGCCAGCTCGAGGTCGGACTGCTTGTCGACGTCTATCGCCGCTTCCGCGAATGGAAGAAGCACCGCCTTCAGCCTGAAGCCGGCCTTGCGCCCGACCCGCTCGGCGGCGGCCTCGAGCGAGATCGTCCGGGTGGCGGCGCGAAGGAAGATGCCGAGCCCGAGGAAGCTCAGCAGCTTGAGGGTGCGCTTGCGGTCTTTCTCGGCCCGGGCCCAGAAGGCGGTTCCCCGCGCCGATTCGGGGGTCAGCAGGGCGAACAGATTGGCGCCGCTGAAATGGCCGTTCGCCGCCTTGAGCCAGGTCCGCTTGGTGTCCGGATGCGCCTTCTCGACCACCCGGCGCTCAACCATGGCGAAGGCGACGTCGACTCCCGCGGCGGCGGCGATGAACGCTTCCACCATCTCCGGCTGAAGCAGGGCGTGGTCGGCGGTGGTGACCAGGACGGGATAAGGAGCGGCGTCCGTCCCGGCGAGTCGCCCGACGCTGTCCGAAATGCCGTCTCCCGACCGCGCCGTGGCGATCCGCGGATCGGCGGCCATCCATTCGAGCTCCCCGGTCAGAAGGCTTTCCGCCTCCTGGGCAAGAACGACGATCCGGCCGACCGAGGACGAGCAGAGCAGGGTCCGGGCGACCCGGCCCAGCATCGGCTGGCCGCCGGCGCGGATCAGCGCCTTCGCCGCCACGCCGTGCGCCGCCGCGAAGCCGTCCTCTCCCGGCCGCCGCCCGGCCAGCACGATCGCGGTCCAATCCCCCATGTCGCAATTCCATCACAGCTACGACCTTCGGGAGCCACAGAAATTTGCGCGGCCGGGGCCGTTAGTCGCGCCCCCGTTGCCGATCCGCCACGCCCTAACTTTGCCCAAGTCAAAACATAATGGCGGTCGCTGAAGTGTCGCGCACCGGGCCGCGGCGTCAGGAATGCGGCCTTTTTCATGACCATCGGCAAAGCCATCATCCTCAGCGCGGGCAAGGGTTCTCGCCTCCTTCCGCTGACGGCCGAGAGGCCGAAGTGCCTCATCGACCTCAACGGCCGGAGCCTGCTCGAATGGCAGCTCGACGCCCTCCAGGGCGCCGGGGTCGCGGACATCGTCGTCGTCACCGGCTTCGCCGAGGAGACGGTGGCCGAGGTGGCGGCGCGGCGGACCGGGGTGCGGACCCTGTTCAATCCCTTCTACCATGTCGCCGACAATCTCGGCTCGGTCTGGATGGCCCGCGCCGAGCTCGACCGGGACACTTTGCTCCTCAACGGCGACACCCTGATCTCGCCGCGCCTGCTCGAGCGGGTCCTCGAGGCGGAGGCCGGCCCGATCGCCGTCACCGTCGACGAGAAGGCGAGCTACGACGCCGACGACATGAAGGTGCTCCGGGAAGGCGACCGGCTGCTCCGCATCGGCAAGGCGCTCGAGGCCGGCCAATATAATGCCGAATCGATCGGCCTCCTCGCCTTCCGCGGCGCCGGGCCGCGGCTCTTCGTCGATCGGGTGGAGACGATGATGCGCCGCCCGGACGGCACCCGCCGCTGGTATCTTCGCGCAATCGACGAAATGGCCCAAAGCGGGGCGGACGTACGTGCCGTGCCGATCGTCGGCGAAGCCTGGCAGGAGGTCGATTTTCCGGAAGACGTGGAAGCGGCGAAGGCGCTCACCGCCCGCTGGGCCAGCCGCCCCTGAGCCAGCCGGCAAGCGAGTCCACCTGGTCGGGCTGGAGTGTTACCGCTTCCCCCAGTGCAGGCGCCTTCGGCCACCCGGAGTCGCCGACCGCGATCCCGCAGGCCTCGCGCTCGCCCTCGTATCGCGGAACGACATGGAAGTGGACGTGCGGGTCCACCATCATCAGCATCAGGTAGTTGATCTTGTCATATTGCACGGCGTCGGCGAGCCGCGCCTCGATATGGGCAATTGCGGTGCCGAGCTCGGCGAAGGTTTCCCGCGTCAGATTGGCGAAAGCCGTGGCGTTCCCCTTGGCGGC
>DASVVM010000124.1:0-29365 GCA_036386555.1 Allosphingosinicella sp.
ACGCCGAGGCAGCTGACGAAGCTGGATCCGACCGAGCTTCCGGAAGCGGCGGAATAGATTTCCCCACCGTCACCCTGAACTGTTTCAGGGTCCAGCCCTCCACCCGCGAAACGGCTCGACCCTGGACGCGGAAACTAGTTCAGCATGACGGAGGTACGACCCGCTCGTAATATTCCTAAGTGGATTTTACCCTTAGTTCCGCTCTACTTCGGCTCGTGTTGCGGCAGTGGGAAGCCGGAACACGTCACCGTGGAGGAAACTATGGGAAAGCACAGAAACATACTCTCGTCGATCACCGTCGCCGCCGTGTTCCTGAGCGCCAGCCCGGCAAACGCGCAAGGCGGATATATCGGAAACCCAGCTTATAATACGAGATTTTACAGTGATGCTTCCAAGACGACCCAGATAGGGACCATAATGTGGACAGGCTGTGACGATTACGATTCGCCCCAATATCGGCGGTTTGGAAGCATGTCCAATCATCACGAAGATGAGCATGTTGGCTATTGTTACTATGGACAGATGATGCCCGTTTAGCATCTTCTAGAATCGATTGGCGCGCATCACATGTCCCACTCGTGCTTCCGGGCGCCGCCGCAGCCGCTGTAGGTCTCGCCGTCGGCGGTGACCATGACCTGGTGCTCGAATCCGAAGCCGCTCATCGCGTCGTTGCAGCGTAAGTAGGTGACGTCGACGGTGAGGCGCGAGGTCACGTAACGGCGCCCGTTGATGCTCGGTCGAGGGTCGGGGCGGGCGACCGAGATCTTCTTTTCCCCGTAATTGCCGGTGAAATCGATCCGACCGTTTTGAATGAGGAGGTGCCAGCCGGGCTCCTGGCCCCGGGCCTCATAATACTCCCGCACCGGGTCGGGGGATCCGGGGGAGTCGGCGGTCGTGCAGCCGGCGGCGAGCAGCGTGAGCATCATCGGACCACGGGTCATTGGGTTAGGACTCCGGAAATGGCGCGAGAGTTCCGTCTGCCGCGCGGCCTAGGATGAACAACAACATCCAATTCAATATGCAAAGTTGATTGCCAGAGAGCCAGCAGTCTCTACCCTGAACTTGCGAGTCGAATGCATGGTGGGAGAAAATGTGCGCCGGTCGGCTCGTAATTTACGTGGTCGGTTAACTTTAGGGGAACAACCGTGAAGCTGAAACTTCTGGCTACCGTCATCGTCGCCACCGTCATGGGAACCGCCGTCCCGGTCCGAGCCGCAGGCTACGAAACCATGTACGGCTATATATATTTCGGGCCTGGGGGCATAGTCGGGAAAGCACGGGACCTTTGCACTAACTCCGGCGTCATCCCCCACGGGCAGTGGTTGTGGGGCTACGCCACCGACACCGTTGAAGTCGTCGAGTGGATCGGTTGCGAAGACGGGCAGTGGGTGCCGATTCAATGACTTCGCCACGGTTCAGCGGCTAAGCAGGTCGCGCGGCGACGGCCCCTTGCGAGCTCTCGCGAGGGCTAGCGCCGCCACTGGTTGATCAGCTCGTACGCCACCACCGCGGTCGCAACCGCGGCGTTCAGGCTGTCGGCTTTGCCGGCCATCGGTATCTTCACGAGCAGGTCGCATTCCATTTCGTAAGCGGCGGGCAGGCCCTGGGCCTCATTGCCGACGAGGAGGAAGGCGGGCCGCGCGTAGCTCGGCGCCTGATAGTCGAGCTCGGCCCTGAGGCTGGTTCCGATCAATTGCCCTTCGCCGCTTCGAAGCCAGGCGAGGAATTCGGACCAGGGCGCCGCCGCGATCTTCTGGGTGAACAGGGCCCCCATCGAGGCGCGGACCGACTCCACCGAGAAGGGGTCGACGCAATCGTCGACCAGAATCAGGCCGCCGGCCCCCACTGCGTCGCCGGTCCGCAACATCGTGCCGAGATTGCCGGGGTCGCGAAGCGCCTGGGCGACGATCCACAGGGGCGCGGCGCTCCGGTCGATGCGCGACAGGCTGGTGTCGAAGCTGCGGTAAATGCCGATGACGGTTTGCGGATTCTCCTTGCCCGAGAGCTTGTGGAGGATATCGGAATTGGTCTCGACGACGTCGCCATGCGCCGCCTCGACCTCGGCGATGAGAGTGTCGAGCAGAGGGTGCGACGTGCCGGCGGCGAAGAACAGGATCGCCGGAAGCCGCCCCGCCTCCCGAGCCTCGGTGAGGATCCGGAGCCCCTCGGCCAGGAACATGCCCTGGCGCCGCCGGCCCTTCTTCTCGCGAAGCGCTCGGACGTCCTTGACCAGGGGATTGGAGAAAGCGGTGATCTGGCGGGGCATGCTCCGTCATTGCGGGAGGTCGGGGCCGAAGCAACAAAATCCTCCCCCGCCTTTGCGGGGGAGGGGGACCAGGCAGAGCCTGGTGGAGGGGTTCTTGCCGAGTCCGAAGGACCCCTCCACCGCGCTTCGCGCGGTCCCCCTCCCCGCGAAATCGCGGGGAGGATTCAGGTCATTCCTCTCCGAACCTGTCCTCGACCAGCGCCACCAGCGCCTCCAGAGCCTCCTCGGCCCCGTCGCCCTCGGTGTGGATGGTGACCGAATCGCCCATCGCCGCGCCGAGCATCATCAGTCCCATGATCGAGGTGCCGCAGACCCGGCTTCCGTCCTTCTCGACCTCGACCGAAGCGGGGAGGCCGGCGGCGAGGGTGACGAAGCGGGCGCTTGCCCGGGCATGGAGGCCGCGCTTGTTCTTCATCTCGACCGTGCGGCTGGCCACGGTCAGACGGTCTCCCCGAGAATCTCCGAGGCAACCGAGATATATTTGCGCCCGGCCTCGCGCGCGGCTGCGACGGCGGCCTTGACGTCGAGCAGCTTGCGGGCGCCTTCCAGCCGGATCAGCATCGGCAGGTTGACCCCGGCGATGACCTCCACCTTGTCGGACTTCATCAGCGAGATGGCGAGGTTGGAGGGGGTCCCGCCGAACAGGTCGGTCAGGATGATGACTCCGCTTCCGTCGTCGACCTTGGCGATCGCCTCGGCGATGTCGTTGCGGCGGCCTTCCATGTCGTCCTCGGGACCGATGCAGATCGCTTCGATCCGCTCCTGCGGTCCGACCACATGCTCCATCGCCCGAACGAACTCAGCCGCAAGCCGGCCGTGGGTCACCAAAACCAGACCAATCATCTAGACTTCCCAATCCTGCGGCTTGCCCCCGCCGCCGCCTTCGACTCCCTCGCGCGGCGGCGAGGCGAGGTCGCGATGTTCGAGAGTGGGCGAAAATCCCGCCTCGCGCAACCGGCCAGCGACCCGCTCGGCGACGTGGACCGAACGGTGTCTTCCCCCGGTACAGCCGAACGCCACCGTCACATAGGATTTCCCTTCGGCCCCGTAGCGGGGCAGAAGCGTGAGGATCAGCTCCTCGATCCTCCCAACCGCGTCGCCATAGCCTTCGTCGCCGGCGATATACTCGCCGACCGCCGGATCTAGGCCGGTGAGGTCGCGCAGCGAGTCGACCCAATAGGGGTTCCTGAGGAACCTCAGGTCGAAGACGTTGTCGGCGTTGCGCGGAATGCCGCGGGCGAAGCCGAACGACATGACCGAAAGCGTGGGGGCGATCGTCCCCGAGCTGAAGCGCTGGCGGATCTGCTGCTGAAGCGCGTTGGGCGCGGTGTCGGTGGTGTCGACGACATGGTCCGCCCAGCGCCTCAGGGGCTCCATCAGCTCCCGCTCGGCGGCGATTCCGTCGGTGGCCGGCCGGTCCGGGGCGAGAGGGTGGCGGCGGCGGGTTTCGGAATAGCGGCGCAGGAGCTCCGAGCCGGCGCAGTCGAAATATAGCGTCTCGACCGGGACCCTCTGCTCGGTCGCGAGCGCCTTGATCTGCTGGACGATCCGGTTGGCGTCGAAGTCGCGGGTGCGGCTGTCGACCCCGATGGCGAGCGGCCGCCGTCGCCTCGAATTGCCCTTGCCGAGCGGAGTCTCGAGCAGATCCTCGAGCAGGGACAAAGGCAAATTGTCGACCACCTCCCAGCCGAGATCCTCGAGAGTCCTCAGCGCAGTCGACTTGCCGGCGCCGGACAGGCCGGTGACGAGCAGGATCCGCTGGGGGGCCGAGCCGGCGGTCAAAGTGGAAGTCCGAACTGCACGAGCGCATATTCTAGCTTGAGCGGCGCCGACGGCTCAAGAGCCGAGAGCGCGACGAGTGGGATATCCAGCCCGGCGATCCGAATCGTCGCCGCCTCCGGCAAGCGATCGGGAGCGGCGCCAAGGTCGGCGTAAAGGCAGACCGGGACGTCCGCCGCTGGATCCAGCTCGATTAGACCGACTCCGCGCAACTCGATCTTGCCGGCGATCGTCTCCGGAGCCCGGGCGAGCAGAGTCCCGCCGACGCATCGAAGCTCGGTATAATCGTCGCTGACCAGCGCCGCGCCGCGATCGATCAGCCGGAGGGCGAGGTCCGACTTTCCAGCACCCGACCCCCCGGCGAGCAACACGGCCCTGCCCCCGATTGCGACGCACGAGGCGTGCACGATCTCGTCGGGGGGAATGCTCATTCCGAAGGCGCTTCCGGGAAATGCATGACGAACCGCGCACCGTTTTGGCCGTCGTGGCGGCTCTCCACCTCGATTCGCCCGTCATGGCCGTCGACCGTCGCCTTGGCGATGGCGAGGCCGAGGCCGGAATGGCGGCCGAAGCCGTCCGCCTCCGGCCGGACGCTGTGGAAGCGGCGGAAGATCGAGGCCCTGGCTTCCTCGGGCACGCCGGGCCCCTGGTCCTCGACGGCGATCACGACCTCGCCTTTGAATCGGGCCGCTCCGATCTCCACCAGGCCGCCCGGCGGCGAGAAGGAGATGGCGTTGTCGACGACATTGTCGATCGCCCGGGCAAGGCGAGCTTCGTCGCCGAGGACGACCGCGCTTCCGACCCGGGGCCGGGCGAAGGCGACCCGGACCTGGCGCTCCGCTGCCCGCGGGCCCCACAGGCCGAGCAGCGATTCGAGCAGGTGCCCGAGATCGACCGGCTCGAATCTGGCCCGGCTCAATTCGGCGTCGAGCCGCGAGATCTCCGCGATGTCGACGATCAGCCGGTCGAGCCGAACGACGTCGCTTCGGACGATCTCGAGCAGCTGGCGGCGAAGGGCCGGGTCCTCGATCGTGTCGAGGCTTTCGACGGCGGAGCGAAGCGAGGCGAGTGGGTTCTTCAGCTCGTGGGTGACGTCGGCGGCGAAGGCCTCCGTGGCGTCGATCCGATAGCGAAGCGACTGGGTCATGTCGCTCAAGGCACGGGCGAGCAGGCCGATCTCGTCGCGGCGCGCGGGGAGGGTGGGGACCGAAACCTCGCGGGCCCGGCCGAGCCGGACCAGATGGGCCGCCCGAGCCAGCCGGCGCAGCGGCAGCGCGATGGTTCGGGCCAGGAATTGCGACAGCAGGACCGAGACGATCAGAGTGACGAAGATCACGATCAGCAGGGTGCGGCGCTCGTCGCGAACGATTCCCCTGATGTCGCGTGCATTGCGGGTCAGGAGGAGGACGTCGTCCGAGGCTGGGATCCTCGAGGCGGCGGAGAGGAACAAGGTGCCTTCGGGAGCCCGGCGAAGCATCGTAGTCGCGCGCGGCGCCCGAAGGGCGGCGACCGCTTCGCTCCAGCCCTCGAGGCGATCGGGCTCGGGCAGCGGCAAAGGCGAGGCCGGGGGCTTGCCGGCGACGGCGTCGAACAGATTGTCGAGCAGCCGCGCGGCGCTCTTGCGCCACGGCTCCAGGGCCGGATCGCGGAGCTCGTAAGTCGGCGGAGCGCCGCTCCAGCTGTCCATTCGAAGGGCGCCGTCCGAGCCAAACACGCGCAGCCGGGTGCGCGAGCGGGCGCCGAGCCGGTGAAGCAGCGCCGTCTTCTCGCCGGGCTCGGCCAGAGCGAGGGAATCGGCCATGATGCCGACCTGGGTTTCGGCCCCGGCTACGGCGCCTGTGGTCAACCGGCCCCGGAAGCTGTCCAGGTAGAAGATGCTTCCGGCGAGGACCGCGAGTGCGAAGATGTTGACCGCGAGGATGCGGTGGAGGAGCATCCAGCGTCCCGACCATTTGAGGTCGAGGTCCTTGTCGTCATTCCTCGGCAAAACGGTAGCCTACGCCGTAGAGCGTCTCGATCGCCTTGAACTCGGCATCGGTCGCCCGGAACTTGCGCCTCAGCCGCTTGATGTGGCTGTCGATCGTCCGGTCGTCGACATAGATGTCGTCCTGGTAGGCGACATCCATCAGCTGGTTGCGCGATTTGACCACCCCGGGCCGCTGCGCCAGCGCCTCGAGGATCATGAACTCGGTGACGGTCAGGGTGACGTCCCTGCCGCTCCAGGTCACCCGGTGCCGCGCCGGATCCATGCTCAGCCGCCCGCGAACGATCTGCGGGGTTTCCGCCTCCTCCTCGCCCTCCTCCACCGGCGCCGCCCGCGCCTCCGCGCGGCGCAGAATTGCTCGGATTCTGGCTATTAGGAGCCTCTGACTGAACGGTTTTGTGACGTAATCGTCGGCGCCGAGGGCGAGGCCGAGGGCTTCGTCGATTTCCTCGTCCTTGGACGTAAGGAAGATTACCGGCAGGTCCACTTTCTCGCGCAGCCGACGCAGCAGCTCCATGCCGTCCATCTTCGGCATCTTGACGTCGAGCACGGCGAGGTCGGGCGGGTTGTCGACCAGCGCCTTCAAGGCCGCCTCGCCGTCCGAATAGACCCGGGTCGCGAAGCCCTCGGCCTGGAGCGCGATCGACACCGAGGTGAGGATGTTGCGGTCGTCGTCGACCAGGGCGATGGTTACCGGCATTCCTCTTCACCCACCTCCCCGTCGGGAATGACGGGAGTGCTTAGCCCGGCCCCTCCGGCGGCGCCACCCTTTGACGAAACCGGGCCGCTCCGATATGGGGCGCGCATCCGAAGGGCGGCCCCGAGGCCGCCCGTTTCGTCATATAATTCAAAGGGAGAATGTCGTGGCCAATCGCGTGCCGGCAAAGGGGCTGGGTTTGAGCACCGGAGCCGAGCTTCACTGGAACCTCATGACCCCTCAGCTGGTCGAAGAGGCGGTGCGCCGCGGCGAGGGCCTGCTCGCCAAGGACGGTCCGCTCGTCGTCCGCACCGGCAAGCACACCGGCCGCTCCGCGCAGGACAAGTTCATCGTCCGCGACGCCGAGACCGAGTCCACCATCTGGTGGGACAATAACAAGTCGATGACGTCCGACCATTTCGCCGCGCTCAAGGCCGACTTCCTCGCCGCCGTCGCCGGGAAGGAGACTTTGTTCGTCGCCGACCTGTTCGGAGGCTCCCAGCCCGAGCACCGGGTGCGCGTGCGGGTGATCAACGAGCTCGCCTGGCACAACCTCTTCATCCGCACCCTGCTCGTCCGTCCCGAGGCGAGCGAGCTCGAAGGCTTCGAGCCCGAATTCACCATCATCGACCTGCCCGGCTTCCGCGCCGACCCCGCCCGCCACGGCACCCGCGGCGAGACCGTGATCGCGGTCAACCTCACCGAGCGGATGATCCTGATCGGCGGCACCGCTTATGCCGGCGAGATGAAGAAGTCGGTGTTCGGGATCTTGAACTACCTGCTCCCGGCGGAGGGCGTGATGCCGATGCACTGCTCGGCGAACATCGGTCCCAAGGGCGACACAGCGGTCTTCTTCGGCCTTTCCGGCACCGGCAAGACGACCCTCTCCGCCGACGCCAGCCGCACCCTGATCGGCGACGACGAGCACGGCTGGTCCGACGAGGCGGTCTTCAACTTCGAGGGCGGCTGCTACGCCAAGATGATCCGACTCTCGCCCGAGGCCGAACCGGAGATCTTCGCGACGACCAAGCGCTTCGGAACCGTGCTCGAGAACGTGGTCATCGACGAGCAGACCCGCGAGCTCGATTTCGACGACAACCGCCATGCCGAGAATACCCGCGGCGCCTATCCGATCGACTTCATTCCGAACTGCAGCGCTGACAATATGGGCCCGGTGCCCCGGAACATCGTCATGCTGACGGCCGACGCCTTCGGAGTGCTCCCCCCGATCGCCCGGCTGACGCCCGACCAGGCCATGTACCATTTCCTCTCCGGCTACACCGCCAAGGTCGCCGGCACCGAGATCGGCGTGACCGAGCCCGAGGCGACCTTCTCGACCTGCTTCGGAGCGCCCTTCATGCCGCGCCACCCGAGCGTCTACGGCAACCTGCTCAAGGCGCGCATCGCCAAGGGCGGCGTGTCCTGCTGGCTGGTCAACACCGGCTGGACCGGCGGCAAATACGGGGTCGGCAAGCGCATGCCGATCAAGGCCACCCGGGCGCTGCTCAACGCCGCTCTGGACGGGTCGCTCAACGACGTGACTTTCCGCACCGACGAGAATTTCGGCTTCGAGGTCCCGGTCTCGGTTCCGGGCGTCGACGGCGCGATCCTCAACCCGCGCGACACCTGGGCGGACAAGTCGGATTACGATTCGACGGCGGCGAAGCTGGTCAAGCTCTTCATCGACAATTTCGCCAAGTTCGAGGCGCATGTCGATGCCGGAGTCCGCGACGCGGCGCCGCGCGCCCAGCAACAAGGTCAAACGGAGCCCACCCAGACGGCCGCCTGACGAATATCCCATCAAAGTGGTACTTTGATGGGAGCCCTGAATTGAGAGGGCGCGTCGGCGGGGGCCGGCGCGCCCTTTTTGTTGTTCGTCATCCCGGACTTGATCCGGGATCCACCTTCTTCCTTCCGACGCAGGGAAAGGCAGGTGGATGCCGGATCAAGTCCGGCATGACGGTCTACCAAGGACCTGACCATGACCGACACGTACGAACCCCGCCTCTTCCCCGACGATTCCGCAATCCGCCGCATCGGCGAAGGCCTGCTCGCCCGCTCGCTCCGCCGCGAGGAATGGACCCACGAGGCCCATCTCGCCGCCTGCTGCTGGCTGCTGGTCGAGCGCCCGGACATAATTCCGGAGCGCGACCTCCCCGACCTCATCCGCCGCTTCAACGAGAGCGTCGGCGGCGTGAACAGCGACAGCGAAGGCTATCACGAGACCATCACCCAGTGCTTCATCCGCGCGGTGCGGGTCTATCTGGCGCGCACCGATCCGGCGCTGCCGCTGGTCGACAAGGTCAACGGTCTGCTCGCTTCCGAGGAGGGGCGTCGCGAATGGCCCTTATGCTTCTATGACCCGAAGACCCTGTTCTCCCGGGAGGCGCGCCTGGGCTGGGTGGAGCCCGATCTGGCGCGGCTGCCACCTATCCTTGCCGACAGAAGCTCTGGGCAGTAAGAAGAATTGCTACTGGAGGTACCATGGGCGCGGCGCAAAAACTGAGCATTGCTCTTACCGAGGAGCTGGCAAAGGACGTGGAGGCGGCGGTCGCGAGCGGCGATTATTCGACGGCGAGCGAGGTTGTACGCGAAGCCCTCCGAGCCTGGAAGCGGGAACGTGGCGACCGTGACGCGGCGATCCGTCGGCTCAAGCAATTGTGGGACGAAGGGGTGGCGAGCGGGGAGCCGGAGCCGATGCCGGACGATTGGGCGGATGATGTGATCCGACGCGGCCATGCGCGCCTGGAGGCGAAGCGGAAGGCAGGGTGAAGCGCGTCGACATCACGCCGGCGGCCGACAGGGACGCGGACGAAATTTTCGCCTACATCGCCGGAGACGATCCACGCGCCGCGGAAGAGCAGATCCAGCGCATATTCACCGCGGCCAAAAGGCTGGCCGATTTCCCTGAAAGCGGGAGGGCTCGTCCGGAACTCGGGCCAGGCGCACGTACAATCGTCGTCGGGCGATATCTCCTGCTGTACCGCGTCGGTCCCGACAGCGTCGACATATTGCGCATTGTTCATGGCGCGCGCGAGCTGGCGGGGCTGCTCGATGACGACGAGGCGAAAGAGGAGTGACGGCGAGGATATCGCCGCCCAGGTTGCGGCTGAGGCCAGATCTGGCGGTGTTGCTTAGCCTGTAGCCCAGGCGCAGGACGGTGCCGATGCCGATTTGTTTCACCCAAAGGACCAAAGCACCAAAGGGGCCGCACGGTTCAATGAAGTTGTGCCTACGCGTCGCCGCTGGGCTGGATGGGCTTCGCCCATCATTTCTCGGCAACAGCGTCCGACGGCGCACGCAGGCGATTTTGCCCCACGCGGACTCTTTGGTCCTTTGGTGCTTTGGGTGAACCAGCCTCCGGTGGCAAGGCGCGCACGGGCTCAGGGAAGGTCTCACGCAAAGCCGCTAAGCCGCGAAGAAGGGGCCAGGCTGGTGACAGTCCCCTAACCGTCCGGTGGTCAGGTTTCGCGGGCAATTCCGGGCCGGCTGCTGGCCAATCATTTTGCAACGCGACGACGCAACGAAGCCGAGCCTATGAATGAGTCCTGCTGCAAACGGGCTACGCGGTCTCGTTGCGTCGTTACGTTGAATCCTAAAGAGCGAGGCGCCACGAGAGGACGTATCCCCTTGGTGCCGGACACGTAGGCTGGGTAAACAGTGACAGTATACATTTAACGCGCGTCTCAGCCCGGGTGTGGGGCTGGTAAATGTATACTGTCACCATTTATCTGGCAGGAAGGAGTGCGGGCAGGTACCGGTATCTGACCCCTTCGGCCGTCCCTTAAAGATGCGCCACGTTGACGACGTAGCCGTCCGGATCGACCAGGCGGAACTCGCCTTCGGGATGGTAGAAGGGCTTGCCGATCGGCCCCGGCTCGAGCCCGGCTTCGGCCAGCTCGCTGTGCATAGCCTCCACGTCCGCGCAATAGACACAGAACAGCACGGCCTGCTGCCGCGGAACGGCCGGCTCCGAGGCGCGGGCCAGCATCAGCGCCGCCGTTCCGGACCGAAGCGACACCCAGGAGGGCGCGGCGTCCCCGGGCGGCGTGAAGCTGCCGCAGATTCCGAAGCCCAGCTTTTCGTAAAAGGCCGCGGCGGCCAGGACGTCGGCGACGTGCGCCATGGGCACGAGAGATGCTACGCGCTGCCGATCCATGTTTCGCTCCTGCTGAGCCCGAGAATGGCAGCATCGCATGCCCAAGGAAAGCCGCGCTTGGGGACAGTAGCGCTGCCTGCCCCCTTTCGGCCGTGCCGGGTCGAGCCCGATCTGGCGAAGCTGCCGGACCTTAGCCGTGCACGCGGGTGAGAGTGGGCAATCCGCTTTTGGTTCTCACGAAGTCACAAAGGCGCAAAGGGTCCTGCGAGCACCGGCGCGCCTTGATTCCCCGATCGGAGGAAAGTTGAAGCGGCTTCGCTGCCATGGCCTCTTTGTGCCTTTGGGCCTTTGTGCGAACCATTATGGCGGATCAGCCACCTATGCGGGCGTAGCGCTCCGCGAATTCGCGGTCCGACATGACGAGGTAGCGGATCATGTCGATGAACGCCCAGGGGATCGACACGATGAGGCCGACGATCGTGCAGCTGAGCAGGACCATCGCGATCCCGGAGCCGGTCCGCCCCAGATAGAAACGGTGGACCCCGAGCCACCCGACCAGGAAGGCGACGAGGGCGGCGATATATTTGTTGCGGTCGCCGAGATCGGGGGCGGGCGGGGCGGAGGCGACGGCGGGGGGAGGGGCGGCGCCGGGCACCGGGAAGATGCTCAGCGCCCGGCTCTCATGGGTCTCGAAATCGACCGCCATGCCGATCGCCGGCTCGCCCCGCGCGGCCCAGTCCAAGGGCTTGAAGCTGTAGCGGCGGCCGTCCTCGCCGGTGACGATCCCGTCGCCCGTGCGGGTGTCGACTCCAAGTACCTGTCCGCGCATATGCCCCGTGCCCTGCCGATTGCCTCCATCTTGCCCAGCGCGGCCGTTTTTTCAACCGGGCCCGGGCGAAGATCAGTTGGCGGAAGCTCCGTTGGCGGCGGAGTCTCCGGAGCGGGTCCGGTTGACGTCGACGTCGACGTCGATGTCGCCGACCTCCTCCTTGACCGCCCGGCCGGTGCTGGCGGCGACGTTGCCCACGCCCGAGCCGACTTCCTTTGCGGTGCGGGCGGTGGCGGCGGCCGCGTCCCTGATCCGTTGCTCGTTATATTCCAGCCGGACGGAATCGTTGGCCGAGTCGTTGTCGACGTCGCAGCCCGCGAGAGCCAGCAGCGGCAGGGCGAAAATCAGGCGCATTCGAATATCTCCTTCGTCCGCCCCAACGTGCGCGGGTCGTTTCGGGTCCAAGCCGCGCCCGTGGGTGCATCCAATCCGGGTCCGCCTCGTTACAGCCCCTGAACCTTTCACCTCAGCAGGAGACCAACGACATGGCCGATCTCAGCCAGATCCAGCCCCATATGGAGATTTTCGGAGCCGACGGAGTCCGCCTCGGGACGGTCGACAAGGTCGACGGCGGCCGGATCAAGCTGACCAAGCAGGACAGCGGGTCGCACAAGCATCATCATCATTACATTTCGGGCGGCCTCGTCGCCGCGGTCGAGGGCGACCGGGTCCGCCTCTCCGCCAATGCCGACAACGCCGCCCTGCTCGAGGAGGAAGCCGACGGCAACCCGCTCGGCGAGCAGAGCCTGTTCAGCTGGCGCAACCTCGGCCTGGGCGCGGCGGCCGCCGGCGTGGCGGTCGCGGCCGGCGCGATCTTCTACCGCAGCCGCTACGGCGACGACGACTGAGCCGAAGAGCCGGCGCCTTCTGCCTCCCCATCGTCAGATGGGGAGGGGGACCACCGAAGGTGGTGAAGGGGTGACAAGGCTGATGGGGGGAGGTTCCCCGCCGGAACCGCCAAAGCCGAGCCAGATCACCCCTCCACGACCTTCGGTGGTCCCCCTCCCCGCCGCTTCGCGGCAGGGAGGCAGAGAGGCGGCCACGGTCGCAAGAGAAAGGGCCGGCGCCCCCGCAAGGGCGCCGGCCCTTCACGTCAGGCCGCCGCGGCCCTGCGCATCAGCTTCGCCAGGCGGTCCTTGACCAGCAGGCGCAGCGTCTTGAGGCGGAGCAGCTTGAGGCTGTCCGGAAGGCGGCGGCTCATCTCCGTGGAGATGGCGTCGTCCAGGCGGCGGTGGGTCTGGGTCAGTCGATAGGTTGAGGAAGACATGATTCTCTCCAGCAAAAAGGGTCCGCCCGCGCGGGCGGATCTCGAGTCCGGTCGGCCGCGAGGCGGCCGCTCAGGCTGCTGGAGGGGCTCGTGCCCGATAGGAGCGGTCGGACGGCTCGGGACGGGGCGCTTCGTTGCGGGAGCCGAGCCCGGCCGCCGGCCTTTCCCAAAGATGCCGGGTAACGACGCCCGGCCCGGAAGGCGGAGCCGCCCCGCCTCCGGCCTGCGGAGCGTCGTCCTCGGCGGGATTTCGAACTCCGGATGGAAGCAGGGCGACGGCCGCCGCGCTGCGGCTGGAGCCGAGGCGGGGCGCGGACTGGCGAAGGTCGAGCCCGGCGGCCGCGGCCGTTCCCGAGCTCAGCAGCAGGCCCAAGAGGATCAGGAGCGCCCCGAATGGCCCCTTCCCGATCCGATCCTGCGGCGAGTCCGCCACGCCCCTATCCTCCTCTTGCCTCGCCGATATGGGCGGGCGGAATTCGAAAACAACCGGCCGCCCCGCCGCTTCGGATCGGCTCCAAAACGCAGGGATGCACCCCCTATTCCGCCCGACCGCCAGGATGTGCATAGAGGCGAGGGGCGTCCGCCGCGCCGCGCTCCGGGGGAGGGACCATGCATCCTGTCGAGACGTTCGAGCTCGTGCTCGCCTTGCTGGCGGCGGCCGTCGCACTGCACTGGGCCGCCTCCAAAATCGGATTCCCGCCCTCGGCCGCCTTGCTGCTCGGCGGGGGAGCGCTCGCCTTCCTGCCGGGTATCCCGGAGATCTCGCTCGATTCGGAGCTCGCTTTGGTGCTGTTCCTTCCGCCGCTTCTGATGGACGGCGCTTATTATACGGCGTTCGGCCGGTTCCGCCGGCACCTGCCCGGAATCCTGTCGCTGGCGGTGGGAGCGGTGCTGTTCACCACCCTGGTCGTCGCCGGGACCACGAAGTGGCTGGTGCCGGAGCTTCCCTGGGCTGCCTGCCTCGCGCTCGGGGCGATCGTCTCGCCGCCCGACGCCGTCGCGGCGCGCGCCGTGCTCCAGCGGGTCAGGCTGCCGCGCCGGCTCCGGGCCCTGCTCGAGGGCGAGAGCCTGCTCAACGACGCGACCGGGCTGGTCCTCTTTCGATTCGCAGTCGCAGCGACCCTGAGCGGGGCCTTCGACGCCGGCGAGGCGGTGGGGAGCTTCCTGCTCGTCGCCGCCGGCGGAGCGGCGGTCGGGGTCGCGGTCGCGGCCGCCTGGATCCTGGTGATGCGGCGGATGACCGACGAGACGTTGGTCGTCGCCACCGCCACCTTGCTCTGCTGGGCCGCCTATCTCGCCGGCGAGGCGATCCACGTCTCGGGGGTCATCGCCACGGTGGCGGCCGGGATCGTCTTCGGCTGGTACCAGCATGTCGTACTTCCGGCGAAGATAAGGATGCAGGGCAGCGCCTTCTGGCGGACCCTGGTCTTCAGCCTCGAGGCCTTGGTGTTTATCCTGATCGGCTTCTCGCTTCGCGGCGTGCTGGAGCGGGTCGGCGGCGTCGAGGCCGTGATCACCACCATGGCCGTGCCGGTGGCTGGAATCGTCGCCGCCGTCCTGCTCGCCCGTTTCGCCTGGGTGTTCGGGAGCGAGGGCCTGCTGATTCTGCTCCGCCGGGCCGGGCTGAGGCAGGCGCGCCCGCTCGGCCGGCGGCAGGCGGGAGTCCTCGGCTGGGCGGGGATGCGCGGCGTCGTCACCCTGGCGGTGGCGCTTGCCCTACCCGCCGAAATGCCGGGCCGCGACCTGATGCTGGTTGCGGCCGTCGCGGTGATATTGGTCACCGTCATCCTCCAGGGATCGACCCTCGGTCGGGTCATCGCGCTGGTGAAGCCGGAGGACGAGGATCCGCCGGCCCGGGTCGACATGGCCGGCGCCGAGGCCGCCATGGCGGGGGCCAAGGCAGCGGCGATGGAGGTCCATGCCTATGGCTCGGACGGCACCCTCCTTCACCCCCAGCTTCTCGAGCAATATCGAAGCCGCGCCCAGGCCATCCTTCGCTACGCCGACGACGCCCGATCCTTCACGCCCGGGATCAGGGCTCATTACGACGCGGTCCTGGCCGCGATCTCCGCCGCCCGGGCCGAGCTCATCCGGCTGCACCGCCAGGGCCTGATCGAGGACGAGGTGCTCCACGACCTTGAGCGCGATCTCGACCTGGAGGAATTGGGAGCGTTGTACCAGCGGGGCGATTGAGGCCCCCCAGGCTGTATCGACATTCGGCTCAGGACCAGAGCCGCACTGATCCCTCTCCCGTTTTTCGCGGGAGAGGAGGGGTCCAAGCGAAGGGGGTCATGGCGGCAGTCACCGGCGGCTGTCAGTTTTTGCCATAGGCAAGGAGCGCATGCTTGTATTCGGCGCGCATCCCGGTGAGCGTTTCAAGCGCGTCCGGCGAGCATCGTCCCGCTGCAAGCTCCCGATCGATCACGTGCGACTGGGCCTCGATCAGGCGTCTGAAAGCGTCGGCGTCCAGCAAGCCGGCCTCGGCCGCGATCTGCCAGGCGACCCGCATCGACGTCGTCGTGGCGCCGAACGCCGCATTGGCCTCGATATCGGACAGGCTCGGGAGCGAGGCGCCGGCGCCGGCCTTCAGCCGGCCGAGGATCGAGTCCTGCCAGCTCCGTTCCTGGCTGCAAAGCCGAAGCGCGTCGTCGCGCGCCTGCCGCGAGCCGGGATCGACGATCCGGCCCCCGGCCAGGACGACGGGGGCATGACCGCCTGTGTCGCAGGCGTGGCCCGGGGTCGAGACGAACGACTCCAGATCCCTTCGGGCCGAAGCTTCGGGGCGGGAATAGTGGAAAGGCAGGGTCCGGCAGGCGAGGGGGCGCCGGGCGTAGATGCTGCATCGTCCGGCGCTGAGGGCGGCGCAGGCGCCCCCGCCGGTGTCGAGGGTCAGTGCGGAGATGACGAGGTATCGGCGGTGCTCGACCGATTTGGCGCCCTGCCTCCGTCTCACGATTCGAGTCCTTGCCGCGAAGGCGGCGAGCAGCCGCTTCGATTCGTGGAAAGCCTCGGCGGAAGCGGCGGTCGGGCGGCAGGCCAGGGACCGGGGAAGCTCGTACAGCCTGAACATCAGCCGGAAGACGAACATGTCCGACAAGGCTGCGGCCTCGGAGAGCTGGACCTCCGGCGAGCGGTTGCAGCACGCCCCGCAGGAAGTGCAGGCGAACCTCGACTCGCCGGGCGACTGGACGGCGCTGGCCATGGCCGACGGTAGCAGCCGCGACCCCGGTTAGGAGCCTCGAAACGGCATTGAACCCCGTCCCGGGGGCGAATAGCCTTGCGCCGATGCGGCTGACCCGAAGGATCGTGCTTCTCTGCGGGGTCCTCGGCCTGATCGGCGGGCTGGCGCTGAGCTGGGTCGCCGGGTCGTTCATGGTCCGGGGCGAGGCCAGCACGGTTCCGGCGACCGGCGCCCCCGCCCGCGACTTCCGGATACGAACCTCCGACGGCCTGACCCTCGCCGCCACATATTGGCCCGGCCGCCGCCCGGACTCCCCGGCCGTCCTCCTCCTCCACGGCGTGAAAGCCTCCCGAGCCTCGACCGCTCCGACCGCGGACTGGCTGCACGCGCTCGGCTACGCCGCCCTCACCATCGACTTCCGCGGCCACGGCCAGTCCGACATGGCGGAGCGAAGCTTCGGCCTTCGCGAGTCGACCGACGCCCGGGCCGCCTTCGACTGGCTCAAGCGCCGGCAGAGCGGCGCCCGGGTCGCGGTGATCGGCAACAGCCTCGGCGGCGCCGCCGCCCTACTCGGCCCCTCGGGCCCCGTCCCGGCCGACGCGCTGATCCTCCAGGCGGTTTATCCGGACATCCGCCACGCCATCCGCAACCGGATCGCCGGCCGGCTGACGGCCGCCACCGCTTGGCTGCTGGAGCCGCTGCTCAGCTTCCAGTCGAAGCCGCGCTTCGGAGTCATGCCGGGCGACCTCTCGCCGTTGAACGCGCTCCGCCGCTACCCTGGACCCGTGCTCGTCATCGGCGGCGAGAAGGACCGATACACCCCGCCGGACGAGACCCGCGACCTGTTCGAGGCCGCGCCCGGCCGCAAGAGCCTGTGGCTGGTCCCCGGCAAGGGCCACGCCGCCATCGGACAGCTGAGCGGCGACGACTATCGAGGCCGAATCCGCCGCTTCCTGCAGTCGACGATAGGACCGCCCTGAGCGCCCGATCCCTCGACCTCCGAGCTTCCAGCGCAAGTCCTCGCCGGCCGCAGGCCAATCAATTTGGAACGCGACGACGCAACGATGCCGAGCCTTTCGGATAGGCCGCGGCAAACGAGGAGCGCGGCCTCGTAGCGTCTTCGCGTCGTTGCGATGAAGCTCGAGAGGCGAAGGCACCGGCAACAAGTCGCGGTGCCGATACGGGTCCACGACCCAGCCGTCCGCTCCCTCCTCCCGAACCGCCCTTGAATGCAGGAGGGCCACGCTCCTATGCCTCGTGACCCACATTCCCCGGAGCGCCTCCCTTGAACAAGACAGCTCTCGTCGCCGCGCTCGCCGCATCCCTTGCCGCTGCCGCGCCTGCCCGGGCGGCTCCGGCTCCGGCAAATGCCTGGCGATGCGCCCCTGCCGACATGCCCGAGCTGTGCCGCCTGGCCGAGGAGGATCAGAAGGACCGGGAGGCGCCGATCGACTGGGCGCGGACCACGCCGCGCGACGCCCAGCGGCGAGAGACCGTCCTCGCGCTTCTCAGGACGTCCACCCTCAAGACCCCAGGCGATTATTTCCACGCCGCTCTGGTCATGCAGCATGGCGAGACCTGGGAGGATTTCGCCACCGCCCACCTGCTCGCCACGAGGGCGCTCCAGCTCGCCCCCGCCGACCCCAACGCCCAGCGCATGGTCGCCGCTACCTGGGACCGGATGATGCACAAGATGGGCCACAAGCAATGGTTCGGAACCAACATTTTCACCAACGCGCAAGGGACGACCGAGCCGAAGGAGACGCGGCCGGACCGGCTGCCCGGGGCGCTGATCGAGCTTTGGTCCCGGGCCTGGGTGTTTCCGCAATAGAAGAATCTTGCAGATGGCGTTTGTCGCCGCCTTTCACGTGCGTGGAAAGCGCCGGCCGCGCCCGGCACCGACCGGTACAGCTACGGACAACCGGCATTGCTTCTCCCGGCCGGGCGCGACAAGGAGGCGGCACCCGGGTCGGACGCCAGTTGGGGAGCCGTCAGCCGATGACCGAAAGCGATCCGCAGCTGACCCATGTCGTTCTCTTTTCGATGGACGGAAAGAAGATCGCCTCCGGAAGGATGACCGAGGCCGACGCGGGGAAACTGGTGGCGAACCTCCACGAAAAGGGTTGCGAGGATGCCGAAGCGCACCTCTGCCCGGGAGTCTATTACGGCTGCCTCCATTGCTGGCCCTGAGGCCGGCCTGCCGCGGGCCGATCCTGGCGGGGTGACGGGGCTGCCCGCTGGACGCGGAGCCTAGTTCAGCCGAACGATCTCGTAGGCCGCGGTCGTGAACCGTGCGGCCTTGGCGAGCGCGGACTCCTCGGTGGGCCGGACGACGATCCGGTCCCGGATCGGTGAGACCGTCTCCTCGGCGGCGAAGATTGCCGAGCGCTCGCGCGGGGCGGCGTCGCAGAGAGCGGCCGCGACCGAGACGGGATGACCGAGCACGGTCAGGTGCTGCACCTGCGAATGGCCGAGGTTGGCGCGGAGCAGCGGCCCGCTGGAAAGTCCGGCTCGAAGATGGGTGGCGGCGAATTCGGTGCTGAAACCCAGCCACCGTTCGTCGCGAAGACGCGAGAAGGCGTCGCGCATCTCGAGCGCGGCCTTCACCGCCGCATATTCGTGGTCGGGAAGCGCTCTCGGCACGTTGAAGCGGAGCAGCGCTCCGTCGCCCATATAGGTGTCGAGCGTCGCGCCCGCGGCGAAACCGATCTCGCACATCCTCTCGAACAATTCGTTGAGGAGGAGCAGGGCGTGGCTGGAGGCCAGCTCCTGGAAGAGCAAGGCGGAACGCGACAGGTCGAAGACCATCACCGTGCCCTCGACCGTGAAATCCTCGGTGGCGAGGCCGAGCAGCTTGGCGCTGGCGATGCTTCGCGTGGCGTCGAAAACCTGCTCGGCGATCGGCTCGGCCATCGTCGCCACCCTCGCGACGTCCGCTTCCCGGAAGGCGGGTTCGCCTTCCCGCCGAAGCAGCTGGAGCGCGCCGATCGTTTCCCCGCCATGGGCGAGCGCGACGTTCACGGTGGAGGAAGGCCGGTAATTGGCAATGGCGCTGGCCTCGGCATATTGCTCGCGGCTTTGGGCGACGTTCAGGACCGCGCCCGACTTGCCCGATTCGAAACAGCGCCCGGCCAGGCTTCGCAACGGGATGATCTGGCTTTTCAGCCGCTGGTTATCGGGCGTGAACGGCTCGATGCAGAGGAAGGCGAGGCCCCGGACATTGCCGCGGGGCCCGCTGACCGGAACGTAGATCGAGCCGCCGCTCGCGCCGAAGCTGCGCATGATCGCCTGCAGCTCGCTGTCGATGGCGGACTTGAGCGCCAGCGCGGCGCCGCCGGCGCGCCCCATCAGCGAGACCTTTTCGCTGAGCTGATCGCGCTGGGCCTCGCAGTCGGCAAGCCTGCCTGCCACCGCCCGGATCTCGTCCTGATGCGCCTTGGAGGCATCCCGAAGCCGGTCGGTCAGGTCTCGGTTCTCGTCGACGATCTTGGCTCGCTCGATCAGCTCCTGATTCTTCAGATAGGAGCGGCCCAGACCGACGAGGGCGACCACGACGGCGATGATTCCGCCGGCAACCGCCAGCAAAGTCCTAATGTCTTCCACGGCGAGTCTCCCATTTCAATGGGATCAGGCGAAGCGAAGTCTGCCACCGGGAGCGGCTTCACACCAGCCATTTCATCGAGGCGCCGGGGCGCACGGTGTCCGGCAGACGATCGAATGGCACGGATCACGCTGAGCCGAACGCCCGACGGGCGAGCTTCGCGTGCAGGCTCTCGCCGGCGGCAGGCCAATCATCCTGAACGCGACGACGCAACGACGCCGCGCCCTCGACCCCTTCGGGGAGGATTAGAGAAGGCCGCCTCAGGCCCCATGCAGATACGGCGCCTCGACGTTCGTCTGCGTGGCGACGATCAGCTGCCAGCGCACCTCGCCCTGCGCCGACGTGTGCGGATGGTGCTGCCGGTCCGGAAGGACGCTGTTCGCTTCCTGGGCGATCTCGTTGCCGCAACCGACGCAGCGGTAGATGCCTCCGCTCGGTATGTGCAGCCCCGCCGCGAGCACCTGGTCGAACGAGCTGTTTTTGCTCGGCGCGAGATAGTTGGAATATTTGTAGAGCGCCAAACCCGCCTCCCGGCCGCCACCGCCAGCCAGGCGCTTAAAGAAAGTGGTGCGGCCGATCAGGCTCGAAAAAATACGTGCGGGCCGGAGCGATCGAGCATCGCGCGCGAATTCTCCCGGCCCCAGCCCAAGCTTTTTGAAACGCGACGACGCAACGATGCCGAGCCCTCGAAACCATCCGCGGCGAACGCGGCACGGCCTCGTTGCGTCGTTGCGCTGAAACCTGACGGGCGAGGCGCAGGGAATCGGGTCCTGACCTCGCCCGTGTCACCGCCTGCGGAGACGGGATTTCAGCCCATCGCCCGCAAAAAGCCCGGCCAAGGCGCCAAGGCTCGGCCACAGCGCGCCAAAGATGAAGTCGAGGCCGCTGGTCGAGCGCAGCTTGTCCGGATTTTCACCCTGCCACCAGGCTACGTATACGATCATCGCGACGCCTTTGTGCGAACCCATCTCTCACTGCCGGAGGGGACGGACCAGTAGGAGGTCAGGAAGGACCCGGCCCCTCGATCTCCCGAACCGGCTCCACCTTGAGGCAGGACCCGTCCGCGCCCGTGATCCGGACCCGCGACCCCTCCGCGCAGTCCGGGCCGCGGCAGGACCAGACGCTGTCGCCGACCTTCACCCGGCCCTCGCCGTTGACGATCGCCTGGGTGACCACCACGGTGCGGCCGGTGAGGCGGGCGGCTCGGTCGTTGAGGAGCGGGTCGGCGCTCGGCATCGGGTTGTTCAAATACCAGCGGCGGCCGGAATAGACGGCGGCGATCGAGACCAAAGCGAAGAGGGCGAACTGGAAGGGCAGGTCGATCCCGAAGGCAAGGGTGATGAGGCCGGTCGCCGCGGCCGCGGCGGCGAGCCAGATCAGGAAGACTCCCGGGACGACCAGCTCGGCGATTCCGAGCACGATCGCCGCGAGCAGCCACGCCCAATGGGGTTCGAGCTCGAGGCCGGTCACTGGCTGGGGACCTCGCCCCGGCCCTCGAACGGCCCGCGACGGGCCGGTGCTCCGCCGGCCGGACCGGCGCCGCCGCCGCCGGCGGCGTTTCCGAGCGCGTCCCTGGCGAGCTCGCCGATCCCGCCCAGGGTGCCGATGAGGGCGGTGGCCTCGACCGGGAAGAGGATGGTCTTGGCGTTGGGCGAGGTGGCGAAGCCGGAGATGGCGTCGACGTAGCGCTGGGCGATGAAATAGTTGATCGCCTGGGTGTTGCCGGCCGAGATGGCGTCGGAGACGACCTGGGTGGCCTTGGCCTCGGCCTCGGCGGCGCGCTCGCGGGCCTCGGCGTCGCGGAAGGCGGCCTCGCGGCGGCCTTCGGCCTCGAGGATCTGGCCCTGCTTCTCGCCCTCGGCCCTCAAGATGGCGGAGGCGCGGCTGCCCTCGGCCTCGAGGATGACGGCGCGCTTCTCGCGCTCGGCCTTCATCTGGCGGCCCATGGCGTTGACGATGTCGGCGGGGGGGCGGATGTCCTTGATCTCGACCCGGGTGATCTTGACGCCCCAGCTCTCGGTCGCCTGGTCGACGACGCTCAAGAGCCGGGCGTTGATCTCGTCCCGCTTGGAGAGGGTCTCGTCGAGGTCCATCGAGCCCATCACGGTCCTGAGGTTGGTGGTGGTGAGCTGCATGATCGCGACGTAGAGGTCGGAGACCTCATAGGCGGCCTTGGCGGCGTCGAGCACCTGGAAGAAGACGACTCCGTCGGTCGAGACCATGGCGTTGTCCTTGGTGATGATCTCCTGGCCCGGAATGTCGAGCACCTGCTCCATCATGTTGACCTTGCGGCCCACGCGATAAAAGAAAGGCATGTAGAAATTGAAGCCGGGATGGGCGACGGCGGTGAAGCGGCCGAAATATTCTATCGTATAATGATAGCCTTGCCGGACGATCTTGATTCCGGAAAACAGGAACAGGACGACCAGGACCAGAAGGAAGAAGAATATCGTGGTGATCATGACGGCCGCGCCTCCCCTTGCGAACCGGTGCATAATGTCGGCAAGCGGGGCCGCTTCCAAGCGAAATCGGGACCCATGAAGACCGACCTCAGGCTCTGCCGATCCCTGCTCTTCCTCCCCGCCTCCAACCCGAGGGCGGTGGCGAAGGCGAGGGGGCTCGATTCCGACATGGTCGTCCTCGACCTCGAGGATGCGGTGAAGCCCGGGGACAAGGACGAGGCGCGCGCCGCCGCGGTGGAGGCGGCGGGGCAAGGCTTCCGGGGCCTCTGCGCGATCCGGATCAATTCGCTCGAGCCCTGGCACCGCCCGGACCTCGCGGCGGTGGCGGCGAGCCGCGCCGATTTTGTCGTCGTCCCGATGACTCCCGGCCCGGACCTGCCCCGCGAGGCCGCCCGGGCCGCCGGCAAGCCGGTCCTCGCGATGATCGAGACGGCCCGCGGGGTCCTCAACGCCGCTGCCATCGCCGCCGAGACGGCGGGCCTGATCGCCGGCACCAACGACCTCGCCGCGGACCTCGGCCTTCGCCCGGGCGGCGGGCGGGCGGCGCTGGCCACCGCGCTCCAGACCATCCTCCTCGCCGCCCGCGCCGCCGGGGTCGCCGCCTTCGACGGAGTCCATAACCGGCTCGACGATCCGGACGGCTTCGCGGCCCAGTGCGCGGAGGGGAAGAGCTTCGGCTTCGACGGCAAGTCGCTCATCCACCCGAGCCAGGTCGAGCCCGCCAACCGCCTCTTCGGTCCCAGCGAGGAGGAGGTCGAGGCCGCCCGCCGCCTGATCGCCGCTGCCGGCGGCGGGGCCGAGCGCTTCGAGGGCGAGATGATCGAGCGGATGCACGTCGAGCAGGCGAGATGGGTGCTGGCGAAGGCGCGGGCGTGACTCCCCTCCCTGCAAGGGAGGGGCTGGGGGTGGGTCCGCCGAAGGCGGCCGAAACTCCGACTCCGCAGGCAGGCTCGCTGCGCTCGCCTACCCACCCCCACCCCCTCCCTTCCAGGGAGGGGAGCAAGTGCGCCCCTTGCCACCTGCGCGTCCGTCCCCTTAAGCCGGGGGATGGCTCTTCGCTTTTTCGCCGCTTTCACGCTTTTCCTGCTCGCCCTTCCGGCATCGGCCGAGCCCGTCACGCCGGAGGCCCTTCGCCGCCATATCGACGTGCTCGCAAGCGACGGCTTCGCCGGCCGCGAGCCCGGCACGGAGGGCGAGCGCAAGTCGATCGCCTATATCGCCGGGCAGATGCGGTCCTTCGGGCTCGAGCCGGCGGGGCCGCGCAACAGCTGGTACCAGCCGCTCGAGGTGATCGTGCGCCGCCCCGGCGACCAGACCAGCAGCTGGCGGGCCAGGGGCAAGAATGGCGAACGGATCGAGCTCGATCGCGACGACCTCATCCTCTACGGCCGGGCCGCGCGCGAAACCCTGGAACCCGCTCCGGTCGTCTTCGCAGGCCATGGCGCGGTGGTTCCCGACAAGGGCTTGGATCAACTCGCCGGAGCCGATCTGAAGGGCGCCGTCGTCCTCATCCTCTACGATGCGCCGGACGGGGCGGGGCTTCCGGCCTATGCCGAGCGGGTCCAGGCGGTCGCGGCCGCAGGCGCCGCGGCGGTGATCGGGATCGTCGGCAGGGAGCTGCCCTGGCCCGTCGTCCAGCGGGTTTACGACGCCGGCCAGAAAAAGCTCGCGATCGACGCTCCGGCGCCGCTCGCCGGAATCATGTCCCAGGCCGCGGCGGAGCGCGTGATCCGGGCCTCCGGCGGCGACCCCGGCGCCTTGCTCGCCAGGCCGGGCCCCGCCTTCAGGGCGGTTCCGCTCAAGCTGCGCGCCGGCTTCGAGGTCGCCACCGCGATCGACAGGATCCAGACCCACAATGTGGTCGGCAGGCTGCGCGGCACCGGCGGCGGCGGCGAGACCCTGCTCTACCTTTCGCATTGGGACCATCTCGGCCTCTGCGAGAAAGAGGGGGAGGACAAGATCTGCAACGGCGCGGTCGACAATGCGAGCGGCATCGCCGCCCTGCTCGAGATCGCCCGGGCGCTCGGCCGGGGCCCGCGGCCGAAGCGCGACATCCTGTTCCTGGCCACGACCGCCGAGGAGATGGGCCTGCTCGGCGCCGAATATTTCGCCGCCCGGCCCGTGGTTCCGCTCGCCTCGATCGTCGCCGCGATCAACATGGACACCCTCGCCATCACGCCCAAAGGGGAGCCGGTGGCGGTGATGGGCCGAGGCCGTGAGGCGCTCGACTCCATCATCGACCGGACGATCGCCGAAGCGGGCCGGACGCCCGACCGGGACGACGAGGCGGCGGCCTTCGTCCAGCGCCAGGACGGCTGGGCCTTCACTCGCGCCGGAATCCCCTCGATCATGGTGGGCGGGTCGTTCGCCGACATGAAAAAGCTCGGCGCCTTCCTCGGCGGGCCCTATCATTCCGCCGCCGACAATCCCGGCCCGGGCCTGATGCTCGACGGCGCCGCCGAGGACACCGACCTGATGATCGCGCTCGGAAGGAAGCTGTCGGATCCGGCCGCCTATCCCTGGCCGGGCCAGTGACGGTCGGTCATCGTAATAACAAGGCGAGCGCTACCTCTCTCTCGTAGGGAGAGGGATCGGGTAGGGCCGTCGAGCAGCCTGGCGGCCCTACGTATGTCGTCGCTTCCGGCCGGCGATCCTGCTATGTCCGGAGCGGGGTTTGGTGGGGGAACCGGACATGAAACGTATCGTCTTTTGCTTCGACGGCACCTGGAACGCGCTCAACGCCGACACGCCGACCAACGTCGTGCTGACCGCCGCCAGCATCGAGCGTCTGGCCCGCGACGGAATCGTCCAGATCATCCATTATGACGAAGGGGTGGGCACCGGCCGGCTCGAGAAGATGAGCGGCGGAGTGTTCGGGGCCGGGCTCGTCGACAATGTCCGCGAGGCCTATCGCTTCCTGATCTTCAACTACGATCCCGGCGACCAGATCTACGTCTTCGGATTCTCGCGCGGTGCCTTCAGCGCCCGCACCTTCGTCGGCTTCGTCCGCCATGTCGGACCGCTCAGCCGCCTCCACGCCGCGCGCATCGACGAAGCGCTCGGCCTCTACGAGCAGCGCCTCAAGGGCGCGGACGGCGCAAGCGAGAAGATGCGCAGGTTCCGCGCCGACTATGCGGCGGCGGTCTGCGTCGGCGACGACGACGACAGCTGGCGATGCAAGAACGTCCCGGGCTACGAGAAGGGCAAGGCCCCGCCGCTCAAGATCCGCTATCTCGGAATCTGGGACACGGTGGCCGCGCTCGGCCTCCCGGCCGCGCTGCCCCTGAGCGGCTGGCTGAACCGCGAGCATGAATTCCACGACCCTTCGGTCACCGATTTCGTCGAGAGCGCCCGCCATGCCGTGGCGATCGACGAGCGGCGCTCGACCTTCCCCGCCACCCTCTGCGGCGACCTGGAGGCGCTCAACGCGGCAAAGGGCAAGACCGCCGACGCTCCGGATGCGCCCTATCAGGAGAAATGGTTTCCAGGGGTCCACGGCGCCGTCGGCGGCGGCGGCGACATAAGGGGCCTGTCGGACGGAGCGCTCGACTGGGTGCTGAAGGGCGCCAAGCTCGCCGGCCTCAAGCTCGACGTCGACCACGGCTCGCGGATCCACGGCTTCAGGCCGGATCCCTATGCGCCGATCGTCAACGTCAGGAAGCCGGAGGCGAGCCTGCTCCAGAAGCTCGTCAAGGATCGGCCCGGCCCCGAGCATGTCTGGCAGGTGAGCACGGCGGCGATCCGGCGCTGGAAGGCCGATCCCGCGAAATTGCCCGACAAGGCCCCCTATCGGCCCAAGACGCTGGCGAAGCTCGCCGCCAAGCTCGATGCCTTGACCCTGCCTGGCCCGATCGCGGCAGCGACGATGGCGACCCACGTCGTCGCCTCGGGCGACAATTTGAGCAAGCTCGCCGTCCGCTATTACGGCAGGGGGTCGCTCTGGCCGCATATCTTCGCCGCCAACCGCGACCAGATCGACGATCCCGACGAGATCTTCATCGACCAGGAGCTGCGCATACCGCATCCGCCGGCGGCGTGAGCCGGCCGGCGGCGAAGCGGATCGTCCTGGGCTTGCTCGCGGCCCTTGTCGTGGGAGCAATGGCGCTGACGATCGACCCTCTCGGCACCTTCAACGCGCTGATGCCGAAGGACCGCGCGTCGACGCGGGTGGCGCAGGGCATCGCCTATGGCGAGGGTCCGCGCCGGACGCTCGACGTCTATGCGCCGCGGGCGGCGGTCGAGCGCCCGCGCGCGGTCATCGTCTTCCTGTACGGCGGCTCGTGGAACAGCGGCCGCCGCCAGGGCTATGCCTTCGCCGCCCGGGCGCTGGCGGCGCAGGGCTTCGTCGTGATCGTGCCCGATCACCGGCTGGTTCCCGACGTGCGCTATCCCGATTTCCTCGCCGACTGCGCGGCCGCAGTGCGTTGGGCGCGAGCGCAGGCGAAACGCTTCGGCGGAGACGGCGAGCGCATCGTCCTCGTCGGCCACTCCGCCGGGGCCTACAATGCCGCCATGCTGGCGCTCGACCCGGGCCTGCTCGGACGGGACCGGGCCGCGATACGCGGGATGGCGGGGCTCGCCGGTCCCTACGATTTCCTTCCGCTCGACGACGATTCGACGATCGCCGCCTTCGGCGCCTGGCCGAGGCCCGCGGAGACCCAGCCGACCAGCCATGCGGCGCCCGACGCTCCCCCGGCCCTGCTTCTTCACGGCGACGGCGACTCGAGGGTGAAGCCGCGCAACAGCCGCAAGCTCGCCGGGATGCTCGAGGCGGCCGGCAGCGAGGTCCGGCTGAAGCTCTATCCACGCCTGGGCCACGTCGGGATCCTGGCCGCGCTGGCCATGCCGTTCCGCCGCCGTGCGCCGGTCCTGGCCGACGTCGCCGGTTTTGCTTCGGAGGTGACGAACATATCGACAAACGATAAAACACTTGACGAGGGCCGATAATAGTCTTATCGTTTAACGATAAGACTGCTGTTGGAACCCTGCAATGCCCAGAGCCTATTCCGCCGCCTTGCCGATCGCTCACGTACTGCTTCGGCTGCTCATCGTCCTCAATTGGCTGTTCGGCGCCGCGATCCTGGCTCTCCTCCTCGTCATGCCGAACAAGCAATGGATCATGTCCGCCTTCGACCTCACGCCGTCGCCGGACGCCGACCGGCTGATCCTGGCCCTGCGCGCCGTCGCACTGCTCGGCCTCGCCGCGATCCCGCTCAACCACCTCGTGCTGAGGCGCCTGCTTGCGATGGTGGAGACGGTGCGCTCGGGCGACGCCTTCGTCGCCGCGAACGCGGTGCGCCTGCAGACGATCGCCTGGGCGCTGCTCGCGTTGCAGATCCTCAGCATGATCATCGGAGCGATCGGCAAGTCGGTCTCGACTCCGGAGCATCCCGTCCATCTCGACGCCGGCTTCTCGATCAACGGCTGGCTCGCCGTCCTCCTGACCTTCGTCCTGGCGCGGGTGTTCGCCGAAGGCGCGCTGATGCGCGAAGATCTCGAAGGGACGGTCTGACCATGGCCATCCTGGTGAAGCTTGACGACCTCCTCCACGCGCGGCGGATGACCCTGACCGAGCTCGCCGAGCGGGTCGGGATCACGATCGTCAACCTGTCGGTCCTCAAGACCGGCAAGGCGCGAGCGATCCGCTTCTCCACTCTGGAGGCGATCTGCGACGCGCTGGGCTGCCAGCCCGGCGACCTGCTCGAATTCGCGCCCGATGCCGCGGCCGGCGGCCGGAGCGCGCCGGACGGTCCAGAGAGCGTGGCGGCATGAGCGCGCTGCTGTGGCTGCATATCGCTGGGGGCAGCATCGCCCTTGCCGCAGGGGCCGTGGCGGCCTTGGCGCGCAAGGGCGGCCGGCTTCACGGCTCGGCCGGCGGCCTGTTCGCCGCCGCGATGATCGTCCTCGGCGTCACGGCCTCGATCCTGGAGCCGTTCAGGGACCCGCCGGGCTCGCCGGCCGGCGGAATCATCGTCTGCTATTTCGTCGCGACGGCCTGGGTGACCGCCCGGCGCCGGGACGGGATTGCGGGCCGGTTCGAGCGGGTCGCCTGCGCCTTCGCCCTGCTCGGCGCCGCCGCCGCCTTCTGGGGCGGCTTCACCGGAGAAACCACTCCCGCCGGCCCGGCTCCGGTCTTCGCCTTCGCCGCCTTGTGCCTCCTCGCGGGGCTGGGCGACCTCAATTTCATCCTCCGCGGAAGGCTGACCGCCAGGCAGCGGCTGTCGCGCCACGTGTGGCGCATCTGCTTCGCCTTCTTCATCGCCACCGGCTCCTTCTTCCTCGGCCAGCAGGACGCGCTTCCGCAGGGGCTCCGGGGCTCAGCCCTCCTTTTCGTCCCCGCCTTCGCTCCGTTCGCGCTGATGGCCTTCTGGCTGGTCCGGCTCCGCTTCGGAAAACGCTTTCGCGACGGCCCTGGAGCGGCGCGCGCGAAGGTGCCGCTACCCGCCGCTTCTTGAGATGGAGAGCCGAAATGGCATCGACCGCAGCGCACGCCCATGAGACCTCCGCGGCGCGAGGGGAGGGCGAAGTCTCGCTTATCCGCCTCCATGTGCTGCGCGCCGCCTACCTCCTGCTCGTCGTCGGTCTCGGAGTCATGATCGTTCCGGAGATAGTGAGCCACGAGCTCGGCTCGCGGGGAGTCATTCCGGCCCTGCTCGGAGCCATCTGGCTGCTCGCCTTTCTCGGCCTCAGATATCCGCTGCAGATGCTGCCGCTGCTGATGTTCGAATTCGCCTGGAAGGCGATCTGGATGATCGCCTACGGCCTTCCGCAATGGTCCGCCGGCCGGCTCCCCCCGACCTTTGCCGAGGATTTCTTCAATATCGGCTTCGGAATCGTGCTGATGCCGCTCGTGATCCCCTGGGGCTACGTCTGGCGCCGCTATGTCAGGCAGCCGGGAGACCGCTGGCATTGAATGGTCTAGGGAGCGCGGATGGACCTCGACGACCAGCTCCGCCGCTATTTCGGAACTGCCGACTTCGCCGCCGTCGCCCCGGCCGCCCTCGAAGCGGGCATCGAGCGGATGAAGGTCGATCTCGGCCTCGAGAAGGACCGCGGCAACCGCTTCGCCCTCTGGGCGCTGCTCCACATGCTCGGCTCCGCGCCCGACCTCGACGTCGCTTTCCCCGACGAGCGCGACCGCGAGGCGGCCCGCAATTTCATGGACGTGGCCGGCCGCGCCGATGGAACCTGAATCGCGTT